>JAHJNL010000065.1 GCA_018820855.1 Pseudomonadota bacterium | reverse complement strand
TGAATTGTGCGCTTATAGATATGCTCTGTCACCCCACTGCGAACAACCTTCCGGACTGTATTCTTTGATATCCCGAGTTGACGGCTGATCGTTTTTATTCCAAGCCCTTTTACAAAATGATAACGACGTATCTTTGCTATTTTCTCCACTACTAACATCCTCCATTTCCTCCGTGATTATATTGTCACGGAGTGGGTAACATAGTGGGGTCAATTTTCGACGCTGTTTTTACTCCAGAGGGGTCATTATTGCACGCTGATCAACAATCAACTTAGCTTTATTTTTCTCTTCCCTTTGCAAAAAGGGAGGGAAGAAAAAAGTAAAGCGGTTTCATGCGGCCATTTTTAGTTTCTGTTTTGGAGTTATCCCACCTAGTGCCATATTGGGGCGTTCGTTATTATACATCCAGAGCCAACGAGTAGCGTATTCCTGCACCTCTTCTATAGATTTAAATAGATATTGAGCCAGCCATTCATAACGGACTGTGCGATTATATCGCTCAACATAGGCATTTTGTTGTGGCTTACCTGGTTGTATATGGTTCAGGTGGATTTTGTGATCCTCAGCCCAGTTAATGATCTTGGCACTGATGTATTCTGGTCCGTTATCGCAACGAATGGCTTTGGGCTTACCTCGCCACTCTATAACCTGATTCAGTGCTCGAATTACTCGTTCTGAGGGTAAAGAAAAATCAACTTCGATACACAGTCCCTCACGATTGAAGTCATCAATAACATTGAAAGTTCGAAAACTACGGCCATCAGAGAGTTGGTCATGCATGAAATCCATGGACCAGCTCTGGTTGATTGCCGCAGGTTGCGCAAGTGGCTCAGGTTTTTCTCTTACCAAGCGCTTCTTGGGCTTGATACGAAGAGTTAGCTCAAGCTCACGATAGATGCGATACACTCTCTTGTGGTTCCATTCGAAACCGTTGACATTGCGCAGAGATAAAAAGCACAGGCCGAATCCTCAGTTACGCTGATTGTGCGTCAATCTGATCAGCCATTCTGCTATTTTCGTGTTTTCTTCGGACAACTTTGGCTGATAACGATAACAGGTTTCACTGATCGCAAAAGCGTTACAGACATGCCGAATCGGTACCCCCTTACTCTCTACCGTTTGCTTTGCCATCTCACGACGCTGAGATGGCTTCACCACTTTTTTTCCATTGCTTCCTGGATGATTTCTGCCTTTAATCGTTCTTCAGCATACATCTTTTTGAGACGTTTGTTTTCTGCCTCCAATTCCTTGAGACGGTGCATGAGGGAGGCATCCATGCCACCATATTTTGCCCACCATTTATAGAAACTCGCACTGCTCATGCCATGTTCCCGACAAAGCTCGGAAACAGGTGTTCCTGCTTCTGCTTGCTTGAGTATATTTAATATTTGATTGTCGCTATACCGTGATTTTTTCATTGAGAATCTCCTCTTAGTTATTTTATGAGAAAATTCTACTTTTGAACACCTTTATTTTTTGGGGGGATTACCTTACCAGATGAAGTGAAGTTACAAGCTAACATCGATTTAGTAACATAGAGTTGTGAAAGTGAAAATTGTTCCCCACAATAACACCAGACAAAAATACTCTCATGAACTTTGTAATATCAGATAGCCAGGATATCGACATTCAGGCCCATGGCACACAACTGATCTGAGATCTGTTTCTCATAGCCAGCGGCACCTATGATTAAGCTGTCAAACGGTAAATCCTGCAACACGTCGGGATTTTCGATCTTATACCGATCGAGAACTATCCAGTTTTTCACCTTATAATCCCGATCCACTACAGCGACAACAGCATCACGCAGAGATTTTGAACTCAAGAGTAGAGCGATTGATTTCTCAGTCACCCCCCAAACAACTATTTTCTTTCCTTGTTTTGCAAAAGACAGAAAATGCTGTTCAAGAACATTGTCAAGAATATTTTTATAGGTTCCTTTGGAGACTACGTTCGCTGGAGAGACTCTCATTTTCTGAGAGCAATGGTTACAGCAATAAGAATCTGCACCCATTACATTTTTATATTCAAATTTTGTGTTAATAAAGCTGTTCAGGGTGCCACAGTTCATACACTCGGCAGTTAGATCGTAGGCCCCCTCATCAGTTATACGGGAAACCTGGATACCATAGGTGGCACCTACCATTTCAGCATTTAGATAAATGATTTTGTCACGTAGAGCCTTCATCTCAGAGTCACTGAGCCTAGACACATTTACCATAGGACAACCATCCTCCAGATAGCTCAATCGATCTGCAATGATTCCTTTTTCCAAAGCGTAGTTATAGAGGTAACTACCTGGAAAAACACGAATCATGTACAGGTTCAAGCCATAATCCAGATGATTCATCCACCAACGTAATGTCCGGTTAGCCGATTCTACAGTCTCTTCAATATCCCCGAAAATAAAGTTCCCTTGGATGAAGATACCAACTTTTTTGGTCATGACAAGGGCCTTTTCAATTTGCTCAATGGTTATGCGTTTTCGCATGCTTGAGAGAATGTCATTATCAGCACTCTCAATGCCATAGCTGATTGCGATACAACCTGATTCCTTCAATGCCATCAGAATTTCTTCAGAAATACTATCGACTCTAAGTTGCACGCTGAATGTAACACTGTAACTTTTAATTCTTTCACAGAACTCGAAGACTCTCTCTTTATTTGTAGCAAACAGTTCATCTATGACAGAGAGATGCTCCACCTCATATCTTTGCGACATCGTATCAATTTCTTGAAAGATGTTATTGATACTTCTTTGCACATATCGTGCCCCACTCGGATGATAACAAAAAGTGCAGTTGTAAGGACAGGATCGACTGGCAGTAATATTCAAACTCTTTTTGAGCTTGCCATAAATATAGACCGATTCATTGGGTACTTGCTGGTAATTAAAAATAGAATAATCTGGAAAACATATACTATCGATATCTTTAACGTCATAACGAAGAGCGGTTTTCGTTACCTGTCCGCCTTTATTAATTGTCAACCCATCAATATCGTGTAAGTTTCTCTTCGTTTCAAGGGCATCTGCGACTTCACAGATACTAATCTCACCCTGACCAATAATACCGATATTCGCCTCGATACCCGCAAGAGCAACTTCAGGTTCACTGCTAATTAGTCCACCACCTGCAATAGTAACCACGTCAGCCTTTATCTCTCTGACAATTTTTATAATTTTCTTTATATCCAGGTATTGATCAGAAAGGCCACCCGTGCAAACCACATCAATATTATGTTCCTGCATGGACTTCAAAATAGCTGCCTCTGGGTCCTCTTCAAAGTTGAGATGGAGACCGAACACGGTACGTCCGGATTCTTTTAGGGCAGAGGCAACATAGACAATTCCGGGAGGAATTGTCATCATTCCGTACATGTTGTCTTTTGGAACTATAAAGAGGTAATTCATATCTGATCCTTTCCCTATGTCGTATCTATATCTAAATGAGATATTTTATATCTGAGTTGAGGGCACAAAAAGATTCTTTGAAAATAGATGGTCAATCTTTCTTAAAGATATCATCAAGTCAAGACGATTGTATTCTATAGTTATAACGCATACACAACTGTTTGCCGCCTGGATTTTAAGTATGCCTGATATTTCGACACAAAAAAAAGAAACCCTGTTGTTTCACTTATTCTGTCGATTCCAATAGTTATTTAACTAACCCAAAGCTTTTTTAAAAAATATTGTTTCCACTCATGAAATGAATTCGTTCCAAAATAATAAAATCCAACCTTTGAAGTAACATAACTATACAGATTAAAATAACAAAATAAGACAATACGAAAAACAAACAATGCAGTTTATACTAGCTTGAGCACCCTGATAACTCGAACAATTATTTCAGCTTGATCTTGTTATCTTTTCCTTCAGTTTTCAATCATCAGCCTTTTAGCCAAAAGCTGAAGAGTTACTGATAAGTTAGGACAATTATCCAACTACCATGTTAGTATGAACAGTATTTGAATTTAATTTCAAATTACCTTATACCTGAAACATACGCACAGATTCAAACAATCCTTCATGCCCTGTCTGGTAACAATGCTTGGTTGTTTCTGTGAAAGATATAAATATTCATCTTCCTGGCAATCCCTATTTTGTTGGTATCCCAATCAGGATATAATATGGCGGAGAGAAGGAAGTAAAAGAAGTGAATTCCATGTAGCAGCCAAATTTATCCGCGAACAGGACTTGATGCGATTAACTTCTCTGTTAGAACTGTATGAGGTGCTGTTCGCGGCTGAAGCCGCTCCCACATTGCACGTAAGCCATTTGTTGTCTGGTCATCGCCAATATTGTGTTTTTTATATAATATCAATAGCGTAGCTATAGAGAATCAATTTAAATCAGGTGCTTATGAAACAGAATATATCAGACTGGGTTGCCGGCGTTCTCGTTTTTCATGGTGTACAAAAAGTGTTTGTCTATCCTGGCGGCACCATTATCCCATTAATAAATGCCTGTCTCAAAGCTAAAATAGCAGTTGAATGTTTCAAATCAGAACAAGGAGCCGGGTACGCAGCTCTCGCTTACGCAAGGTTAACCGGTCGTGTCCAGGTGGTCATGGTAACATCTGGGCCAGGTGCTACCAATGCAATAACGCCTTTAGCCGATGCATATTACGATTCTACTCCGCTGGTTTTGATCACAGGTCAGATAGGGACCGGGGATCTGACAATTCGTAAAAGTATCAGACAAAGGGGGTTTCAGGAAACCCCGACTGTTGCGATAACAGAGCCTATCAGTAAACATTCAGTATGTTTGCTTTCTGCAGAAGATGTATATCGAGAACTGCCAGATGCCTTTCGCATTGCTGCTACTGGCAGAAAGGGTCCATGTGTTATTGATTTTCCAATGGATATTCAAAGAGAAGCAATAGATGAACCAGAGGTATCACCTATTTCCTCAACTGACAAGACCGAGTTGCTACGTTCACAGCCTGATATGACAATGCTCAAGGAGATCAGCCAAGCAGCTGTTAACTCACGCCGGCCGCTGTTGTTATTGGGACATGGGGCATTGACTGCACGCGCATATGAGAAGTATACCGAAATTGCTTCCAGGTTAGATGCTCTGGTGGTTACGAACTTCCTTGGGGTCGGCAGCTTCGACAGCACGGATCAACGCTATTTAGGATACATTGGCCATACTGGTCATCTGGTGGCTAATCGTGCCGTTTTTGAATGTGACTTTCTGCTCGTATTGGGCTCACGTCTTGATGTCAGACAAACCGGTACGGTCGTAGATCAATTTGTCCCCAATGGCACTGTCGCATGGATAGACATTGATGCTAATGAACTCCAGGAAGGGAGAGTGGATGTAACATGGAAAATGGAGACAAATCTCGTCGATTTTTGTGATGCTTTCATTGATACAATTGGTGTCAAAGAGACAGAATCCGACAAAAACTGGCAGGAGAAAATGCTGGACATCAAGTCACAGCAGCTTGAGGACATTCCACTTAAAGGTTCTGCTCTTCTCCAGCCTCGCCAAATCTTGAATAACCTGGCAAGACTGATGAATGATCAGGAAACAATTGTTGTCACCGGTGTCGGTTGTCATCAGCACTGGGCTGCACGTCATCTTCCCTTTAAACCGGACACACATTTACACCTCACTTCCGGCGGACATGGTACCATGGGATATGATTTGCCTTCAGCCATTGGTGCAGCCATGGCTTATCCGGAGAGGTCCATCTTGTGTGTCGTAGGAGATGGTTCCCTGCTGATGAATATTCAGGAACTTGCCTCTCTCCAGGAACGTCAGCTCAATGTGAAAATCCTGGTCCTCAATAACAGCCGCCTGGGGCTTGTCTCACAATTTCAGCTCATAACATGGGGAGATGATCCCATTACCGGAGATTTTCAATCACCGGATTTTAAGGCAATTGCACATGGTTTCGGTATCGCTTCAGATCACTTGCAGCACGCCGAAGATATGGAGGAAAAACTCACCTGGTTTTGGGAACAACCTGGCCCTGTATTACTTGATGTCGCCATTGACCCGGCAGCAGATGTCACCCCCTTATTGCTTGCCGGACAGCACATGGGGGAAATGTGGATGGGACGTGAGGCATGAGTGATCGAGTCGCATTAGTAACAGGTGCCAGCCGGGGTATCGGTCGTGCTGTGGCCACGGCCTTGATGAAAAGCGGTTATCGCGTAGCCGTTGGATATAAGACCAACGAAGAACTTGCCTGTGAAATAATCACAGAACACCATACGGGAATTCCGATTCAAATAGATGTTTCATCTTTACAGTCCGTCGATACAGCTATTCATGCGATTGAAAGCCAGCTCGGTCCAATTGACACACTGGTGAATAACGCAGGGATTTCACAAGTAAAGCCGTTTCTCGAGATCAGTGATTCCGAATGGGAACATATGTTATCTGTGAACCTCCTGGGGGCTGTACGCTGCGCCAGACGAGTTATTCCTGGAATGGTTGACAGGAGTTTTGGTCGAATAGTCAATATTTCATCGATTGGAGGGCAATGGGGGGGGCTCTATCAGGTCCACTATGCTGCGGCAAAAGCAGGTCTTATTAATTTCACCAAATCTCTTGCAAAAATCTATTCAGGAAACGGTATTTGTTGTAACTGTGTCGCTCCCGGACTCATCCAAACCGACATGATTGCGGTTGAACTCAATGAAAAAAAATCCAATGAAATCACAAAAGATATTCCAGTGGGTCGGTTAGGCACCCCTGAGGAAGTCGCGTCAACCGTTGTCTATCTCTGTTCCGAACAATCATCTTATATCAGCGGACAAACAATCAATGTAAATGGGGGGACTTATCTCCTTGGCTAAGACACTTATGATAATCGGGGGTGGTGTGGAGCAGATACCAGCCTACGAAGCGGCAAAAAAACGTGGATTGATCATCGTTGGCACAGATGTAAAGAAAGATGCCCCTGCCTTGGCTTTAGCTGACCATGTGTTGATAGTATCCACCAGGGATGCTGAAGCTACCGCAGAAAGTGCAGTGCAGTTTAACAAGAGCCACCAGGTTGATGGGGTTATGACCATTGCCAATGACGTTCCCTACACAGTTGCATTGACCTCAAAAAAACTTGGTCTGCATTCGATCAGTCTTGAGGCTGCCAAATGTGCCTCTGACAAGTTACTGATGAAGCAGCAATTCCAGAAGAATGATGTGCCATGCCCCTGGTTTTCTCCCGTTGAAAACATTGTACAACTAAAGGACTTGACGAATAACCGGGATCAGGAAACCTATGTTTTAAAACCAGTAGATGGTCGCGGGGCCAGAGGTGTCTTGCTGCTTGATGATAAAATCGATCTTCATTGGGCTTTTGAAGAGTCCAAAAGATGGGGAGATTCCGGTAGACTTATCCTTGAAAAATTCATCCCTGGCATTCAGCTTTCCACTGAAAGTTTTATTCTGGGTGATGTCTGCTATACCCCGGCTATCGCCGAACGTAATTATTCCAGGCTCGATGAATTCAAGCCTTATATCATCGAAGATGGTGGGACCATTCCTGCACAGTTAAGCGATCAGCAACGTATGGCCATTGATGATCTTATCCTGCGTGGTGCTCGTTCCATGGGAATAACAGATGGAATTGTAAAAGGCGATCTGGTTATCGATTCAGCAGGTAATCCCCTCATCATTGAACTGGCTGCACGACTTTCCGGTGGTTGGTTTGCATCCCATGAGATTCCTGCTGCCACAGGAGTAAGCCTGGTAGATGCTGTCATTTCATATGCACTGGGAGAGAAGGTTTACCCTGAAGACCTGATTCCCAAATGGGATTGTTCAACAGCGATACGATACTGGTTTCCTGAATCGGGCAGAATCAAGGCCATCAGCGGTGAGGAAATTCTCAAAGTCGTCCCAGGGCTGTTGCAGTATGGTTTTTTTCGCAAGCCCGGTGAGATGCAGCCAATCATCCATATGCATCCTGACCGTTTTGGCTACGTTCTTGTACAGGGTGCAGATCGTGAAGAGGCGATAGCGCGTGTAGAAGAAGCAATTGCATGTTTGCATGTAGAGATTGAATAAGATGGCTTTTTTTATCGCTGAAGTCTCCAGCAATCATGGCAAAGATATCGCCAGATCGTTAGAATTCGTTGATACTGCTGCGGCAATTGGCTGTGATTCTGTGAAATTCCAACTTTTTAAAATTGACCGACTTTTTTCCCCTGAAATATTAAAGAAATCAAAAAAGCATAGAGCTCGTAAAAACTGGGAACTTCCTTTACAGTTTTTGCCTATCCTGGCAGATCGTTGCCGAGAAAAAAATATCCAGTTCAGTTGCACACCGTTTTATTTGGAGGCAGTCAAAGAACTGGAGCCTTATGTCGATTTTTACAAGATTGCTTCCTATGAGCTGCTTTGGGATGAGTTATTGGCATCATGTGCCCAGACCCACAAACCTGTAGTCCTTTCAACAGGTATGGCAAATCTCGCTGAAATTCTTCATGCTGTGGGTATCCTGAAACAAAACGGCTGTAACGAGCCTACACTGCTCCATTGCACCTCTGCCTACCCGACACCTTATAACGAAGCGAATTTGTCAGCCATCGAAACATTACGCCAGGCTACTGGCTGCAATATCGGCTGGTCCGACCATACCATCGACCCTGGTGTCATTCATCGTGCCATCCATCGCTGGCATGCCGAGACAATAGAGTTCCATCTTGACCTGGACGGAAAAGGTGAAGAATTTAACGCCGGACACTGCTGGCTGCCGCAACAGATAGGTGAAGTCATTAAACAAGTACAGCATGGCTTGGCCGCAGACGGAAATGGTGAAAAGGAACCCGTCCTGTCTGAGATACCGGATCGTATGTGGCGTGCCGATCCTGAAGATGGATTGCGTCCGCTAAAATCTATTCGTTCAACCTTCAACCCCTGATCTAGCAAATGTTATGACAATACCACGTGTTTTGCTGGTTTGCCACGCATCCAGTACCATGGGACTTGGTCATTTGGCGAGATTGCTTGCCTTGGCTCAGGCAATCAGGAAAACCGGCACTGTCCATCCGGAATTTCTCATTATCGGTGATGCCATCAAAAATGATGAGTTATCCTCCTTCAGTTTTTCATGCCACTCACCTGCAGACGAATTGGAACAGTCCGTTAAAATTGCAGTAACAGCAAGACTCCCCCGTGTGGTGGTCTTTGATCTTTACTCGAAGCTTCTCTCCCCTGCCCTGGAAGAACTCTTTGCCTGGCTGCAATCACGTAAGATTCGTTCGGTGGGAGTCGATTCCTTGGTCAACTACTGCCAATTCCTTGATTTTGTCTGGGTACCGTCCTTTAATTTTGATTCGAGCAAAATACCATCCTGCACCAATAAATTAAAATACGGCTGGGACAGCTTTTTGATTCAAAAACGTCTGCCAGGCCGGCCATGGAAATCCGGTCCACGTATTTTGGTTCTGACAGGCGGTGCTGATGTCACTCACCTGGGAAATACTCTCCCGCAACAGCTTGACATGTTGTTGACGCCTGAGTCTGAAATACACTGGGTTCGCGGACCTTATGCAGTTCCGCCAATCGTCCCGGACAACCAGCGTTTACTCTGGCATATCCATGATGCCCCGCCACAACTAGACGAGCTCATCGTTCAAAGCAACTATGTACTGACGGTTTTTGGCGTCTCATTCTTTGAAGTCTTGCAGTACGGTATACCAGCAGTTGTTTTCTCACCGTATGGGGCCAAAGATCAGCCCGAACTTGAGGCCTTGAAAGAAGAGCGGGTTGCTGTCGTCTGCCATGATCCTGATTCGGCCGTACAAGGGCTCATTGAACTGATGACTGATACAGATCTGGCAACAGCATACTCACAAAGGGCCTTGGAAAAATTATCGACAAATGGAGCCCAAAAGCTCGCAAAACTTGTTTGTTCACTTGCAGGTGTTTGAATGCGTCCAAAAGGTTATTTGATTTTCCATCTTAATCTCGCCTTCTCTTCTATTGCTGCTGAGGATCGGCCGGATGTCATCAGAATCTGTTACCACTCCTTACTTCGATTTATCGAAGACACTGCAATCCCGGTAGGTGTTGAGCTTACCGGGTGGACGCTGAAACAGATTGAACAAATTGATCCGGCCTGGATAAAACAATTTAAAGAATTATTAAAAACCAAACAATGTGAACTCATTGGCAGCGGGTACAGCCAGATTATTGCTCCGCTTGTTCCCTACGAGGTAAATATCTGGAACCAGCGACTTGGGTTAAAAGAATACGTGCGTATTCTTGGTGGTCGACCGGATATTGTATTGGTGAACGAAATGGCCTACTCCAACAGTCTGGTTGAACTCTATGCTGATTTTGCATACCAGGGTTTTATCATGGATCGAGACAATGTACGCTTGGCACTGGATTTGGATGGTACGCCAATGTCTGCTGTTCCGACTCACGCTCAAGGGGCAACTGATACTGTTTTACCTGTATTATGGGCAGATTCAATTCTCTTCCAGAAGATCCAGCATTATGCTCACGGCGACATCGCTAAAGCAGACTACTTACAATACTTGAAGAAACGTATAGAAGATGGTGAAACACTTCTACCTATCTATTGTAATGATGCTGAAATTTTCGACTATCGCCCCGGCCGCTTCAGCCAGGAACGCTCAATACATAGCGAGGGGGAATGGAATCGTTTACATGATCTCTTATCCTCAGTTACCGAAGAAACTGCAATAGAATGGATTTCACCGACTCAGGCACTCAGAATCAATAACCAATCTATTGACCGCAAAGTATCACGACTGACATCTGCGTCTCATCCGATTCCCGTTAAAAAGCAGGCAAAATACAACATTGCCCGTTGGGCGATAACCGGCAAAAATGATTTGTGGTTGAACACAATGTGTCACCGCATTGCAAAACAGCTGTCTCAAGCTGCAACTATCAATGAAGATCACTGGAAGAAGCTTTGTGAGTTTTGGGCAAGTGATTTCCGCACACATATCGAGAAAAAGCGTTGGGACACTATGTGTAAAAAACTTAACGATTTTTTACACGAGCTGAACCTGGCAACATCTGAGCCAACTGGCAGCAATAACATTACTATGGTTGAGCAGGACGGATTTGAAATCAACAGGGAAAGCGACAATATTTATTTGTCTGTAAAGAGCGCTCAGATTGATTTAGTGTTGAATATGCGCAGGGGCTTGGCCATAAAATCGCTGGCCTTTAAAAGTCATGCTTATAAAGCATTAGTTGGTAGCCTGCCTCATGGTTATTATAAATCCATTGCCTTAGGCGCAGATTTTTACAGTGGTAATCTAGTGGCCGAACTTCCTACTGAACATACTCGCACAACAGACCTGGAACCTGTTATACCAAATTTTCAGTGGACAAAAACAGGACTTGAGATCAGCAGCGAAATACAGACCAAACTCGGCGTATTATTCAAAACAATAAACGTTGAGCGTGATTCTGAGTGTATCTCTATCTCCTATAATTTTGATGCAAAAATACAGAAACATATCAGCTCAATCAGAACTGGTATAATGACTTTTTTGCCAGAGAATTTTGCCGACACTGTTGAAATAATCACAGCCAACGGCGGCCCTGTCCAGGAACATTTTTTACTGGATCGGGATTTCGACCATTCTTCCGTGGCGTCAACGCTCGTTTCCTCTAACGGCGGTTTTGGCTCAACCAATGGTGAAATAACAATACAAACAGGTCATAACGGACTCCGGTTTTCCTGGGCACCGGCGGAATGTGCCTGTATGCCTTTAGTACAACACATGTTTTGCAAAGAAACAAAATTGTTTCGTCTCTTCTTTTCTATAAGTGAAACCGATGATACGGTAAGCTGCAACAGAGACTTACTTCCATTCTGCTTGAAGATTCAGCCCACTAACACAAAATGCATTCTTTCTCAGGAGATATAAAAACTTGGGGATTCCATGCGAATAATCGGGAGGATGTTAAAAGATATGAGATGTAGAACAGTTACTTAAAAACCGACAATTACCTGAATTCTTTATTGAAGTAAACTGTTATATTTTTTTATTGCGGTAACATACTCAAATGAGTCTTTTCTAAAAGCCTGTACATTACTTGTCTTCTGCATCAGGAGTATCTTGCGAAGCTGCATTTTGGATGAGACTCTGTCGGTTTCCCTGATAGCGGTATCAAGGGCACGTTGATAGTCTCCTATAAGAGGATTTTCAAGAACATCTGATCCGGTAAAGTCCATAAGTGCATGAAGCTTTCCGTCTCGCTCAGCGATATCTTCCTGCAATTTTCTAATTGCGTCCAACCGTTGCATTATTTTCTCAATTGAAAGCAACTCAATGTTTTCCCTGAGTTCCTCGGTTTTTACAGTGAAATCGTTATATTGTTCAATGGACTCGCTGAACCAGACATCTATTGTTTTCATCTACCCCACCACAGATGTCTGAATTTTCAAAAACCTTATTGGCTATTTTTTTATATACTCTGCAGTCTCTGCTGGAACCTAACCAATCCCGAAAAAACGTCGTTTCTTTGTTGCTCGTGTAGTATAGCCGGCAAGAGCATTCCGTCCCCCACTCAACTTATTGAGTTCAGCTGAAGTGACCGCCATTACACTATGGATCTTTGGCAACAACAATTTGTTCAATTCAACGATTGATTTGATACAACTCAATCGTTTCTGATACAGAGCATGCTTTTCCCAAGTCGGCAGATCGAGTATAAGCAGGGGGAGTAACTCTTCGTCCTGTCGGCTGGCCTCACTCTGCAACAGCTGCAACTTGGCCACATGCTCGCCCACCTTGGAGTAGTCGCCACTATCCTGGATAATTACCAGATTTTCAGCATGCTGCAAAAGCCCTCGATACTGTGCAACCGAAGCGATGAGAAGCTTTTCAGTATGAAGATCAAACTCGCTCATCATCTCCTCCTTAAAGCGCTACAGAAAGTCTGTTGCCATCGGTTTCATTCTGTACCTGATTTTCCCTTGCGTAAATTTTAGCCGCCTCAACCCAGGTATCCCGCAACCCTGAAAGCAAATCCTCTACTGTTTCCAGTGCCTTGCGATCTCCCTTGAGATTAGCCCTAGTCAGTTCACGGGTCATAAAACTATAGAGTGCATCAAGATCAGCTGCGATCTCACCACCTATCTCATGATCAAGGGTATTGGAAAATTCACACACGATGGCCATGGCTCGGCTTATCCTCTCGCCTTGAACTGCCTTATCACCGGCATCCATCGCCTGCATCGCCTGACGGGTAAACCGGATAGCACCATCATAAAGCATTATCAGAATCTTTTCAGGTGATGCGGTCTGGATCTGATTGTTCTGGTATTGGTTCATATAGGGATTCATTATTTATTCCACGTCATATTGTTAAGCATATCCATCTGCTGTGTAAGGAAAGAGCCCTGTGAGTTCATACCACTGATCAAGAGTTCCAGCGCATTGAATTTATTGCGCATGGTTTCTTCTCTCTTTACCAGACGTAATTCTATCTGCTCCATACGATTCTCAATATTTTCCACAATCGATTCAGTGCTTCTTTTATTAGTAGCCTCTAGTCCATTTCTGGAATCAGTTATCCCTTCGAGGTAACTCTGGAATTGAGCGGCAATACCCTCAGTCTCACCTTCACCGACCAGCAACTTTTCAATACTCCCCAGATCATTGTGAATAGCATCTGCTAAAGCAAAATCATCAAGTTCGAGGGTTCCGTCTTTTTGTGTTTTAAGTCCTAACTGAGATAAGGCTGAAAAATTGCCACTTGTATCTACAAAGCTTGTCAGAAGACCTTGAAACCGTCTCTTCACAGTGTTGATAGTAGCCTCCCCGCCTAAAATCCCTCCGTTGGAATCTTCTGTTGTTGATTGCGAATCAATAAAACCGACTACGTCATTGTAACCCTTAACAAACATCTCTATCTGTGATCTTATCGCAGCTTCATCCAGCGAGACTGTGACATTTGTAGTCTTCCCTTCTTCAGCAGTGACCAGATCCAGGCTTAAACCAGGGATCGCTTCTTCTATGGTGTTTGAGTTAGAATAGATATCGATTGTATCGACCCGGATGTGTGCCTGTGTAGCACCCTGGGTTTCAATCAGACTCAAAGAATCATAATTGCCTCCACTCAGATCTGTTGTGGTAATTGTTGCCCCATCACTCAGGGAAAGAACAAAATTATCGCCATCAGCAACTATAGAAGCGCTTATACCGGTAATACCTGTTTCACCATTGATGGCCTCCATTATATCCTGTAAGGAGTTAGTTTCCCCACCAAGAGTGATTTGATCCCCTGTTGAAAGATCAATGGTTCCACTACCAAAAACTGCTGCATTCTGATCGGCATAACCACCAGACTGCAGTTGAGCACTGATGTCTCCGTTATAGGTTGGCAAATTCGAAGTCAGAGAAAACGTATTGGCAACATCTTCACCACTTAACACCAGACGATAGGGACTGTCGGTTCCATCATTGATAATTGAGGCATTAACACCGGAGTCAGTGTCATTAATAGCTTTCATTATCCCTTCAAGGGAATTGTTTGTCTCATCAAGAGTAATCGTGATTGGAGTATTTGCTCCTACGCTTAACGTGAGTTCACCAGTACCAAAACTATTAGCACTCTTATCGGCGTATCCTTGGCTGACATCTTTTTGTACCTGAGCAAGAGACACGACCTCAACCTGATAACTACTTCCCGCCTGGGCATCACTACCCGCGGTGACTGAAAAATAGGTGTCGGATGAGGTTGAAACGTTTTTTTGTCTTAATTCTTCACTGGAACCAAGACTTTTAATATTAGACAAAAAACCTTCCAACTTTCCATCAAATGTCCCATATGCTGCCTGTCGCCGTTCAAACCAAGCTTTATCTATCTCAAGGGTGTTCAGTGGTCGACGTTCGAGATTCATCAACTCACTGACAATGGTATTTGTATCCAGGCCTGTTGCCAGGCCGCCAAATGTGATAGCCATATCTATCTCCCCTGAACCAGTAGAAAACTCTCTGCCCTACAAAAATCAACCTTTAGTATCAATGATATTGCCACGCAAATCATCTAGAATCCCTTTCAGTTGAAGCAACTCTTCAGCAGGTACCTGGCGAATAACTTCGTCATTTGCCCGATCTACAATCTTGACAACCAGATCATGTGAACGCTCATCTGTTTCAAACTGAACACTGTAAAGACCATCTTCGGTTAACGCCTTTATCTGCTGCAATAATTCTTCCGGTTGAACCTGTTTTTTTTCAACTGGCTCACTTTGAGCCATATCATCTTTTTCCTTTCGTGCATCAGAAACTTGATCAGACGTTTTACGCATCTGAAGTTCAGCGGTTTTCTGTACATTAATTGCTTCAACGTTCATCGTGGTATTCCTCCCCCCTGTCACTGGTTAAGTTGATTCAGGGAAAACTGGGGGACCGGCCAGGCCGGTCCCCCAGAAGATTAGCCCGTAACTTAACCGAGCAGTGACAGAGCCAGCTGCGGAGCCTGGTTGGCTTGTGCAAGGATAGAAACACCGGCCTGTTGCAGAATATTCTGCTTGGTCATGCTCGAGGTTTCCTGAGCGATATCAGCATCAAGAATCCGGGAACGTGCGGCAGAAAGGTTTTCGGCAACATTGTTAAGATTAGCAATGGTTGATTCGAAACGATTCTGCATGGCACCCAAGCCACCACGAATCGTATCAATCTGTTCCAGTGCACCAGTAATACTTGCGATGGTAATGTCTGCTTCCTGACGATTAGCAACAGAGATATCTGATATAATCCTGGTTCCTTCCAGCCCGGCATCGTTACCGCCAGTGAGATTAATTGATATTTCCGAACTTGCGGTAGCTGCAAAATTTGTAGTAACAAGAGAGTTCGCAGCATTAATCAAACCACCAATTTTAGACATATCATTGGAAGCCGTAGCAGTGAACTGATAGGTAGCAGTAATAGTATTACCCGTTACCACAGTACTGTTAGCAGTACCATCCACCACTCTTACTTTAATATTGTTACCATCAGCACCAGCGGTATCAGCAGTAGCCTGAAAGGATCCTGCCGAGAATACTGCAGCCTGGGCAGCTACAGTTGTCAGATTGTCAGCACCTAAATCATCAGAACGTGCACTTTCAATTGCAAAAGAGATGGTCTGATTTGATCCGGCATTTGCACCCACCTGGAAGGTTGCATTGTCCATGGTACCATCAAGAAGCTTCTTTCCATTGAAACTTGTGGTTTCAGAAATACGATCCAGCTCATTCACCAGCTGAGAGACCTCATCATTCAGGGAAGAACGATCACTGGCACTGTTGGTATCATTCGCAGACTGAACAGCCAGCTCACGAATACGCTGCAGAATGTTGGTACTTTCCTGCAGGGCACCTTCAGCAGTTTGCGCAAGAGAAATACCATCGTTGGCATTTCGTGACGCTTGATTCAAACCACGAATCTGCGAGGTCATACGATCGGAAATTGCAAGACCGGCAGCGTCGTCTTTAGCGCTGTTAATACGCAGACCTGAAGAAAGGCGCTGCATTGATTTGTTGAGGTTACTTTGAGAGGTACCCAGATTACGTTGGGCGTTGAGGGATGCGACGTTTGTGTTAATTGTTAATGCCATGGTTTATCCTCCATGAAGTTGATAGATTGGGCGTCCTTGCCCGCTTACGACTTATGTTGTACTACTAGTTTTTTTCCTCCTTTAAAGTTGACTTTTTTTCAGTTATTGCCTCGGGTGAAAGCAATCAGTGGTTTTACCCTTACCGTACATATCGACAAGAGGTTATGAGAGCTTTAGGATAAAATGCATATTTTTAAAAATAAGTTCTCTTTTTTTATAATTATATATTATTACAGTAAGATAATCCCCACTCGCCTGATTACTCTTTTTAACTTGCTGATCCCTGCGACAGGAAAATATCGGAATGGATGGTGTGTTAGTGTTCATTTTTCAGATAGTATCTTGATACAAATTTTTATAGATGATAAAGTAGCTATGATTATAAGTGGTTCAGAATCATAACAACTTTAAGAATTCCTGATTACCACAGACCTTCAGTAACTTTTTAATCATACAATATTTCAAACTGCCTCAAGGATCACTCGTGATAGACTTAAATAACTTCTTTTCACAAATTTCAGACGACAAACCTGTCCGTCTTTTTTTACCTGTCCTTGGTGCGGATGAAAGACTACTTATTCAGTGTGTACTAAAAAAAACACAGACTACTCACTTCAATCTTTTATTCAACCCCGGAGCCCTTCCTGTAAACAAGATTGACCTGGACACCTCCTGTCTCATCAACCTGGATCTCGGTGGTAAAAGTGTATCTCTGGAAGGCAAAATTATCCAGGTTGTCAATGACCAGACGCTGGACATGGTTCCCCTGAAAACCATCAGCCATGAACAGATGCGTGAGTATTTTCGAGTGGACTGCACCGTCCCAATTGTCATCAAATCTCTTATTCCTGAAGGATTTGGAATTCCTGAGGACACTTGGAAAATCATGGGAACAACGGTTGACCTCAGCGGCAGTGGCCTACGGGCAAGTTTTACAACAGCTCCTCCAGCCAGAACTCAGGTTAGGCTGGAACTGGCGTTACCAACAGTTGAAATGACCGTTGTCCCTACCCTTGCTTCACCGGTACGCATTTCTCAACTCACAGATAACCTCTGGGATGCCGCCTACCATTTTGATCATATTGAAGATGAAGATCGTGATAAAATCATAGGTTGTTGCCTGATGTCTCAAAGGCGCCTCTTACGACTAAAGGTCCAAGTCAAAGGTTCCTGAAATCATAATTAGCTATTCCTACTCATTCCCAAATCCCTTGATAAAGGCATTTCGCAGTGGATTCCTCAATCACAGATATCGTAAAAAAAATAATCGACAGTGCTAGTGCTGAAATTGACATTTCAACCACAGAAGGCCAAACAATTCGGTTAAAATGCATTTACAAAGAATCACTTGCCCCTAATTTTTTTCTGGTCTTTCCTCCCAAACACCTTCCTTCTAACATTGACATAAGTCGACACTGTCCCATCTCCATTAAAGGAGAAAATGTATCACTTACCATCACGGCAAAAATTTTACATATTAATGGGGATCGCACCCTTGAGCTTATTGCCAAAAAATCTGTCGATCCATCCAGTTTAAGAGAATACTTCCGAGTCGACACCAGGATGCCTATTAAATTAACTTACGAACCAGGCCCTGCAGAAGATCGGAGTCATTACTGGATGCTTAAGGGTGAGACTCTCGATTTATCCGGAAGTGGAGTTCTCGCCATCCTTCCTGATCAACCGAAAAGCAACCATCGAATCCAAATTGAAATCACTCTGAAACACACTAAGACCACCATAGAATGTGCAGCACACGTTATCAGATCAAAACGGTTACGCCGAGGTCATTACCAGGTCGCTTTTCACTTTGACCATGTCTCTTCCAAACACAGAGATTCCATTATCTCCAACTGTCTCCAGGAACAACGGATGCAACTCAGAGAACGAATACAGACAAGCAACTGAATCTTATTTTAACTCAATACATATTTTATTTTTTTCAACGTAATTTCGGACAGCTCCCAAGGTTCCCAACAATTAAAAGGTTAAGAATGGTTAGATGGGGACCGAAAGAGTAATATGAATACAATCAAACCACTTTCACCTGTTAAACCGGTTGGTTCTTCCACATCTGATTCCGATGCCAGACAACAATCCCAGCATCAGACTCGATCTGGCCAGATATTCACGGCTACGGTCCTGGAATCTGCTGGGAGCAACCGTGTTTTTCTAATTATCAATGGACAAAAAATACTTGCCCAAAGTGATACGGACGTCCTAAGTGCAGGCATTAAACTCAAACTGCAGGTGCTGACGACTACTCCCCTCGTAGAGCTCAAAATAATTTCCGATGCCCCTCAATCCACCTTTGGCCGGACAGTAACACTCCTTGGAAAAAATCTTGATATAACAGGCTTTTCTCAATCGTTACCCCCCCCCTCTTCAGCCCTTCTCCACACTGGCAGCACCTCCTCTCAAAAAGGCCAGCAAAGCATTGACAGTCTGCAAAAGTATCCTTTAGGAATCAGTGATAGCGGAACAGTTCTCAAGCAACTCATTGATCGCCTTGGTCTTTCTCTGGATGCCCTTTTGGCAAAAGACGACAGTACGAGTGGAGTAGAAACGTTAAATGCTGCTCTCTTAAAGATTGCGGTACTTCTCAAGAACGCGGAAACGGTTGCTGAAACCACAAATCGGCTTTTTGAGACTCTTGAACTGCATCAGTTTCCTCGATTGAAATTAAACTCAGAACACCTTTTCCTTTATTCGCTTCCCTTGCCCTTTCTTGACCACGGATATCTCCTTATTGACAAGGATCAGTCAGGTTACAAATCTGAAGGCGAGGACAATCTCTTTCGATTTTCGTTGCACCTGAGTCTCGCCCCACTTGGCGACATAGAAATCCATTTCTCCCCGAGCAAGAATGGCCTTTCTATACATTTTGCCTGCGAATCAGAAGAAAAAAAAGAATTTACCAGAGCGTACCAGAATGACCTGAAAAATAACCTCAGCTCCACGGATCTTCTTGAACTCAGCTTCTCCGCCACGGCCAGAGATCCAGCCAGTGTACTTATTCAACAGCTGGCTCCAGAAGGTGAGTCCATGCTGGATACAAAGGTATAGCATATGAAGAAAAAGGAAGTTGAAAAGGCAGTCGCCATTCTTTACGATCAACAGAAAGGATCATCACCTAAGGTGGTCGCCAGCGGCAAGGGAGAAGTAGCCCGTCGCATCATTGAAACAGCCCGGGAAGCTGGTGTCCATATCCAGGAAGACCCCAATCTGGTCGAACTTCTTTCCAAGATCAAGCTCGGTGATGAGATCCCGACAGAACTCTACCAGACAGTTGCCGAGGTTCTTGCCTTTGTTTATCAGGTAAATGAAAAATTTAAAGACAAGATAGGGACAACAACGTAATACCGCAGAAAACAGATATATCATATTTTACAATATATCCAACAAGATAGAACCTACTCAACTGCGCATAGTTATACCTTCCAAACTAAAAGATCAAATGAATAGCTGGTACTGACAACAAACCAATTCATTTTGCACATAACAGCATTGCATTCCTGCTACTATTGCCCTCTCTCCCAATACTGCTACTGAAACTGACCGCCGCAAAAGGGTTTTCAACGGCACGGTGTAAAACCTTTGACATCTAAGTTTCTGTTTTGATACTCTAGACACAAGGGCGTACGGCTAGACACACTGAAAAGACAGGGTTGAAGCACTAATCTGTCACCTTTACAGCTGATTGCTATAAATCTACCGTGCTAGTTTTATGAAACACCTCATCTCATCAAAACGAAAGATGGTTAACGAACAACTTAATAACTAGGTTTTATATATGGGCTTTTTTAAATTTCTTAAATCGGCAAAAAATAAAGAAGAGAATATCAGGATTAAAGAGTCAGTCCCTTCCACTCCTGGAAGGGACGAAAAGATCATGACAGCAACTTCAAGACCGTCTGCAACAGCACCGACGAATATCGGCAGCGAAATGGACGAAGACTTTCCGGATATCACCCTGGAAGAGGCTGATATAGATAAAGATTTAATTAATGTGGCTAAGAGAAAGCACATGCGAATCAATCGAGGCCAGATCCTCGATGAAGATATCAAGCTCTATTGTCGTGATCTGGCGACAGGCAATAGTAACAACGGTCTTGTTCTTGATATTAGCCCTGGTGGGTTGCTCATGGTATCAAAAGGAGAATATTCAGTTGGTGATGAGCTACTGGTCAGTTGTCGTATCGGTTTGAATTTCAGGATGAAAGAACAGATCAAGATCAGGATGGTCAAGGGCAGGAAATATGGCGCAGAATTTATAAATCCATCTGAAAATACAACAATCTTCCTGACTCAGCTCTATGGAGCTGTGGGACTCGGTAAACCAAGGACGAGGAATAAACACATATAGCAGACTTAACCCGACCAACACTCTCCTTTTCAAGATGTCTGCAAACAGGACCCCGCCTGTCTACTTACAAAAATAGCTATCCATAATCGTTACCCCCTGGATTTTCCAGGATGAGCGGACGGACTTTCCCAAGCTCCATCCGGCGTGACATGTCAGCAGCCCCTGTTAAGAACCAATCACAATTGGAAAACTCACCATTTTTCGCGCAGAGTATCCTTTTGAGCGAGTTCCGTCAGAGACATTCATACCTTGTATTGGCTTTCCAATTATCCCCCCCCTGACTCACACCACATTCACGGCAGACTTTGGCTACTATAAGGACTCCTTTCTACCTATATCTGAACCTTGAGTATATCATCACGTCCTGAAAGTTGTTTCTCTCGCATACTACAACCTCCATTTCGGATTGATAGTATGTCGAATTTCTCCAAGTTGTGCTGGTACTATTTTAAGGGGATAAGGACACCACGACCTCTTCCTGATAGGTTTTTTAAATTTCCTGTAAGATTTATTTCAAATATGATTAAATAAATCAAGAAATATAGGTTAACAGGTTGGTCAGGAAATATCTAAAGTTAGTGCATAGCCATGCACTAACTTTGAACAGGGGGAGAAAATGATAAACTTATTATGTATGTTCATATTGATCTTTACTGTTTTTACCAGCGGACATGTCTTCGCCCAGGACAAAGTTGTCGTTGTTCCATTAGGTAAGACATCTCTCCCCACAGTCGCTGCTTTCAATAGTACAAACGGTCAGGTATCATTGACGCTTACGGAGGCCACTATTTGCCAGATTGTAGCAAAGTTAACGAGTACCGGGATAATTATTGCCAACGCGAGTGGCTATATAGACTTGCATGACGTCACCAATTCTAAAGTGATATGCAGCATTACGAAAGATTCCACTTCACATGACGACACTGCCGCTATCATAGGTGGCGGCAATACTATCTCGGCCGTTAAGCTTATTCCATTTGGGGCGACAAGAGGGTTTAATGTCACTGAGGCTGGCGAAACAACAATCAGACTGGTGTGTAAAGGAAGTGTCGGCACATCAGATGTCAATGACGCTAATCTAACGGTGATGTTTTTCCCAAATGAGCTCTAATAGAGTTCCACTGGCTACACTACATTCTTTTTTGTATTCGACTTTATTCATCTGTCAAGAAAGGCCCGCTTGTCGGCCAACCTGAAACAAAAAAAGGGTTTAGCCATGACGGCTAAACCCTTGAATTTTCTGGCGGAGCGGACGGGACTCGAACCCGCGACCCCCGGCGTGACAGGCCGGTATTCTAACCAGCTGAACTACCGCTCCTAAGAATCAGATTGAATGGTGGGCGGTACAGGGATCGAACCTGTGACCCTCGGCTTGTAAGGCCGATGCTCTCCCAGCTGAGCTAACCGCCCCGTCACTCAATGTGGACATCTATTTAACAGGAAGACCCTGAGGCGTCAAGCAAAAAAGTCATTGTTGTGTATTATGTGAAGACACTGTGAAATCGCCATACACACTAGCCAGCGGAACATCTTTAAACAGAGTTTCTTCCTCTTTCAAAACCAGCGCTCTTTCCAGTACCTCATCAACATTTTCTACACAATGGATGACAAGGCTCTTGCGAATTTTGGCAGGAACATCTTCGAGATTTCTCTCATTTGCCTTAGGAATAATAACTTCCGTGATATTGCCTCTTTTCGCTGCTAACAATTTTTCAGTAAGGCCACCTATGGGCAATACTCTGCCACGCAAAGTGATCTCTCCGGTCATGGCTAGCTCGTGTCTCACAGGCAGCTTGAGAATAGCTGAAACTAGAGTTGTGGCAATTGTAATCCCGGCTGAAGGACCGTCCTTGGGGATAGCACCTTCGGGTACATGCACATGGATGTCTAACTTCTGATAGAAATCAGTGCATAAACCAAGACGCATGGCTCGAGAACGGACATAACTGAGTGCCGCCTGAGCAGACTCTTGCATAACCTCCCCAAGTTTGCCGGTCACGGTCATCTTTCCGGTACCGGGCATAAGGGTAGCTTCAATCTGCAAAAGTTCTCCGCCAACAGAGGTCCAGGCAAGCCCTGTGGTCAAGCCGACCTCATCACGCTCTTCGGCTAAACCATAACGATATTTGGGTGTACCCAGGTATTTCAGTACTGATTGGGCAGTAATCTTGTATTTCTTGTCTGTTGCCTTCTTTTTCAGCCGGTCCCGCGCTATCTTTCTGCATATCGAGGCAATTGTTCGCTCGAAACTTCTCACTCCTGCTTCCCTTGTATAACAACGGATAATCTCCATGATTCCACCATCTGTCATGGTGATGTCGTCCGGTTTAAACCCGTTTACCTTTAACTGTTTGGGGATAAGAAATTCCTCGGCAATCTTTTCTTTCTCTTCCTCTGTATAGCCATTGAGACGAATGATCTCCATTCTGTCCTGTAAAGGTAAAGGTATCCCTTCCAGATTATTGGCAGTAGTGATAAAAAAGATCTCCGAAAGATCATAATCAAGATCCAGATAATGATCATTAAATGCGTAATTCTGTTCGGGGTCCAAGACTTCAAGAAGTGCAGAAGATGGGTCACCTCGAAAATCAGTGCTCATCTTGTCTACCTCATCAAGACAGAAAACAGGATTTGCAACCCCGACCTTTTGCATGGACTGAATAATCTTTCCAGGCATGGCACCTACATAGGTTCGTCGATGACCTCTTATCTCAGCCTCATCCCGTACACCTCCTAAGGAAAGGCGTACAAATTTTCTTCCCATAGCCCTGGCAATAGAGCGGCTAATGGAGGTCTTACCAACACCTGGAGGTCCTACAAGGCAAAGTATAGGTCCCTGCAACTTTTTAACCTGAGCCTGTACTGCAAGATATTCAAGGATGCGCTCCTTGGGTTTTTCAAGGCCGTAATGATCTTCATCAAGAATCTTCTCAGCCCTGTTAATATCCAGGCGTGCCCTGCTCTTTTTGCCCCAGGGAAGAGAAACAATACAGTCAATATAATTACGGACAACTGTAGTCTCTGCCGACATAGGAGGCATGTTTCGTAGCTTTTTCAACTCCTTGGTTGCTTGATTACGCACATTTTCAGGCAACTTTTTCTTGTTAACCAGTGCTTCCAGCTCACCAATTTCATCCAGCCCTCCATCGTTCTGGCCTATTTCAGTCTGGATCTCCTTAACCTTTTCTCCGAGAAAATAATTGCGCTGTGTCTTGCCCATGCGCTTTTTCACTCTGGCATTGATGTCCTTTTCCAGTTCGGAAAGCTCGATTTCCCGGTTAATATAGCCAAGGATCTTTTCAATTCTCTGTGATAGAGAGTCAATCTCGAGAATGCTTTGTTTTTCATCGGATTTCAAAGGAAGATGGGCACTGACCACATGGATCAGTTTTCCATGATCCTCAATGGTTTCGATCGATTTAAGTACCTCACGTGGTATCTTTCGGTTAAGATCTGCAAAATCCTGAAACTTTGTGCGCAGCTGACGAACAAAGACCAAAGTCTCCCTTATATCCTCATCAACATCCTCACGGATGCGAACTTCAGCCTGCATAAACTGGTCGTGAGGTAAAAACGAAACGACCTCTGCCCTTCTTTTGCCTTCAACCAAGGCCTTGATCGTTCCATCAGGCAGGCGAAGGAGCTGCATTACCACAGCCAGCGTACCAACCTTGTAGATCTCACTTTCTTCAGGATCATCAACCTTGGAGTCTTGTTGAGCGACAAGAAAGATCTCGGTTCGTTTTTCCATGGCATCTTCCAGGGCATGGATAGACTTACTCCTTCCCACTACCAAAGGAGCAACCATATGTGGGAAAATAACAATGTCACGTAGTGACATAAGCGGGTATAGGCTGGTATTCATTTTGCCTCAATATTTATATAAATTAAGGGACCATATCCCTCATGATAATTCTTTTTCAAGCACTTCCCAGACGTTTATCTTCTGAAATGTTTTCATACAGAATCACAGGGTAATCACCATCGTTAATAACCTGCTCGCTAATGACACACTCCTGTACATTTTCCTGAGACGGAAGGTCGTACATGACATCAAGCATGGCAGCCTCAATCACCGAGCGGAGACCACGCGCTCCGGATTTACGGCTTAACGCTTTCTTAGCAATAGCAGTTAACGCCCCTTCTGTAAAACGCAGGCGAATACCTTCAAATTCAAAAAGCCGCTCATACTGTTTAGTCAGAGCATTCTTGGGTTCTTTAAGAATACGAACCAGATCCTCTTCTACAAGCTCCTGCATGGTGGCAATGACAGGAAGACGCCCAACCAGCTCTGGAATAAGTCCGAATTTGAGAAGATCTTCGGGCTGAACCGATTCCAGAAGTTCTCCGATTTTTACGTCCTTGTCACTGACGACTTTGGCACCAAAGCCCATGGATTTTGTTCCTTTGCGTCTCTTGACCACCGAATCCAAACCGACAAAGGCACCTCCGCAGATAAAAAGGATATTGGTTGTGTCTATTTTCACAAGTTCCTGCTGTGGATGCTTGCGCCCCCCCTTCGGAGGAATGGAAGCCACGGTACCTTCGATAATTTTCAACAGGGCCTGCTGTACACCTTCTCCGGAGACATCACGGGTTAGCGAGGGACTGTCAGATTTCCTGGCAATTTTATCGATCTCGTCGATATAGATTATACCACGTTCGGCCCGGTCTATATCATAATCAGCAGCCTGGAGGAGATTCACCAGAATATTTTCCACATCATCTCCCACATACCCGGCCTCGGTAAGTGTAGTGGCATCTGCCATACAGAAGGGAACGTTAAGAACCCTGGCCAGGGTCTGTGCCACCAGAGTTTTTCCACTTCCTGTAGGACCGATGAGGATGATATTGGCTTTCTGAAGTTCCACTGCATCATCAGACGTTGGTGCCTCGATCCGTTTGTAATGATTATGAACTGCAACAGAAAGGATCTTTTTGGCAAATTCCTGACCAATCACATACTCATCGAGGTGTGCCTTAATCTCCATGGGTTTAAGGGCACCTGCCTTGAGATCACCACCATTAGCGACATCGGAGACATCTTCATCTTTGACAATCTCAATGCAAAGATCTATACATTCGTCACAAATATAGACTTCAGGACCAGCTATAAGTTTGGAAACCTCATCCTGGCCTTTTCCGCAAAAAGAACAATGGGAGTTACTTTCTCTTTTTTCAAAATCGTCCATTTCAATCTTCCTCTACAGGATCAAGTCGTTTCAATAAAACTGTATCTATTATACCATACTTTTTTGCCTCTGTCGGACTCATAAAATTATCACGGTCCGTATCAGACTGGATTTTTTTCTTTGTATGTCCTGTATGGAGCGAAAGAATTTTATTCAAATCATCACGCATACGCAGAATTTCTCTGGCGTGGATATCTACTTCAGTGGCCTGTCCCTGAAAGCCCCCCATTGGTTGATGAATCATAATTCTGGAATTTGGCAAGGAATACCGTTTACCGGCAGCACCTGCAGCCAGCAGCAATGCACCCATGGAAGCTGCCTGGCCCATGCACAGGGTAGCGATATCACATTTTACATATTGCATGGTATCGTAAATGGCCAGTCCAGACGTGACCGAGCCACCAGGAGAATTGATATAAAAAGTGATATCTTTATCAGGATCCTCGGCCTCGAGAAAAAGGAGCTGAGCAATAATAGAGCTAGCCACTTCATCACCCACCGATGTTCCCAGAAAAATGATCCGTTCCCGCAGAAGTCTGGAGTAAATATCAAAGGCTCGTTCCCCTCGGGGACTCTGCTCTACAACCATTGGTACAAGATTCATTTTCCCTTCTCCTTAAATAACACGACTGCAGAGGCCTCGCGGGCAGCTGCAGTCGTTCAGTTACGCAGTCTGATCAGGCAAGTTTTCCCTGCCCAATCATTCTTTCTAAAAAACTATTAAAAACGCAGACCTTCTATCAATCTGCACTCTCTTCTATATTTCCTTCTTTAGCCATAGAAGACGCCTCAACAAATTTGGCATTCTCTCGAAGGAAGGTGAGGATTTTTTCATTTAATATCTCATTCATAAATGGGAGCAAATCATCACGGCTTTGAAAATATTCTTTCACCTGGGCAATGGGCATATTGTACTGATCACCAATACGCTTAAAGGCACGATCCAAATCTTCATCATTGACCTTGATTGCTTCGACTTCGGCAATTTTTTTCAGTATAAAATCACCGCGGACCCTTTTTTCTGCTGTTTCTTTATTTCTCCCTACCAGGTCCTCACGATTAATCCCGGCGGATTCCAGATCCATACCGCTCTGCTGCAGAGATTTCTCAGTGTTTTTGATCATCTCCTCAATTTCAAAACGGACCAGTCGGGAAGGAACTTCAAAGTCATGATTTTCCAGAAGCTTAAGCATGATGCGATCGGTAATATCCCCCTCTGCACGGTTACCTTTTTCCTTCTGCAAACGTTCCCGAATCGCATTCTGTAAATCTGCCAGGGTCTTGTATTCACTGTCAACGTCTTTAGCAAACTCATCATTTAGTTCTGGAAGAACACGCTCTTTTATGTCTTTTACTTTGACCCGAAACTCTATCTTCTTTCCGGCAAGGACAGGATTGGGATATTTAGCAGGAAACTCCACTTCATGACTGGCCTCTTCCCCACTCTTCATTCCCACAAGCTTTTCTTCAAATTCAGGACTAAGCCTGCCAGAACCGACATCTATAGAGTAATTGTCGTTCTTGACCTCTTTCATGGCCTTTCCGTTGTGAAACCCTTCAAAATCAACAACGACAACATCTCCATTTTCAATCGCTCTGTCAGTAATTGAACGAAGTGGTGCCATATCCTGACGTAGGCTCTCTATCTCTACCTCTACTGCGGCATCACTCACCTCATTAGAAACTTTCTCTACCTCAATCCCTTTGTATTCACCAAGCTCAAATTCAGGTCTGATATCGACATTAGCCACATATTCAAAGGTACCGTCTTCTTTGAAGACCGGCTCGGAAATTTCAGGATGAACAACAGGATCAATATTAATTTTTTCAATGGCGTCAAAATAACTATCCTGAACGAGCTGTTCACCAGCTTCGCTCTCTACCTGATGCTTGAAATTCTTAATAATAACGGAACGAGGCACTTTTCCACGGCGAAACCCCTTTATCTTGGTTTCACGCTGTAGCTTGTTGTAGGCCTTCTCCAATTTTTTCTGAACACCATCCTTGGGCAAGGTTATGGTCACCTTTTTTGTAAGTGCACTGACATCTTCAACAACTACTTCCATCATATCCATCCTTTATTAAGATTCTTACTCAGTTAATTTGAGAACCCGTCTCTCAGACTCAGATTAGTTTAAAATTATAAGCTATTGATCGACCGAAAAGAGCGTTACCCTTCAAGGCCGTTCTGTACCTGAGTGGTAATCACCATCAGGACACTAATTGACTATGCTTATACGAAATAAAAAGAAATATTTGGTGCGAGAGGGGGGAATCGAACCCCCATGCACAAGGCGCTGGTTCCTAAGACCAGTGCGTCTACCAATTCCGCCACCCTCGCATATCAGATATTTTCACCATACAATCCAGTAGTTCTCTGACAAAGACATATCAGCATGTGCCAGACCGTCAAAGAAATACCAGATAACCTCTTAGTAATTAATTCACATCCAGCTCCCAGTCAAGACCGATACTCTTATGGAGTAAAAAAAAATCATCTTTTCCACCGAGTAATTTTGACAACAACGGGATCATTTTTCTTAAGCGGCTTGCCAAACAACCTCACAGAGACTATTATCGTTCCTCATATTGGAAAGGATTTTATTGTATCATGATCCTACCATTTTTATCCACTTCCTGGCCGGATATGATGATTACAACTATCAACCTTCTGCGCCGGATCAAACATCAATTCTAGAATTGAGGAACCAATGACGTACAAACAGACCTTCACAGCCTGTGCTCTACTCATGCTTTCCTTCTCACCTTCCCTCATTTTTGCCGCGACCGATACCCAAGGGGCGTCAAAAATTCAGTGGCAAGTGGAAAAAAGCTGGAAACTGCCAAGCACACCTTTGGATATTGTCTATTCTCTTGACGGAAAACGGGTTTTCATTCTTACCGATCAGGAAAAAGTTCTGGCCTATACTGCCGACGGTGAACTTCTTGGTGCCATACCCGTTGCTAAAGGTGTCTCGGCCATTGACATTGCTCCCCGTGGAGAGAAACTTTTTCTCATTAACCAGACCGAAAAAAGCTTTTCCGATCTTTCAGTGAGTTTTATAGTCAATATTGACACTACAGGTTCACCCTTTCTCGGAAATGAAAATGCACCTGTGACCATTGCCGTTTTTACGGATTTTGAGTGACCCCATTGCGGCAAAGCAGTGCCGCTACTCGAGCAGGTGCTTGAGAATAACCCTGACACAGTAAAAATCGTACTCAAAAACTTACCACTGAATTTCCATAAATTTGCTCAACCTGCAGCACTTGCAGCACTTGCAGCTGGCAACCAGGGTAAATACTGGGAATTTCATGACGCTCTTTTTAAGACACCTAAGCTCAATGCCACCTCAATTGACACCATTGCCGCCAAACTTGAGCTTGACGTAAAAAAATTAAAAGAAGATATGGCCTCACCTCAAATTCAGCAGAAACTCGCGAAAGATGTCTTTGATGCTCAGGAGGCAGGGGTAAGGGGAACTCCAACCATTATTATTAATGGTATGCTGTTAAAGGAGCGTACCCTTCCTGCCATTCAGAAAATCATCGACGAGGAACTCGCGAAGAAAAAGTAAATTATCGAGCGTTGACAACCAGGAATCGCTCCATCTAACAACCTGTAAGCGTTCACAAGTACTGGATCTCTGAAAACTCCCATGCCTGTGAACGCTCATATACTAAAAGGCCGACTGACAGATGGCAGGCAAGCAACTGAGCAGGGATCTTTGTTTTCCCGATAATAATCTTGCGGGTATCCTCTATGGAGAACTAAACAAGAATCTGCACTCACTTGAACAGAGTATCGGAGTTCAAATTCATGTCCGGGGAAATGGCATCCACCTCATTGGGCTTGATCATGAGGTGGATCTGGCCGCTAATCTGCTCGAACAATTTTATGGACTCCTCAGCAAAGGGTTCAAGATCTACAGTTCAGATTTTGCCTTCGGTCAGCGTGTTCTTGAAGCAACTCCAAATTGTCGTCTCGATAAAATCTTTCTGGACAAGGTCTACATCACTGCCCAGAATCGTATCATCTCTCCCAAGACCCAAAATCAGAAAACCTATATTGATTCCATTCGCAATAATGACATTGTCTTTGGAATCGGACCTGCAGGAACCGGGAAAACATACCTGGCTGTGGCTATGGCTGTTTCCGCCCTGAACAGCGGCCAGGTCAGGTCCATCATCCTCACCCGCCCTGCAGTAGAAGCCGGAGAAAAACTCGGTTTCCTCCCCGGTGACCTTGCCCAGAAAGTCAATCCCTACTTAAGGCCGCTTTATGATGCCCTGAGCGACATGCTCGGAGCCGAAAAAAGTGCCAGCTTTATAGAGCAAGGCATCATTGAGATCGCCCCTCTCGCCTTTATGCGCGGGAGGACCTTGAGTGATGCCTTCATTATTCTTGATGAGGCCCAGAACACCACCAGAGAACAGATGAAGATGTTCCTGACCCGGATCGGATTCGATTCCTTAGCTGTAATCACCGGTGATGTCACTCAAGTTGACCTGCCACGTGCAGAACAATCCGGATTGCTGCAGGCAAAAAAGTTTTTACAAGGAATCGACGGTATCTCGTTCTGCAATTTTTCCAAACAGGATGTAGTCAGGCATCCCTTGGTGCAAAAGATTATCGGCGCCTATGAAAAGAATTCGGGGAGCAAAAATATACGCCCTCGCCTGTCTGCAGCCCCCCGTTCTCAAACCCGATAATGCGTAACGCTAAACACTCTCCGCTATCCCTACAGTGACATGCCGGCAACTCTTACAATAAAATGCGACACCAACAAATTCCGCCTGAACAGGCGACTTCTGCAGCGACGCACGGCATGGCTCATGCGCCAGAACGGTGTGGCAACTCATGAAGTCAGTGTGCTTTTCGTTGATGACCAGGAAATAAGCTGGCTCAACAACCATTATCGTGGAAAAAAAGGGCCAACGAATGTCCTTTCTTTCCCCTTTGCAGATGAAGCGGATTCTTGTCTCAGTTTTTTACCTGTTCAAGAACTCGGTGATATCATCATCTCTGTAGAGACAGCTCACAAGGAGTCCCTCAGCCTTCATGTTTCACTGCACGATCGCCTGACCTGGCTCATTACCCATGGGCTGCTGCATCTGCTCGGTTACGACCATGAGCGTTCCGAAAAAGAGGCTGAAGACATGTGGGCACTGGAAACCAGCCTGATTAATCAGTTACAATCCTCCAGGAGTAATAAAATGACACACCTAGCCATTAACGTTGATCATGTTGCTACAGTACGGCAGGCGCGTGGCATCAACGAACCAGACCCTGTAGCAGCCGCAGCAATCTGTGAACTTGCCGGCGCTGCAGGAATTGTCGTCCACCTGCGTGAAGATCGACGCCACATCAACGACCGTGATGTCCGACTGCTGCGGGAAACAATCAAGACCAAAATGAATCTGGAGATGGGAGCCAACAAAGAAATTATCGAAATTGCCCTGGCCCTCAAACCTGATATGGTCACCCTGGTGCCGGAAAAACGCCAGGAACTGACTACCGAAGGCGGTCTTGACGTTGCAGGACAAAAGAAGAAACTTGCCAAGACCATCAGCAAAATGAGCAAGGCAGGAATTCCCGTCTCACTTTTTATCGACCCGGAACACAAGCAAGTCGAAGCAGCCCTGGAAATTGGAGCCACCTATGTGGAACTCCACACCGGACGCTACTGCGATGCCACAAGTGAAGAGAAAAGAGAAGAAGAGTACCAACTCATTGCCTCGGCTGCTGAAGAAGCCTACCAGATGGGATTGCGGGTGAATGCCGGACATGGTCTCGACTACCAGACTACTTCCAGAATTGCATCTCTCGATACCATTGAAGAACTCTCCATTGGCCATGCCATCATCAGCAGAGCGGTTTTCGTCGGCCTCGACCAGGCAGTGCGGGAAATGCTGGCCATAGTACGTCATGCGTCAATGATTTTTTAAATTTCAAAATCTTGAATGATGACCAATCGGCCCTTATACGTTCATGAGGCAGGAGAGATCTCAAAATCCAGCTCTTTCCTGCTAACAGCTAAGCGATGATTAAGCATCACCATTGATAACTTCAACATGCTGTATTCATTTATTTTTTTCAAATAAAGATATTATATATTCCATAAATAAAATACACCGTTTTGGCAATTGACAAACAAAACGGCTCTATGGTACAAACAGTGCACTGCCCGGATGGCGGAACTGGTAGACGCAAGGGACTTAAAATCCCTCGGTCGTAAGGCTGTGCGAGTTCGATTCTCGCTCCGGGCACCAAATACAAACAGGCACTTAGGGAGTTTATTCCTAAGTGCCTGTTCTCGTTTACGAACTACGCTAATGACCAGATAAGGATGATTAAGAAATCGCTTTACCAAGCAGGCCTGCAGGAATCGGAAATATATTATAACCTGATGATCTCCACCTCAATCAAGCCCGACCAAGTCTGTTTATTACTCCTCTCTGGTAAAAATGGAACGCCACCCTCATTCCAAATGACACCAACAGCTATCCGACATAACCTTTTAAATTTAACACCAATAAAAACAACTTCGAACAGCCTCCCCCTTGGAGACAGCTATCATTCCAAACTGTTTCTATTTCCGTTCAGTTGAGACCCAGGCGGACACAAGACATGGACAATCCATTCCAACTCGCACAGGGGATAGCCATAAGTTATATCTGATTCTGCAAAAACACTATTTTTGCCCTCTCCATCAACGAAATCTCCCTGACAATCAAAGTGCTCTCAGCAACTTATAACTTTAGTGTTTTCGATTCTCCCCACTTATTTCGAATAATACCTGATAGTTTTTTCAAAGGTAAATAATTGTCGCCATCTTGTCCTGCAAACCTTGGTCAATCACATTGGGATTCGGTGTATATCCTGATATCATACCCCGATAACTGAACTTTATTGATTGCTGTTTTCCACACATTATTTAAATCGCCATCAGTTTAGTAAATGTATCCATTTTTTTTATAATACAATTCCTTATCACCTAGGTACGCTGTGGTACCTACCTCCGTCCAAAAACCCCTTTCCTTCAAGCTAATTACCTGATTTTTCGACCTTCCTATGATTCAGAGATTTCGCTCCCTATAGGTATTTTTACCTAACGAAAAATTAGTATATTTACCTATTCACAAATAGCATCCGACTTATATATACTAAGTAATCTCATGAGAATTTATATTAAGTTTTATGCTACAGACATTTCTTCTCAATATTCTTTACCAAAAAGAGAGGAGCAGTAGACAATACTTTTCTGCCCTCGCTTATTAAAGTTATTACTCGAGTGTCAAGCAGTTAACCTTATTATAAAATTCACTATCCTGCTTGCCTCAACGCTCTTTTGACATTTTTGATATAGTTACTGTTTAGACCGTACATCAAACAGCAAGACATCTCTTACTAATGCGACGATTGTCATAATTAGATTTTTAGAGATGCGCGGCCGTTTAATTAAGGCATTAGGATGCATGTCGTTGGCCGCAAAAATACTGCGCATGGCATCATCCAAGCAAGGCAGCACAAATCATTCAGAAGAAACTCAATCTTAAAATGGAGGTATCATCATGGCAGTTCGTGAACAAGTATATGGCTATTTCATCCCCAGTGTTACCCTGATAGGTATTGGAGCTGCAAAAGAGATTCCCGCCAAGATCAAAGCACTTGGCGGCAGCAAACCACTGATCGTCACCGACAAAGGCATTACCGGTGCAGGAATCACAAAACAAATCACCAACTTGCTTGACGAAGCCGGCATGAATTATGTTGTTTACGATGATACCATCCCTAACCCAACAGATACGAACGTACACGATGGGGTTGAGGTCTACAAAAAGAATGCCTGTGACAGTCTGATTACCCTTGGCGGCGGCAGCTCGCATGACTGTGGAAAGGGCGTCGGCCTGGTTATAGCAAACGGTGGTAAAATTCATGATTACGAAGGCGTCGATAAATCCAACAACCCTATGCCTCCATATGTAGCGGTAAACACAACAGCCGGAACAGCTTCAGAAATGACCAGGTTCTGTATTATCACTGATACGTCAAGAAAAGTGAAAATGGCCATTGTCGACTGGCGAGTGACTCCGGGAATTGCCCTTGATGATCCGCTGCTGATGCTGGGTATGCCTCCAGCACTGACAGCAGCTACCGGAATGGATGCTCTCACCCATGCCGTGGAGGCCTATGTCTCCACTATTGCAACGCCGATGACCGACTCTGCTGCTGAAAAAGCTATTGAACTAATTGCGACGCATCTCCGCCCGGCAGTGGCCAACGGTGGCGACATCGTGGCGCGCGAAGGCATGTGTTATGCGCAGTACCTCGCCGGTATGGCATTTAACAATGCCAGCCTTGGTCATGTCCATGCCATGGCTCACCAACTCGGTGGCTTCTATGACCTGCCGCACGGTGAATGTAATGCCATCCTGCTCCCCCATGTCTGCAATTTCAACCTGATTGCCAAACTAGATCGTTTTGTCAAAATTGCCCAGCTGATGGGGGAAAATGTTGAGGGTCTTTCACTACGTGAGGCTGCAGAGCTTGCAATAAGTGCAATTCAAAAGCTTTCCACAGATGTCGGCATACCAGCTGGTTTGATCGAACTCGGCAAGCGTTACGGAAAAGACGTCAATGCCGGAGATATCGAGACCATGACCGGCAACGCACAGAAAGATGCCTGTGGTCTGACCAATCCTCGTATTCCCACTGATAATGATGTCAAGGCTATTTATAAAGCAGCACTATAGTAACTGAACAACACAATGGGTTCGAGGTACGGAATCATCTGTACCTCGAACCCATTGTTGTTACTGAGGAGTAATGGAATGGCTGACAAAATATATCGTGTGAACATGTCTGATTTAACCAGCAGGCTTGAGGATGTGCCAAGTAAGTGGGCAGGGCTCGGCGGCCGGGGACTCACTTCCAACGTGATTGCCGCTGAGGTGGAACCGACCTGTCATCCGTTGGGAAAAAACAACAAACTGGTGATTGCTCCAGGCCTGCTTTCCGGTACCCAGGCTGCCAACTCGGGGCGTCTTTCCTGCGGCGCTAAAAGTCCGCTAACCGGAACCATCAAGGAGGCTAATTCCGGTGGCACCGCAGCCCAGATGCTGGCCAAGTTAGGGGTAAAAGCCCTGATCGTCGAGGGTAAACCGGCCGATGAGAGCAAATGGTACAGCTTGCATGTCAATAGTGACGGCGTCACCATCCAGGAAGAAACTGAGTTGATCGGTTCAGGGAACTTCATGGTTGCCGAAGTACTCAATAAACGGATCGGCGATAAGGTCGGCGTTATCGCCATCGGCCCAGCCGGCGAGATGAGAATGCTCGGCGCCAACATTTCCATCAAAGATCCAGACAGCCACATGCGCTCCGCTGGCCGAGGCGGCCTCGGTGCGGTCATGGGATCAAAAAAAATCAAATTCATCTCCATTGAACCGACCGATCAGATGGTACCCGTCGCCGATCCCGAAGGCTTCAAGGTCGCCAGCCGCGCTTTTGCCAAGGCATTGATTGACAATCCCATCAGCAAGGCCTTGGCTCAGTACGGCACCAATGTCCTTGTCAATATTATCAACGAGTCCGGCGGGCTACCAACCCGAAACTTCACCAGTGGCCAGTTTGAGGGGCACGAGGCCATTTCCGGCGAAACCATGTATGATACCATCATCGAACGTGGGGGCAAACCTAAACACAACTGTCATCAAGGATGTGTAATCAACTGCTCACAGATCTATGCCGATACCAAAGGTCAATACAAGACTTCTGGTTTTGAATATGAATCCATCTGGGGACTGGGTGCCGATTGCTGTATTTCCAACCTTGACCACATTGCCGAGGCCGACAATATCATGGACGATATCGGACTTGACTCGATCGAAATCCCCGTGGCCTTAGGCGTGGCCATGGAAGCTGGAGTACTCAAATTTGGGGACGGTGTCGAGGTCTGTCGTATCCTCAAGGAAGAGGTTGGCAAGGGCACCCCACTGGGACGGATCATAGGTGGTGGAGCAGGTAATGTCGGTAAGAACTTTGGCGTCACCAGGGTACCGGTTGTCAAAAATCAGGCCATCCCAGCCTATGATCCGCGGGCCATCAAAGGAATGGGTATAACCTATGCCACCTCCACTCAGGGTGCCGATCACACCATGGGCTATACCATAACTTCCAATATCCTCGGCGTCGGCGGTTCGGTAAATCCGCTCAGTCAGGAAGGACAAGTTGAGCTGTCACGTAATCTTCAAATTGCCACCGCCGCCATCGACTCCACCGGCATGTGCCTGTTTATTGCCTTTGCCGCCCTTGATGACGCAACCTGTCTGCCAGCACTGATCGACATGATCAACGCGCGGTTTGGCATTGCTCTTACCGCAGATGATGTTACCAATCTTGGTATGAGCATTCTCAAAACAGAGCGGGCATTTAACATAGCCGCAGGTTTTACCAGCCAGGATGATCGGTTACCTGAGTTCTTCAAAGAAGAAGCGATTGCCCCGCATAATGTAGTCTGGGATATCGATGATCAGATTATCGATTCCTTTTGGAACTTCTGATATTGCCAACAACCCGTCTCGCGGCCGACATCATCGCCTCATATCTGATAACGATGGTGTCGGTTGCAAGAGTTCTTGTCGTTTCTCCCGGTTCCCACTAATTGTCAATCTCCCCGAGGGCGAAAAAACTGAGTGCCCCTTGCCACCCTGCTGACCTACCCCATTAATTTGCCCATCCTTTTATGTTGAACTGCAGAATCCCGGATTATGCAGATTGGAACAAACCCTTGCCCGACAACACTGGTCAACAATTGCACCTGTCAGTATAACCCATGACAGGCTTTTCATCTTACTATTGCCCCCCAGACAATCCTAATTCAATCGGGCAACCTCTTAGTTATCAACTACTCTTTCCTATTGAATTTCAGTTTCTTTTGCTGACTGGTATTTTTAATCGACTTCCTTCATCATTTCGTTATAATGGACAATAATTCAAACACACTCTTTTACCAACTCATTGCCACCTAATGCGCATAACCGTTCACACTCGCATTCTTCTTCTCTTTGCAGGGATTACCCTTGTCCAGGCACTGCTTCTGTGTGCATTTTTCTTCATCCAACATTCTGCCTTGGCCCCGTCTAACCGGACTGTTCATCTTTTCATTTTCCTTATATTTCTCCTTCTTTTCCTCTCTCTCCTTGTTCGCTGGACAACCAACCGATACATACTAAAACCTCTTCTACAACTTGCCGACTCCTCTGCAAAACTTCTGCAAGATAATAATACAGACTTTTCCCTTCAAAGTGGCGAAGAGCTAAAAGATCTCACCCAAACCTTGAAAATAAGGAACAAGCAACTCCAGGAATCAAACAGGACGCTGGAACAAGAGATACGCCTTCGTCATCAGGAAGAAAAAAAGGCAATTCAGGCAAGGATAGATGCAGAAAAAACAAGCCAGGCCAAGTCCATCTTTCTGGCCAATATGAGCCACGAGATCCGAACCCCCCTCCACGGCATGATTGGATTGCTCAACATGCTGGAGAAAGGCCCACTGAATACTGAGCAAAAAAAGTTGCTGGAAATGGCATCAATTTCCGGCCAACGCCTGCGAACCATGGTCAACTCCATCCTTGATCTTTCTCAAATCGAATCGGGAAACTTTCAGCTCCATCACTCGACCTTCACCCTCTCCTCCCTGATTACTGAAGTGACAGAACTGATGCAGGTCCATGCCAATGAGAAAAATTTAGAACTCAAAGCCAGTCAGGGCAATGATGTCCCTGATATCCTTCAGGGTGACAGCGGTCGTATTCGACAGATCCTTATCAATCTGCTCAACAATAGCATCAAATATACAACCCAGGGAGAGATACACCTTATGATACGTCTGGAATCAATTCCTAATGACAAAGAAGTCGTCCTCCTTTTCAGTATTGAGGATAGTGGCAGAGGTGTTTCTGATGAAACCCGTGAGATGATCTTCAACCCTTTCAAACAGGGAAAGATTGATCCGGGAAAGATAACTGAAGGTATCGGCTTAGGCCTTGCCATCAGTGATGAATTTGTTCATCACATGCAGGGCAGAATATGGCTTGAGAAAAGCGACGAAAAAGGGAGTGTTTTCTGCTTTACAATCCGATGCGAAAGGGCAGAAAAACCTATACCTGAGCCGAAGAATGAACCAGAATATCCAAAAAAGAAACTTGCGTCCATCCACATCTTGCTCGCCGAAGATGAATTCATCAATCAACGGATCGTTTCAGCTTATCTTGAAGAACTGGGAGCCACAGTAGGGATCTGTGAAAATGGTCAGGAATTGCTTGAAAAGTTAGAACAGGAAACACCGGATATCATTCTCATGGATATCCGCATGCCAGTGCTTGATGGAATAAAGACAACGAAGATGATCAGGGAGAAGGAAGCGAGGGACAATCTGGGGCACATCCCCATTATTGCCCTTACTGCCCAGGCCACCACAACTTTTGAAACAAAGTGCAAAGAGGCCGGCATGGATGACTATATCACCAAGCCGATCCCCTTTGATGATCTGACGCGCATCATCTGTGAGCTCCACGAAAACACAGGAACTCACAGCAGTGTTTCAATAACCTGATCAACCCTTGGTGATTTTCTCCAGAGCCTCTTCGTAACGCCTCTTTGTCTTTTCATTAATCTCCTGAGGAATCTTGGGCGCCGGAGGATTTTTATCCCAATCAAGACTTTCAAGATAATCCCGCAGGAACTGTTTATCAAAACTGGGTTGTCCTTTTCCCGGAGCATACTGATCCAAAGGCCAGAAACGAGACGAATCGGGCGTCAGGACTTCATCAATGAGAATCAGACGGTCTCCAAGCAGGCCAAGTTCAAATTTCGTATCAGCAATAATAATCCCCTTGGAACGTGCATAGTCTGCTGCTTTGCTGTACAAGGCCACACTGATATCAGCTATCTGACGCGTTTGCTCTTTACCCAGCAACTTTTCCATAGTCTCGATAGAGATATTCTCATCATGATCTCCTAAATCTGCCTTGGTGGATGGAGTAAAGAGGGCCTCAGGAAATTTGTCAGACTCCTGCATTCCTTCCGGCAATTCAAATCCGCAGACAACTCTATTTTTCTGGTATGCCTTCCAGAAGGAGCCGGATATATAGCCACGTACTATACATTCCACACTTAACGGTTTGGTTTTATGCACCAGCATAGAACGCCCTTCAAGCTCTGCAGAATAGGGCCGGCAAGCCTCAGGGTACTCATCGACATTAGCTGTGATCAGGTGATTTTCAACAATATCGCCAAGCAGGTCAAACCAGAAAAGAGACAGCTGAGTCAACACCTTCCCCTTGCCGGGGATTGCATCAATCACCACATCAAAGGCTGAGATACGATCCGTAGCCACCATGAGCAACTTGTCATCATGACCTGGAATAGCATACATATCGCGCACTTTGCCCCGGTGCACCAGGTTTAGTCCTGCAAAATCCGTTTCTCTTACTGCATCAGTCATAATGTGCTCCAATAAAAGGTTACCTTATACCATCGAACTTCAACATTTCTTGGTGCACCATATACACCAAGCATAGCTACTATATTGATACGGAGAGTACTCACGAACAATTATGGCAGAAAAAAAACACCGTTATGGCGTTTCTCTCCCCCAAAAAACGAAATGTAACCCTGCTACAGGTTCAGTTTCTTTTTCACAGCACTGATCACATCATCACTGGAAGTAGCGGGAACAATCATAAGCAATCCTTTTTTCTTGTAAAAACCGATTAGAGGTGCAGTTTTTTCATTGTAGGTTGCCAGACGATGACTGATAGCCTCCTCAGTTTCATCTTCACGCTGTACAACCTTAGAACCACATTTGTCACAGATTCCTTCGACCTTGGGCGGATTGGACTTTATGTTGTAGATAGCCTGACAATCGCTGTTCTCACAAGTTCTGCGGGTACAGAGCCTGTCCAGGATAATATCCTTAGGAACATCAATGTCAACAGCAATGTCCAGCTCGATGCCAAGTTTATCTAAGAGTTGAGTCAACTCTTCGGCCTGGGGAATAGTGCGTGGAAAGCCATCAAGGAGAAATCCCTTTTCACAATCAGGCTCCTGAAGACGTTTCTCCATAATTCCCATGATCAAAGAATCGGGAACCAGATCCCCACGTTTCATAAAACCTTCGGCCTCTTTGCCAAGATCGGTCCCGGCCTGCACAGCACCGCGCAGAATATCTCCCGTTGAAATCTGGACAGAACCGTCAATGGCTGTAAGTAATTTTGCCACAGTACCTTTACCGGCGCCAGGGGCACCTAAAAGAATAAGTTTCATATCTTCTCCTTCTCTAAGTATTTTCTGCACATGCACTTTTGCATGTACCCTTAGCTATAGAATGAATATAATTTTCTGTCTGAATTTTACCGTGCTCCAAAGCGGGAAATAATATATACATTTTGTATGGCTATGCCAGAGAAAAGACCACTGTTAACTCACACTGCTGAAAGATTTTATCTCAATCTCCCTGCCCAAGCTCTCTTTCACGGAGAACCGGTTCAGGTATCTCGCGATGTCGATGACTCTGATCCACACAAAGAGGATTGGAATAAGAAACCAGTTCTGCTGTGAGCGAACCGATGAGGATTTTGGAATTAATACGGACAGGAATACGACAGAGATCATCAGTAAACCAGATCACAGTGTCGCCATCCTTATCGTAAAGCCCTTTGAATTCCATGACTGGAGTTACCGGAATAACATTAACATCGCCCCGCACAGTGTCGGAAATCCGTTTCGGCACGCCTGTGCGAACCACTACTTCATGTCGCTTGCCATCGGCAAAAGTAGGGACAATTACCGGTCGCTCTGGATCTAGCTGCAGGACACGGGTGAAAAAGAAAGAAGAAAATTCGTTGTGGGTCACTCCATCCACCTTATACAATTGCCAATCCTGCTCATTTTTCCGATAGCGGATTGCACCGGTTTGTTGATCATAATGAGTTTCTCTTGTGGCCTCATAACTGCGACCTTCTTTCTGACGAACATAATATGAGACGGGCAATCGCTGCTCCCCCTCAACAATTGTAATAAAGGTGTCATCCACCGGATAAAAGAAGTGAAAGAGGCCTGAATCCTTGACCCTGGCGCGTAACTCATAGCGCTCTCCAGATTCATCATCAACCCTGTTCATTTCCATGTGCAGTTCGCCAATTTTGAGGCCTCCGGTCCATGAAACCTTATAGACGAGGCTTTCTCCACCCTGATAGGCTACAGAAAATTTCTCTTCATCTATTTCCCCAAGCGGCAAAGAGAAAGCCTGTGTCGAATGCGACAGCACAAACCAGAAAATACTGAACAGCAAAAGGCATCTATTCTGAGGCTGCAACATCAAATTTTCTCTGTCAGGAGAGATAGCCAGGTGGCAGCAAACAGGGCCAGACTGATAAAACCGTTCATGGAAAAAAAAGAAACCTGAATCTTGGAAAGATCGTTTGGGTTCACAATCATATGCTGATACAAAAGGGCTCCGGCAGTAAGTACGATCCCGATATAATAGACATAATTCAATCCTGCCTGGATACCTGCCAAGGTGAAAAGGGCAAATGCCAGCACATGAAAGGCTGCGGCCAGTCGAAAGGCATTGCGGCGCCCCAAGCGGGAAGGTAAAGAGTGTAAACCGGCTTTTCGATCAAATTCAGCATCAAGACAGGCATAAACCGTGTCAAATCCTGCCACCCAAAAAAGAACTCCTGCGGACAGGGCCCAGGGAAAAAAATTCAGGCTTCCCTGCACTGCCACCCAGCCGCCAAGAGGAGAAAAAGCGAGGGCCACCCCCAGAATCAAATGGCAAAATGAGGTGAAACGCTTGGTCAGAGAATAAAAAAGAGTGAGCCCTAAGGCAAAAGGGGCGAGCTTCAGGGTCAATGGATTCAACGACCAGGCCGCAAAGAAGAAAAGGAATCCGGCCAGGATCACCATAGTCCAGGCCTCCTTCATATTCACAGCCCCGGATGGGATGGCACGGTCTGCAGTGCGTGGATTAGCCTTATCAAACTTGGCATCGACAATGCGGTTAAAGCCCATGGCACAGGTCCTGGCGCCGATCATGGCCAGCACTACCCAAAGAAAAGTCATACCCTCCGGCACTCCTCTTGCTGCCAGAAAGGCGCCCATAAAGGCAAAGGGCATGGCAAAGATGGTCAACTTGAACTTGATCATCTCCAGAAGAATAGCGATTTTCCTCAGCATTACTTGTCGTCTCCCCAACGTTTTCGTCCTGCCATGGTAAGTCCGAGCTGATCTCCCAGTCGCCAGGAAAAAGTTTGCGCCGCTTCCTCCAGGCTCTTCGGTTTGAGATACAGACCCGGGTGAGGAGGACAAATCACAGCGCCGGCATCATGGGCCGCAAGCATATTCTTCAGATGCGTTCTATTCAATGGAGTCTCCCGAACCACAAGAATAAGCTTTTTCGTTTCTTTAAGCATGACATCAGCTGCACGATGGATAAGGTTGGAGGTGATACCCGAAGCAATGGACGCCAGGGTCCCCATGGAACAAGGGATTACAACCATAGCATCATAACCGGCAGAGCCGGAAGCAGGAGGGGCGGCAAAGTCTCTTGAGTCAAACCATTTACTGACTCCTGGGAGCTGCCGGGAAAGGCAGTGATGTTCGAGTTCCAGAACCTTTTCACCGGCCTCGGAGCAAATACCATGCACAATCACATCTTCTCCCTCCAGCAACTCCAGAAATGATTGGAGGTAGAGCATGGCAGAAGCGCCGGTGACCGCCACAAGAATTTTTTTCTTTTTCCCAATATCCACTCTCAACTCTCCAATCTCAACGAGTAACTTCTTGTATATTTAAGTGGAGTGACTGCGCAGAGGCCTCATTCCGATTGATCAGGTATTGAAAAAAACGTTCCAAAGCTAATTGTTTACGCTCTCCGAGATCATATTCTATGGCACGAAGATAGACATAGCACTCATCCGGGTGCATGGGAATACGCGGGGCCACTTTTCTGCAGATAGCCTCCAATTGCTGTCGCCCTTCTCCGCGACAAAAGAGAAACTCCCGGTGAATAGCTGCTACCGTTTCCGGCTCTCTTCGGCAAAACTCATCCCGAACCGCACAGACAGCAAAGACAAAGGGCAAATCTGTATAGCGACACCAAGCCTCTCCCAAGTCGAGCTTATAAGCAAACTCACTGCCGGCTGAAAGACGTAAGGCCTCATCCCCAATGGCCAGAACTCCTCCGGCCTGAGCAGCGGCCTCACTGATAACGTCCCCCACCACATACTTCGGTTTTACCTGGTAGAACTCCTCCAGGATAATTTTTACCAGACAGATGGATGTCTGGGACTGGCCGCTGAGAAGCACTGTATGATCACTAAGCGTTGCCGGGTCGACTCTGGAAAAAAGAAAGACTGAGCCCACTGAACCATTGGCACTGATAGAAAGGTCTCCAAGGATACGATAGTCTTGGGGGCGGACTCCATACTCATAGGAAGAGACAAAACCGAGATCAAGTTTGCCAGCTGCAAGCATCCTGTTCAGAGTTGAGGGAGGGGCCTCAACAACCTGCCAATCCTTAGGATGCGGCCGTTTTTTCCAGGTCTCGTAAATCGGGGCAGTGTTAATAAAATTAACCATCCCGATCCTTGCCCCGCCAGTCTTTTTATCCATAAGAAAATCCTACCTTTTCAACTGCTACGACTCTGCATTAACCCAGGTAACAGACTCGGGACGCCCGCATGAAGTCAAACATTCAAGCAGCTGTTCTGCATCCTCCGCCTTTGCATATTCACTTCCCTGGACATGGAGAAAGGTCGCCCTGCGGTTAGGGGCAAGACTACCGAAATCCACTTCTCGATGCAGGGCTATTGCCCCGCCAATGGTTGCCATAGCCAGGATTGAGGCCGGATCGACACGGGGATGCTCTTGCCCAAGAATGCTCATCTCCTGCCACAAATCCAGAGATGTATTGGAAGCAATAGAATCGGTTCCAAGGGCAGGCAGGATTCCTGCTGCCAGCATCTTCTCCAAAGGTGCCGCGCCAACGCCTAAAAAACGATTACTCCCAGGACAGAGACAGACATGAGCGCCGGTTCCTGCCAGAACCTTTACCTCTTCATCATTCAGATGTACACAGTGGACACAAAGTGTGCCATCATCTAAAATATTCAGATCTTCTAAGTACCCCACCACCCTTCTGCTGTCAATTCCTTGAACAGGAAAGGTCTGATCCCATGCCCCACGTTGTTTCAAAAACTTGGCAAAACAGCCTTCTCCCTGCACAAGCAACAACGCTTCATCCTCATTCTCGGCCAGATGAAAAGAAAAAACAGTCTCCTGTCGCCTGCATCGTCTTTTGATAAATTTGAGAAGATCCGGTCCTGTGGAATAGGGAGAATGTGCGGTGACCGGCAGATTATCGGCAAGGTCAGACAACGTTGCAATGACGGCCTGCTGGCCTGCCTGGGAAGGTCCAAGCATCTCCAGGAGAGATATGATTTCAATTGAAGTAGAGTCTCGTCGCTGTAGACTGAGGTTTCCGATATCGAGCATGAGCCCAACGCCGGAAGCATATTGATCGCTAACCGTCTTTGCTGCGGCTGCCTCAATCTCTTCCTGTGAAAAGTTGGCGGCCTCACGTTTTTGCAGAAGAACGCTGATCCAGTCACACATGGTGGAATCAAAAGAATCAGGATAGACGGTCCCCATTACTGAGAGATCGAGATGAATATGGGCATTGACCAAGGCTGGCAGGAGAATGCCCTGGCAGAAAGTAGAAGGCAGATCAGGAAAACGAAGAGCAAGCTCGTGATACGAACCAACGGCTATAATTCTGTTGCGACCGACAACAACAGCCCCGTCATTCAGTACCGGGGAACTGACAGGAACAACCCATGGAGCTCTGAAAATGGTACAGGCGAAATTGCTATCTGGGCCCTGATCAATGACAGGAGAAGAAGACACGGCTGTTATCAGGAAACAAGTGTGTAATCCATCACACGCTGTCTAGGCTCGAAACCAGCATCTGTAACGAGGCGTCTTATTTCCTGTTCAGAAAGTCTGAAACTGATACCGGCAGCTGCGACGACATTTTCCTCGATCATGGTGGAACCGAAATCGTTGGCACCAAAATAAAGAGAAAGCTGGGCTATTTTTGGTCCCTGGGTTACCCAGGAGGCCTGGACGTTTGAAAAATTATCCAGATAGATGCGTGACAAGGCCAGCATCCGCAGATAGCCAAGACCTGTGGTTTTTTCAATTTCTGCCTGTTCGACCAACGCAGTATTATCCGGCTGAAACGGCCAGGGAATAAAAGCGGTAAAACCGTGGGTACGATCCTGCAACTCCCGCAAACGACGCAGATGCTCCAAGCGCTCCTCTGTGGTTTCGATATGACCGAACATCATGGTGGCGGTAGTCCGAAGCCCTTGTTTGTGAGCTTCTTCCATAACCTCTATCCATTGATCAGCGCTACATTTTCGCGGTGCTGTGGATTGCCGTACCCGGTCGCAAAGAATTTCTGCTCCACCACCGGGAATGGAATCCAGACCGGCAGCAATGAGACGGCGCAGGACCTCGGAAATCGGTAGTTTGGATAGAGTGGCAAAGTGATACACTTCCGGAGGCGAAAAACCGTGGACATGAATTCCGGTTTTCTTCATAAAACGAAGCATATCTTCATAATACTCAAGAGGCAGATCAGGATGCAGCCCACCCTGAAGCAGGATCTGGGTCCCGCCCAAATCCTGAGTCTCACGGATTTTCAGTTCCAGCTCCTCGTGAGTGAGAAGATAACCTGTTTTGTCTTCCGGAGCCTTGAAGAAGGCGCAGAACTTACAGGCTGAAACACAGATATCGGTGTAATTAATATTACGGTCAATAACGTAGGTGACCAGTTTCTCCGGATGCAGCCTTTCCCGGATACCATTGGCAAGAAAGGCAAGCTGATACAGATCCGCTTCTTTATCCAGGACGAGAAATTCCTCGTCACTGATCCTGCCGCCAGCTAATGCCTTCTCTTGAATATCTTTCATTACTTGATCCTGCATGGGCACGCCTCGAATCACACGTGGGTCTGGATGGTGTTATATAACGTATCCCGCTCAATGGCCACCCTCCCAGCCTCTTTGATCAATTTCACGAGGGTGGTGGAGCCAATGGCCTGTTCGGTCTCTGCCCCGGCCATGTGGGTGATAACCTCCTCTTTCACGGTTCCGTCCATATCGTCGGCTCCAAAGGAAAGGGCAATCTGTGCAACTTTGGGGCCGATCATGACCCAGTAGGCCTTAATATGGGGAAAATTATCGAGCATAAGCCGGGCAACAGCAATACTTTTCAGATCATCGATCCCAGTGGTCCTGGAAAGCGATGCCATCTCCGTATTTTTCGGGTGAAAAGCCAATGGAATAAAGGCCAAAAAGCCCTTGGTTTCATCCTGGGCCAGACGCAAGGCATCCAGATGCTCGATGCGTTCTTCCATGGTCTCGATATGCCCGTACAGCATGGTGGCGTTGGTATGTAAGCCATGGCGATGAGCAGTCTTCGCAACCTCCAGCCATTCATTACCAGGAAGTTTTTTCTCGCAGGTTATCTCACGAATCCGTGGGGCAAAGACTTCAGCACCACCACCGGGAATGGAACCAAGCCCAGCCTCTTTTAAGATCTCCAGGGTATCCCCCACAGACTTTCCGGCAAGGCCTGCCAGATGAGCAATCTCCACGCAGGTAAATGCCTGGATATGCACCTCGGGCCGGACTTCTTTGATTCCTTTTAACAGATCGGTGTAATAGGAAAAAGGCAGATCCGGGTGAATGCCACCTACCATATGAATCTCAGTGATAGGTTCATCTAAACGGTCCCGCACTTTCTGCTTCACCGTTTCAAGATCCATCTCATAGGCCTGGTCCGAACTCTTATCTTTACCAAAGGCACAGAATTTACAAAGATTGGTGCAGATGTTGGAATAATTTATATGCTGATTATAAATGAAGTAGGCGTTATCGCCGTTGATCCGGTTCCGTACCAGATTGGCCATATAGCCCAACGCCAGAACATCATTGCTTTTAAAAAGCCTTATTCCATCATCACAAGAAAGGCGCTCACCTGCTTCTACCTTTCCTAATATGTCACCAAAACCAGCCTGTTCTATAAAATTTTTCATAGTCATAAAAAAAGGCCGGGAATAGACCCGGCCTCTTATCTCACTTGCTGTGATTAATTAGTCTAAAAAGAACTTCAACTTGTCCCGCCTGCTGGAATGCCGCAAACGATTCAAGGCCTTCTTCTCAATCTGTCGGATACGCTCTCGTGACACATTAAAACGTTTTCCAATTTCTTCCAAGGTATATTCGGCCTTTTCGCCAATACCAAAACGGAGTCGAATAATCTTTTCCTCACGATCACTTAACGTGGAAAGTATTTCAGTTACCCGGCCTGCAAGCTCTCTGGTCTGTACCGCTTCATAGGGTGATTGGGACTCCTGGTTTGGCAGAAAATCGCCAAGGGTAGAATCATCGTCACCAACAGGAGTTTCCAGGGAAATCGGCTCTCTTGATGCTTCGAGTATCGCGAGAATCTTATCCATGGGAAGATCGGTAGTCTTTGAGATCTCCAATGGGGTCGGCTCACGTCCCAACTCTTTATAGAGTGCATAAAATGCCTTAAAAAACTGACTGCGTAATTCGAGGAAATGAACAGGAAGTCGAATGGTCCGGGTTTTGTCAAGAATGGCACGGGTAATGGCTTGACGAATCCACCAGGAGGCATAGGTGGAGAACTTATTGCCCTTAGTATAATCAAAGCGGAAGACCGCCCTCATTAAACCAAGATTACCCTCCTGTATAAGATCAGCAAGGGTCAAGCCCTGATGCATATATCGTTTAGCAATAGAGACCACCAGTCGCAGATTCGCACGGATCATGCAATCTTTGGCAATTTCAATGGATCGCGAATAGGCCTCCATTTTTGTCTGCAGTTGAATCAGGTCCTGTGAATCCGGGTATTTTTTGGCAGCACTGCCCACACTGTAGCGCATGAAGTTGAGCTGCTGTTTTTTCGGCTTCAGGGTAGGATCTCGCTTTTCCCATAAAGCAATACGGGTTCGCAGGAGATTGAGTTCATTAACACTCGATCTATCTACCCTTATAGCCTCAATGATAGAATCGAAGCCTTGCCGGATCGTCTTTGAATATTTTGCTTCCTCATCAGGAGTAAGCAGATCAAAACGTCCCATTTCACGAAGATAGGTGGTGGTTGTTTCTTCCCCGTCATGAGGCTCATCATCCGGAATAGATGAAGTTTTCTCAGACGTGTCATCTTCCTCACATTCTTCCGTCTGTTTCCAGATTTCACCGGACAGGGTTCTTTTTTCACCTGTCTTTTCCTCCAGGGTCACAACTTCAATGTTGTTTGCCCCCAGAAAATTAAACACCTTTTCAATGGCAGTGGGATCTTTGATTTCATCAGGAAGCAATTTGTTCAGTTCTGTAAAACTGATACATCCTTTAGACTTTCCTGCCTTGAGCAGATTATCTTTAAGTTCGGCCAGCACCAGGAACTTGCTCCTTTACCAAAATGAAGAGAAAAAGATTTAACATGCGGAAATATTAACTTTTTTCCAAAACATGTATATTTTTTGTATTGCAAAGTGAAAGAAAGAATGGTGTATACAAAAAAAATGGCAGCCACTACGCCGCCGCAACACAAACTCTTTCGAACATTATACACTACAACGCTTACCCACAAATTGCAATTAATTATCGATTGAACAGCTACCAAAATCATCGGAAATCAAAAGCAAACGGAGAAGATTGCCAATCACTTATACAGATGATACAGTACATGACAAATCCTGTCTGTTTACTGACAGATAACTTTCTGATAATTCCCCACCTAACGAGGAGAATAGCGACAGGAAGTATGACGTGGAAACGTATAAGCATCTCCCACCCCTTCACTATTAATTATTCCTTGTTCGACAGTCAATCCTACAATTTTCCCTGTACTAATCTTTATTCCCGGGTGCACCATGACGACATTCCTTAGCAAGCGAGCCAGCGGCATCCTGGCCCATATCACTTCCCTTCCATCTCCGTATGGAATAGGTGACATTGGTCTCTCTGCCTATGCTTTTCTTGATTTTCTTCACGATGCAGGCCAGAGTACATGGCAGTTTTTACCTACAGGCCCCACCAATCCAATTTTTGACAATTCCCCCTACATGAGCACCTCCGCCTTTGCCGGCTCCCCCCTCCTCATTTCCCTGGAACTCCTTGTAGAGGAAAAACTCATCAGCCAGAGAGATCTTGATCAAGCTCCACAATTTTCAGAATACCTCACCGACTATCGTCATGTATCCAGCTTCAAGAATAGCATCCTGCAGCAGGCGTTTACAAGGTTCGATCAAAACAATCCAGATTTCCTCCAATTTATCAAAAAGACCTCCTGGCTTCGTGACTATTGCCTTTTTATGGTCCTCAAAGAAGAATATGAGCAAAAAGGGTGGTTTGACTGGCCCCGAAAACTCGCTGAGCGCGATATGACAGCACTCAACGAAAAAGCAAAAGTCCATGCTGAACGAATTGCTTATTACTCTTTTGAACAATTCACCTTCCACAACCAATGGCAACGCCTTCGACAAAAGTCCAGAAAAAAAGGCATCCGACTCATCGGAGACATTCCGATTTATGTAGGCTGGGACAGTGTGGATGTCTGGGTCAACCAATCTATTTTCTTTCTTAACAGTAAAACTTATCATCCTACCAAAGTGGCCGGTGTCCCTCCCGATTACTTTTCCAAAACAGGTCAACGATGGGGCAACCCTCTCTATCGCTGGGACAGCATTGATCAAACGATAAAAAAACAACTATACTTCTGGTGGACGGAGCGATTCAGCGCAGTCTTTCAATCCGTAGACATAGCCCGCGTGGATCACTTTCGCGGTTTTGAGGCCTACTGGTCAATTCCTGCCTCTCACAAAACAGCAATGAATGGGAAATGGGTCAAAGGTCCGGGAATAAATTTTTTCAAGGAAATCTATCAATCGCTCGGTCCCTTAAATATTATTGCAGAAGATTTGGGTGAGATCACGCCCGAAGTCATTGCCCTGCGTAATTCTTTGGGCTTTCCGGGAATGAAAATTCTGCAGTTTGCCTTTGACGGGAACCTGGAAAACAGCTTTCTTCCCTATAATTTTGACACTCCCAACAGTATCATCTATACCGGTACCCATGACAATGACACCACAGTAGGTTGGTTCCTGAGCGACAAACTTGATGACACCCGTCGCAGAGCTGTCAAGAAATACTGCAACCGCGACTTCCGGGACGGTAGTGATATCCATAAGGATATTATTTACCTCGCTCTTTCCTCTATCAGCCGTTTGGCCATTTTCCCCCTTCAGGACATCCTCGGCTTTGGCAGTGACTGCAAAATGAACAGTCCAGGCAGTAAAGAGGGAAACTGGACCTGGCGTTGCGCCCCCCGCTTTCTCACTACCGAAATCAGCAGCTGGCTGCATGACCAATGTGATCAATTCGGACGATGTCCCGCAGAAAAAACGCTGACTAACACAGAACAAGGAGAGATCTGCAATGCATAATCTGTTTATCTTGGGCAGTCCACGTAAGAACGGAAATTCCGAGACCATGGCCAAGGCTGTTGCTGCCGGCCTTTTAAAACAGGGTGACAATACTGTGGAATATATCCGTCTGAACAAGCTGAACATTCGTCCCTGTCAGGCTTGTGGCGGATGCAATACCAGCGGCAACTGTGTTATCAAAGATGACATGAGTGAGCTTTACGACAAAACAGATGAGGCTGATCGTCTTTTTCTTGTCAGTCCTATCTATTTTTACGCTCTCTCTGCCCAGATTAAGGCCTATATTGACCGATGCCAGGCAAGATGGTCACGGAAATATCTCCTCGGCCAGAAATTCCGTAAAGATGACCAACGCACAGGCTATCTGATTTCCTGTGCAGCCACAGCCGGCGACAAGCTCTTTGACGGGCCCATCCTGTCCGCCCAGTGCCTGTTTGACACCTTGGACCTCCGGTACGGCGCCCCACTTCTTTTCAAATCTGTTGAACCTCGCAATGCCGTTCAACAGCTCCCTGAAAAACTCTCTGACTGCGAACGATATGGAGCAAAAATCGCTGCTGAGCAACCACTGATATAAAAAGCCTTCCTTCGTGAAATAGCCATAAAATCAATTCCTGAAAAGCTCGAACAAATCCTTGACAAGTTTTCTCAGGTCAAGTAAAAAGACATCCAATTCATGGCCCCATCGTCTAGCGGTTAGGACGGCGGCCTCTCACGCCGTTAACAGGGGTTCGATTCCCCTTGGGGTCACCATGTAAATGATAACGGGTACTAAGATCAGCTCTTAGTACCCGTTTTTTTCTGCCTATTTTCTACTCTTTTTATCCAATCGTCAGTTCTGTTTTCAGCACTTTCCCCATCACTGAAATACGCATATATGGGGAAGAACTGCCTGAG
>JAHJNL010000064.1 GCA_018820855.1 Pseudomonadota bacterium | reverse complement strand
GGGGCGTAGATCACCTGGACTTTGGACACAATGATCCGGGCAGCACCCTGTACATCAGAACTTTTAAGCGCCGTAGCTTCGATCACCTGAATATTTTTGGCACTGGCCGCAGCTTTGAGCAGATCGACCAGGGCCACAGCATTGGCCTCACCCGGGTTATAGACCACACCGATTGTCTTCAAATCAGGAACGAGTTCCTGCATCAGATCCACATGCTGAGCCACAGGGGTCAGATCAGAGAGACCAGTCACATTGCCACCAGGATGTTCAAGATCCTTGATCAGCTTGGCCCCCAAAGGATCAGTCACCGCAGTAAAGATCACCGGAATAGTCTGGGTGGAAGCAGCAAGAGCCTGGGCAGTAGTTGTGGCAATGCCAACAAGGACATCAGGTTTTTCTCCCACAAACTGTTTGGCAATCTGTACAGCTATGGCCGGGTTTCCCTGAGCAGTCTGGTAAATAAACTGCAGATTTTTCCCTTCTTCATAGCCCTTGGCCTTGAGGCCATCGAGGAGTCCCTGACGGGTGGCATCCAGGGCCGGATGCTCAACGATCTGGGAAACCGCCACCTTATAATTCTGAGCAAATACGCTTGCCGCGCTCACGATTAGCAAGATCGCCGCGCAGAGAGCGGAGACAGATTTCAGTCTTTTCATGATGACCCCCCATGACATAAGTAACAGTTATTTTAACCTATTTTCCAACAGTTCAAACAAATACGTCCTAAAACACCAAAACGACTTCACTCAGTCGAACCGCTGATAATAGACTTCTCTGCCTCTTTTGTCACCCAGAGACTGCTGATCACCATTGGTTTCCCACACCTTCTCTAGCAAATATCATTTTTAAAGCATCCGATAATTCATGGAAGAACCACCGAACAGCTCCTTGTCCATTAAAGAAAACTGAAACCAATAAGCTCTTGCCTGCAGATCCTTTTCTTTTGGATTTGAATCGCGTTATGCTAACATAAGAAGGAAAAGCATAACAATCAGGTGAAGAGAAAAAAGCGTTTTCTCTTCACCGTCAGAATGAAGAAACAATAACACTCAAGCGATCACAATATTTTAAAAAAACAGAAGATGCCAATAGAAAAGCAGGACAAAGAATCTCTGCTCCATGAGCTTAAAAGTGCCAGGGAAGCTCTCAATCAGCTGCGTTATCAAAATGAGATGATGTTACGTTGGGTTGAAGGGGCAGTCCTTCTTGTTGACAAAGAGGGGATAATTATTCAGGCCAATGAAGTGGCCCTGCAGTCCTTAGGCTGGAAAGAAGAAGAACTCATCGGCAAGAACTGTCATGCCACCCTCCACCACACCCTGGATGACGGTGGAGAATACCCTTGGGAGTTTTGCCCCATGTTTGCCGCCCTGGAAGACGGTTCTTCACATCATGTCAGTGGAGATGTTTTCTGGGGTAAAGACGGAACATGTTTTTCCGTTGACTATATTGCCTGTTCTACCCGGAATGAACTGAATGAGATCAATGGAGCGGTACTAACTTTCCGCAACCTGACCGAGATGCGCATGCAGGAGGCCAAACGCATTCATGGCATGAAGCTGGAATCAATTGGCGAACTTTCTGCCGGCATCGCCCACGAAATAAACACCCCCATGCAATTCGTCGGCGGCAACCTTTCTTTTCTTCGTGAAGGTTTTGATGATCTCCTTAAGCTGATCAATCACTATCACAAATTCCGGAAAATCGTAGATCAAGAGAAAATATTTCCCGCAACCTGTGAAGAACTGGCAGAGCTTGAAGAAGAAATAGATATTGACTATCTCACGGAGGAGATGCCCACCGCCTTTGAGCAAACCCAGGAAGGCGTAGACAGGGTCATCAAACTGGTCCAGGGATTAAAAGGCTTCGCTCACTCTGATAGAGATCGGGCCAAACAGGCGATGGATATCAATACTATCATCGAAAATACGCTGATAGTCAGCCAAAACGAATATAAATATGTGGCTGATATTGAAACAAACCTGAACACATTACCAAGGATCATGGTCTATCCTGGAGACATCGGTCAGGTCATTCTCAACCTGATCGTCAATGCCGCACATGCCATAAGTGATATAACAGGTGAGAGCGGGAAAAAGGGATGTATCCGTATCGAAACCTGTCACCAGGGCGATAAAATTGCCATTACAGTCGCAGATACCGGTACAGGGATTCCCGATTCTATCAAGAACCGGATTTTTGATCCATTTTTCACGACCAAAGAGGTAGGCAGGGGGTCCGGACAGGGTCTGGCCATCGCCAGGACCATCATCCACGACCAACATCAAGGAACCTTGTCTTATACCTCAACACCTGGGCAGGGAACGACTTTCTCAATTCATCTGCCTGCAGAGTCGCCTGACAAAAGCAAGAAGCCTACCCCCCAGGAAGATCCACCAACGAACAAAGACAGCTAACTTACTTTACTAAAAAAACTCATTCTCGAGTATCAATGACGAAAGAGAAATCATGCCGACAATATCCCCTCCATCTTCCACCGGAGCTCTTCGAATACCAGCCCGATAGAGCAAGCGGGCAACATAGCGGATATCCATATCAGCCGGTACGGTGATAACAGGTTTTGTCATGATTTCATAGACATTCACTTCAGCCGCAGAGCGACCAGCTATGATCACGCCCTTTATAAGATCCTGAACAACCACTATTCCCCAGGCATCATCGATGTGCCGTTTTTTGACAAGAAGACATCTGGTTTTCTCAGAACGCATCTGAGCGGCAGCCTCCTTGGCTGTGGCCATGCCATCTATGGCCAGAATCCCCTTATGCATCACGTCCCTTGCCCGTATAATTGGGCTGTTGTCAGGTACCATACTTTTCTCCATTCATCGAAATTAATGCTAAATTCACACGCTGCGTAGTTAAAGATTCTTTTTCAACGCCATCAAAAATAACTTTCCCGAACTTCTTCCTTAAATTTTTCCATCTGACTCTCCAGCCCCACAACCTGTTCAACCGGAACCACAAAGGCAATACCGGTTCCCGGCTTATCAAATTCCCCTGCCTTCTTTATCGTCTCCAGAATTTTGCTCACACGATGTTCTTCGACAAGAAGCATGATAATATCGGTCTGTGCCTCCAGAGTCAGGCCAAAAAAGGTTTTTGCCTCATTGATGCCGGTTCCTCTGGCAGGTATAATTGTTGCCCCTGTGGCTCCTGCCTCTTTTGCAGAATCCACAATATGGTCAGTAATATCTGTCTTTACCGAGGATAAAATAAGTTTAAAGCGCATTCCTTTTCTCCATATTTTTTATGCTGCATTTGGTTCGCCATTGCATTAATTGTGCATACCCCATAACGGAAATAATTGGAAAAAGACTGGCAAAGGCAATAAGCCCGAATCCATCCAGAGCAGGATTCCGTCCGGGAACAGTAGCGGCCAGTCCAAGACCAAGTGCTGCCACCAGTGGTACTGTTACAGTTGAAGTCGTTACCCCACCCGAATCATACGCCAACGCGATGATACTTTTGGGAGCAAATAAGGTTTGTATAATAACAATCATATAGCCGACCAGGATATACAAATAAAGTGGCGTGCCGGTGATAATACGAAATGTTCCAAGGCTTATTCCAAAAGCAACTCCCAAGGCTACAGTGACCCTCAAACCCCAGCTACTGATGGTCCCGGCTGATACCTCGTTGGCCTTGTACGCCACAGCGATTAAAGATGGTTCGGCAATAGTAGTAGCAAAACCGATCATAGCCGCAAAGAGATACACCCAGCCATAAGCCTTCCAGTCTGCGTGAGTCACGATTTCTCCTGCACCATAAATAAAGGCAGGATCAGACAGCTGATTTGCCATAATTTTCCCAAGGGGGAACAGTGCCTTTTCAAGGCCTGCCAGGAACAGGGCAAGTCCAACGATGACATAGACGCCACCGACAATAAGGCGGCGCAGATGAGGAATCGACTGACGTAAAACAAAAAGCTGGAAAAAGACGATCAGGAGGATAATCGGCAACACATCCCTGCACGTACCAAGCAATACCTTACTGAAATCATATAAAAATTCCATACAGACAGGCCCCTTTCATCAAAAAACAATAAGTCCATAGCCCATGACAAAGATCATGGGAAGAAGAGAGGCAAAGGCGATAAGACCGAAACCATCCACCAGCGGGCTTCTTCCTCTGATAGTAGAGGCCAGCCCAACGCCCAAAGCTGCAACCAGAGGAACGGTGATAGTTGAGGTGGTAACTCCGCCTGCATCATAGGCTATGCCGATGATCTCTTTCGGGGCAATGATGGTCATGAGCATGACAACACCGTACCCGCCTATTATCAGATAATGAATAGGCCAGCCCCGGATGATACGCATGACACCGATAAGAATGGCAAGCCCTACGGAAAAGGCGACAGACATACGAAGTCCAAATGCATATTGTTTTTGTGACTCCTGACTGGAGTCAATCAGTCCCCCCTGACTGGCAATGTCTGCTGCTTCTGCAGCCACTGCAATGAGGGCGGGCTCTGCCACCGTGGTTGAAAAACCCAAGGCAAAGGCAAAACAGAGAAGCCAAAACAAACTGCCTTTCCTGGCCAAGGCATGGGCCATTGTCTCCCCAATTGGGAACAGACCCATCTCCAGCCCCTGTACAAACAGAGTGAGACCTAATACCACAAGAAGAGCGCCAAAAAGGACCTCTCCCATTTGCGGGAGTGGCTGCCTCAGCACAACAATCTGAAAAAAAGCAATAACCAGAACGATGGGCAGCAGGTCAGTCACGGCCTGTCGGATTTTTTTCAGGATAATAGAGATGATCATTGGCGACTAATTAGACTCTTACTCGGTTATTCTGAGAAGTCATCTCTCAGACTATATAGTATATAAAGCTGTCATCTCGTGATAGGCCATCAGGAATCTTACATCCCTCAAAGGAAGACTGAACAAAAATCCTTTAGCGTCAACTGTTCACTGTCAGCATACAGCTACAGTCTAACTTCGCGGCTATTCCTCTATAGGTAAAGAGGCTATTATCAATCTGACATCGGTATGATCTTGTGTATTCTCAGATTGTTCCAATGTCCCATTCAACTTTTCAATGGCTGCCAGAAGGGTATCGCCAAACCAGTTTTCAAGGTCTGCTTGCAGCGCTGCAGGAAGGCGAAATGTTATCACGATATTCTCCCCCTCCTGGCCGGTGATGATGATGAGGCTGTGGCCACTTTCTATTTGCTCCAGACACTGAATATACAGTCGGTACAGAACATGCTGCAACAATGCTGGATCATTGTATATTGCGAGTAGTCCATCCCCAAGTTCCTGTACAATCTCAATCTGTTTTAATCTGGAAAAACGCTCCAGAAAGATGCATTCTTCACTTATCAGGTCATTAAGTTGAAAGGAGGAATAAGGTGCGTCCGCTCGATGGGCAAATCCGCTGAGATGATGAAACATATTAGCTGTGATAACCACCCTTCGTTCGATGGCAGAGATCGATTTTTTCAACCGTTGCAACGAGATCTCATCTTCACCCAACCCACCCATTTCAAGGATATCACCCATCAGGCCATTGGATTCCCGTATGATACCGAGATGATTTTTCATATCATGGGAAAATCCAGCCATCAGTCGGCCAAATGATTCTATCTGTTCCTGGCGAATATTGTTTTCCATCATTGCATCCATAAGATTCCTATGCCTTGCCGCGCTTTTCGTAAGCTGAGTTAATTTTTTCCAGAAGTTCCTGCAGGTCAACCGGTTTCATGATGTAATCAAACGCACCCTTTTCCATTGCCTCCATACCGGAACCCGCAGAACCATGGCCGGTAAGCATAATGACTTCAATACCTGGATCGTATTTCTTTATTTCTGCCAACACATCAAGCCCGCTCATATCAGGCATTTTGAGATCAAGAATCACTATTTCCGGGGCTACTTTCTCCAAGACAGCAAGGCCTTCTCCACCACTATGCATATCAGTAGCATCAATGCCACGAAGTTGCAAACGTTGGCACAGGGTTGCGGCAAACTCAACTTCATCATCAATTATTAACAGTTTTATGTTTGTCATATATTCCCCATTCCTGTCAATTGTTAGCAACCGGCAAAGTAATGTCAAAGGTAGTGCCCTTGTTGACTTCAGATCTCACATTGATTTTTCCGCCAAACTTTTTCACTATGCCATAGGTTATAGAGAGACCCAGGCCAGTCCCCTTACCTGTCTCTTTGGTTGTAAAAAAAGGATCAAAGATGTGCTGTTGAACCTCAGCAGACATCCCCGGTCCGTTATCAGTAATGCTTACCTGGATAGTTTTCGGATCAATTTGCCTGCTACTCAGGGTAATCGTACCATTACTGCCGATCGCATCTATGGCATTATTGGTTACATTCAAAAAGATCTGCAGCAATTGCCCACGATCACTGTAAATTTTACTAATATCCGGATCCAGATCAAAATCTATCTTGATCTGGTTATAGGAGGCTTCTTTTGCGAGAAAATCAACAACCTCCCTGACAATGACATTAATATCAACTTCCTCATTCTTTACATCTGTCTGACGGGCAAAACCTAGTAAACGATGGGTAATCTTCTTGCATCGCTCCACACTGTTCTGGATGCCATCCAGGGCTTCCCTCATTGCCGCTTTATATGCAAAATCATCAGACATCTCCATGAAATCCTGAACCAGGCCCGTCTTTTGATTTATTATCGCAAGAGGATTATTTATTTCATGGGCCACCCCCGCTGCCAATCTGCCGATGGAGGCTAGCTTGTTGGGCTGCTCCGCCTCGACTAGAAATTGTTCTCGTTTTTTGTCAGATTCACGCAGGTGATTGGTGATGGCTTTACCGATCTCTAGAATCACAAATATAGCAACAATTGCACAGGAGAGAAAAATAGTCGTTAAACGAATTTTAAACGAAAACCATGCATCAGCATATAAATATTGTTCCTTCACCATCACGAGTTTCCATGGTGTATTTACCAGCTCACTGACTCCCTGCAGAATTTGCTGCCCATTGAAGGATTTCTGGACGATTATCATGTCCGATGCTTTTTGCACCATCATGAAACGTTCCACTGTTCGTTTTTTAAAATTTTTCTCTATTGTATCTCCCATGTCAAATAAGATGCATTTTTCACTGATTTTTCCATATTTCTGGGGTCGAGTCTGCACAGTAAAACTCTGGTCGACAAGAAATATGTCATCGGCATAAGTGGTACTGATAGTATCGACATAATTTTGCAGGGTCTGTCCATCAATGGTAACACGCAAAACCCAACTGGCATTTTGCTGGGGATGTTTTCTGCTCACAGCAATGACAAAATGAGGAACATGCCGAAATCCGGAAAAGACGTTACTGATATACACCCCGCGAAGCATGACTTCCTTGTACCAGGTCTGATCTGTATAGTTGTGACCTTCCAATTGATATGGCCCAAAGTATGATTTTTGCATACCATGTGAGTCAACAACCTCAATATCGACGAAGCCAGGATATTCACTCTGCAATCGGACAAAAAGAGCCTGCAGTTCCTTTGGTTCAAGCAACTCATGATAACGGTCATCGCGAGCCACAAACTTTATGACCGACTCCAGTTCTGCAACAAACTTCTCGATAGTGCTTTGAGCCTGTTCCAGATTCAAAAACAATTGATCCAACTCTCTTTGTTGCAGGAGGTGCTTGTACTGATGATGCGAAAGGAGGGAAATAATGGCTAATGGCACGAGAACAAGAACGATCAATATACCAAACAGGCCTCTTGAGAAATTCTTATACCCTCTATCAAGATCAGCCCCGCTGACAATATTGTCTGAGGGTGGTGGCAGAATTTTTGCCAGCCAGTTGGAGCGCTCCTTCACGAAGCCACCTCCTTTGACGTTGCTCCCGGCAATATCATGCCTGATTTAAGAGTATTGTTCATAGCCAACTGCAGGACCTCAGTATAAGGACCGATGACAGAGTCGATAACCGTTATTTTTTTCCAGGTCAAAAACTGATAATGCTGCTCTTCAATTCCCCCGCAAATGACCATGGCAACATTTTCTTTAAGGGCAAGATCACAGATAGTCTCAGCGGAAACATCGGAGACAATGATGGAACGTGGCTCTTCAAGCAATTCCTGATCATAATATGTTGCAATAAGCACCTCTGGACTCAGATCAAATCGAGGAGACACAAAATCGCCGCGAGTGGTAATCATAACTTTCACGTTCTTTTCCCCCTCAAGCCATCTTGTATTTTTTGAGCTTCCGCCAAAGAGTAGTCCTTCCCCATCCCAGTAAATCTGCTGCCTTAGAACGATTACCACCGGTTTTACGCAGTGCATCCACAATCATTTCTTTTTCTATCCCTGTCCAGCCGCCATCCATTTTCGCCATAGGTTGTGCCTGTTCCCTTGATAACGATACCATAGGGGGAACAACTATGACTGGAGCTTTTGCAGAAGATTCCTCCGCTGCCTGAAACAGATACTGGGGCAAATCTTTTGTCCCCACCTTTTTCCCCTGACAAATATTGGCCGAATATTCTGCAATATTTCGCAATTCCCGCACATTTCCCGGATAGCGATAACGACCCAAAACATCAATCGCCTTTTTCGTAAAAGCTGTGATCCCTCGCCCCAGTTTTCCACTGAAATGTCTCAGAAAATGATCAAGCAGCAAGCGAATGTCTCCATCACGTTCCCGGAGGGGCGGCATGTGCAGGTGGAGAACATTGAGCCGATAAAAAAGATCTTCCCTGAAACGTCCCTGCTGCACCTCCTGCCTGAGAGAGCAATGGGTTGCAGCGATGATACGTACATCTACTTTTACCTTTTTACTGCCACCCACCGGAAAAAATTCCTGATCATCGAGTACGGAAAGAAGTTTTACCTGTAAGGGGAGGGAAAGATCACCTATTTCCGTGAGAAATATTGTGCCCTTATGGGCAAGACGAAACATTCCGACTGTTTCAGTTACAGCACCCGTAAAGGCACCTTTTACATGCCCGAAAAGTTCAGATTCGAGCAAGGCTTCAGGCAGAGCGCCACAGTTGACTTTAATAAAAGGCTGCCGGGCACGCTGCGATGATTCATGCAGTGCTTCGGCAATCATATCTTTTCCGGTTCCGGTTTCTCCCGTAATCAAAACTGAGGCATCAGTACGGGCAAGAACAGACATCAGCTCAAAAACTTTTGCCATCTGCGGACTGTGACCAAGAATCCCAGTCTCTTCAGCCAACCCTTGGTGCTTTGATTCCACCGACTTAAGAACAGAAATATCCTCAAGAACAATGAGAAATCCTGCAGGTTGCCCCTGTTCATCATGGAGGCAGGAAAGGGTAAAATGAATCGGAATTTTTTTCCGTTGCCGATTGATGATATTTCCATCTACTGAGACAGCTTCCCCACGGTCCAGCACCTCTCTACTCATCTGATTTTTGTTGCCGAGATTTGAACGAAAGATAAACTCACTATATATCCCTCTTGCCTCAGCAGTGGAATAACCGGTCATGATTTCAAGAAAGCGGTTCATCACAACAACGCACAGATTTGTGTCGAGATAGGCAATACCATGAGGAATGGCATTTAACAATTCGGAAAAAACAGGTGAAATATGGAGTTTTGATTCAGGCTTCATTTTTATATATTTGAAACTACCTTGAGTCTTCTCACCCAGAAAAATAGGCCATTTGTTTCACCATGAAACTACGATACTGTTTTTTCTGCCTCACATGCAATCTTTGTTAACCAGAAAAGATTAAATCCTTGCCCATGGAACCGGTCACAGGGGATTCCCCATGACCGGTTCAACAGTGTTACAGCGGTATTTTGTCAAAAAGGCGGCTGTTGACCAGAAAATGCACCGCGATGCTGGCAGCATAACCCAGTGCAATTACCGGCGTCCATTTCAAATGCCCGGCAAAGGTGTACATCCCGCGAGCCTGCCCCATGAGGGCCACACCAGCAGCCGAGCCAATGGAGAGCAAGCTGCCACCCACGCCTGCAGTCAATGTCACCAGCAACCACTGCCCCGTAGACATATCGGGATTCATGGAAAGGACCGCAAACATAACCGGGATATTGTCGACGATGGCAGAAAGAACGCCAACCATGATATTGGCAGATGTCGCGCCCCATTCAACATACATAACCTGAGAGACCATGGCCAGGTAGCCGATAAAGCCAAGACCACCGACACAGAGGATAACTCCGTAGAAGAACATCAGGGTATCCCACTCGGCTCGGGCTATATTTTTGAACACATCAAAGGGTACCGTTTGACCAAGCTCTTCTTCTGCCTTGTCCGGATCATAGCTTGCAGCGCCACGCTTGGCTTTGTGGGTTTTTTTCAGATAAAAACCATATATTTTCAGATAAGCAAGACCGGTCATCATTCCCATCATCGGCGGCAGATGCAGAAAATTATGGAAGCAGACTGCTGTTGCAATAGTCATCAGAAAAAGAAACATGACCACAACAGCGCCGCGTTTCATCTTCATATTCACCTCACAGGTGGCGGGCATGACATTGGGCACAGCAAAGACCATGATCACGGCAGGCACCAACCAGTTCACCACAGAGGGGATAAAGAGATGGAAAAAAGTCCAGAAGTCGACGATTCCTTTCTGCCAAACCATCAAAGTAGTGATATCGCCAAAGGGGCTGAAGGCACCGCCGGCATTGGCGGCAACAACAATATTGATACAGGCCAGACTAATGAATTTGGCATTGTCTTTGCCGATGGCCATGACCACGGCACACATGAGCAGAGCGGTGGTCAGATTATCGGCTACCGGAGAGATAAAAAAGGCGAGAAGGCCGGTAATCCAGAATATCTTTCGGTAGGAAAAACCGGCACAGACCAGCTTGACCCGCAGGGTCTCAAAGACCAGTCGTTCTTCCATGGCATTGATATAAGTCATCGCCACCAGCAGGAAGAGAAAGAGCTCGGCATACTCCAGGATGTTATGACGCACTGCGGTTGAAGCGACATCCGTAAAACCGTGGTTGACATAAATCCAGCCAATGATACCCCAGATCAGTCCGGCAGCAAGGAGGACGGGCTTGGATTTACGCATATGGGTATACTCTTCGGCCATGACAAAACCGTAAGCCACAACGAAGAGAATAAGGGACGTGTACCCGACCCAGCTTGAGGTCAGGTCGAGATGCTCTCCACCACCACCTGACATTGCCATTGCGACGCCAGGTATCCCTAGCACCATGAAGACAAGAAAAAACAATCTGTACGATAACGTTAGCACCACTCTACCTCCTCTGTTATAAATTAAAAATAACTGTGTCTGCTGATAACCGATTCATCCATCTGTTTCACCGAATTATTTTTTGGCAGTGAACACCAGTCTTTCTATAGTGTGCACTGCCAAAAAATAATTGTCCAACACTTTGACATGCAGGCCGGTTAACCGGCCTGCATGTCACAACAAGGTAAACTTACATCACTCTCGGCACATACACCTCCATACCCATGAGCGGCCAGATAACTGCCACGGCCAGCCAGGTAAGCAGCATAAGGATAATACTTGCCGGAATACCGTACATCACAAATTCACCGGTGGTGAACTGTTTAGAGTTATAGGCAATGGCATTGGGGGCCGCACCAACCAGAAGGAGGAAGGGCATACCGGCAACAACCAGGGCAGAGAAGAGAATAACCTCGCCGCCTACTCCAAGATACGGGGCAATGACCAGGGCCACCGGCAGGGAGATGGCAATGGCAGCCACGTTCATGATGAAATTGGTCATGATCATGACAAAGAAAGCCATACCGAGAATAAAGACGATCGGGGGGGAAGTCTGGAAGAGCACCAGCCAGTTAACAGCCATCCACTTAGCAGCCCCGGTCTCCCACAGGCAGAAGCCGATGGACATGGCGCCGGCAAAGAGGAGGATGATATTCCAGGGAATCTCCTCAAGATCGTCAACATCAAGAATGTTCAAGAGGAAAAAGAGAATGGTGGAACAGAGCAGAATGCCGGTTTTATGCAGTCCGCCCAAGGCAGGCACGAAATTTTTCAGGGCAATGACCAGAATGGTTCCCACAACAATCGAAGCCGTCAAAATCTCCTTTCTACTCCAACTGCCCAGTTCCGCATACATCCTCGAGGCCTTTTCTTTGAGACCGGGAATAACTGCTCGTTCAGGCTTGCAGACAAGCATGAAAAATCCCCACAGCAGAAAAATCATAAGCCAGCCAATAGGAAACATATACCAGGTAAGCTGAAAAAAGCTGATATCGACATTCATGATGTCTTTATAGAAACCGAGTGCCACAGCACCACGGGCCGCACCGAGCAAGGTAACAATACTACCGGCACCGGCGACATAGGCCATACCGATGAAAAGTCCCTTTCCGAATTTGGTCGGCGTGTCTTCGTCGGAATAAAGCGCATGGATTGCCATAAGCAAGGGAAACATGGTGGCGGCAACCGCAGTATGGGCCATGACATGGGTCAGGGCACCGGTCATGACAAAGCAGCCGAGATAGATCATACTCGTTTTCTCCCCGACTATGGAGAGCATCTTGTAGGCTATACGCTTGGTCAACCCTGTCTTGGTGAACACCATACCGATGACAATCGAGCCGAAGATAAATAGAACCGACGGATCCATGAAATCCTTGAAAGCCACCTTGGGATCACGAATCATAAAAAGGGCCTGAAGTACACCGATGGTCAAACTGGTGACGCCGATAGGGACAACCTCAAACACCCACCAGGTTGCCGCCAGCAAAAACACAGCCAAGGCACCCTTCGCCTGCTGGCTCAGGACAAAGTGTTCCCCCATGGGATCAATGGCATCTGGCCAGGGAGGACAGTAATAGACTAAACAAAACAGGCCAATGCCGATAAACATAAATAAAAGCCGTTTCCAATCGAATGGCTTTGCGCCCTCGGGCAGGCTCATTGTTGAAGACTCTGCAGCACTCATTTTCTCATCCTCTTTTGATATTCTTATTGTACATCACAGTAGGTAGTGCACATCACATGGAAGATTTCCTCCAGGCGCAATATGCCGATAACGGTCCCGTTATCTGTTACCGGCACATTGAAATCGTTCCGGTTTGACATCATAACCAAGGCTTTCAGAATGTGTGTATCAGCCGGTAGAGAAAAAGTAATGGGATGCAGCAGTTCTTTCACTGCCTTATGCTGGTTCTTACCACATTCTGAGAAGGTCTTATCTTCATACAAAATTGACAGGTTCGGATATTCCGCACCCTTGCCTTCAAACTTGGCAACCTTTGTGGCCTCCAGCAGACGTGGCGCCAGCCCATGCATAATATCAACCAATGAGAGTATGCCGACCAGTTGATTCTGATCATTGACCACAAGAAGTTTACCGTATTGAATACGTTCTTCCTGCCCTGCACGAAAAGACATCAAAGCCTGTATGGCCTCCTGCAGGGTCTGATGTTCATTCAGATTGGGATAGCGGTCAAGGGGTATAACCAGATCCCTTATAATTGAAGTTTTTTTATTCAAAATATGCTCCTCCTTTCCAATTTGTTCTATAAAATCGTGGCCTCCAGCGCCGGACGCACCACACCTGTTCGGGTCTGTCCTTCCATCCCGCAAACGTAATTTCAGTTAGTTACAAAGAAAGTGCTTCTGCCAGAAGAAGCAGATTGTTACCAGCTTTTGCTTTTCAGAATGCTTTTCATTTCCTCATCAGACTTCTTGTCCAGGGCACGCATTCGTTCCTTTTTGGCCTGCCTGATTTTTTCCAAAAGAACAGTCAGGTCCACTGGTTTTTCCAGAAAATCGATGGCTCCGTGCTTCATCGCTTCAATACCGCTCTGCACGGTAGCCTGACCAGTGAGCATTATAACTTCGATATCCCCTCGTCTCTCTTTGATCTGTTTAAGGGTTTCAATGCCATCGATTCCCGGCATGGCAAGATCGACAACAGCAACATCAAAAGTATGATCTTCTATCTCGCTCAATGCTTTTTCACCACTTGTCACGGCTACAACTTTGAGCCCTTTGGTTTCCAGCCGCTGGGACATCAGTTCAATGAATTCTTCCTCGTCATCCACCAGCAAGACCTTTGCCGCTAATTGCAAATCCATAGTTTTCCCCCTTAATAATATTGGTAACTGATTCTCTTAAATATGTGCGATCTTAGCTGCCGCCACTTTTCCATTCGCCTCATCAATGATCTTTGTCAGTTCAGTGATATCAACAGGCTTGTGAATATACGCATAGGCACCCAGTTCCATACAGATTTTTTTATCTTCCTCTGACCCGTGTCCGGTAAGAATAATAATTTCAATGCCGGGGTAGGCTTCTTTTGTTTTGCGAAGCACTTCAACACCACTCATACCAGGCATTTTGAGATCAAGAACCATGACATCCGGCAATTCGCTGTCAAGAAGTTCAAGGGCCTGCTCACCATCAAAGACAGGATAGGAGCCATAGTTGCGAGTATTGAGGCGATCGGAGAGTGTCTGCACAAACTCCTGCTCATCATCAACCAGTAACACTTTTGGCGGAAGAGAGAATTCCTGACTTCTATAGATAGAGACGTGATAATCTTTGCCGGTGGCGACTTCAACACTCTGCACGCCACTTACATCATTGGCTATTGCGGTAAGGCTATCAGCGAGTTTTGTAAAATTATAGACACTCTTGTTAACCAGAAGCGTGATTTTTCCCTTGCTGCTCTTAACTTCTGTGGCGTATCCCTTTTCGACAAGTGCCAGTTCAACCCGCGCGCCAAGAGCCATGTCATCAACAGCCTGCCTGGATGTTTCACTTTCCAAAATAGCCGGCTTATGATAATTTTCCATAATAAGCTGCACTATAGATGTCGGATTGCCCACACCGGCCTGGACAACAATATCGTATAATTCCGGATCGTTCGCGACCTTTTTATAAAGAAACTCTGCCCAGCCTGCTGCACCGGCATCGTTCTTCTTTATCAGTTTAATAGCATTTTTTTCGGTGAGTCCTTCTGCCATGGCCCGCTTAATACGACTGCTTGTTTTATCGAAAAGTCCAACCCGCAGCACATGAGAAACTTGTGCGGGGACCAGCAGAGAAATGCTGCCTGAATAGATAACCCCTGTGTTCTTAAGATGTTCAGCCATGGATTCCTTCAGAAAGGCGACAATTCTTTCTCGCTCCAAGGTAAATTTGTTAAAAACCGACGTTGCCCCATAAAGAGCCCGTTCCACTTTATCCTGACTGATCCCATGTTTCTGACACACTTCGTTAATTATTTCAGTATCTTGAACAACACTAAAACCAGATGCCGCTGCCAGCTGCTCCCTAATCTCTTTTTCCTCGATAAAGATACTGTAGAATAATGCGATTGAGGACATATTCGGCTCCTTTTTTGTATGGATTGTTTTGTTATAATTCATCGCTGTCTTTTATTTAGCATGAAACGTGCCACATTTAATATTATCCCAATACACCTAGCATATCAAACAATTAAGCATAATTTTACAGCGAATACAAAAAAAACACATCCACCCGCCGAAACAAAACGAAACATTACCGGAAATACGTTCCTAATCGTTTCATAAGGAAACACATTTTACCGCAAATATTCGACAATCCGACCATATCCTGAAGATCCTGGCTGGTGGTGCGGGAAATGACTTTCGTGATTTCCCGCACCATTCTCCTTGTCCTCATTCTTTATTCAATGTACTCTGTAAAATATAGTCATCATACCGATTTCCACTTCCATTATTGATCTCCCATGCGACAATTATCCTTTACCGATCACGGCTATCAGACCCCAGTGGATGCTGTTTCCTTTTTCGGAAAACTCTTCCCCTCGTTCTCATTCTACATGAGCTTTCTCACTAATATTTATGTTTCCAGCAGGAAGGCAAAGAATGGAAGCTATGACGACTCAGACTGGTCTCAGTCGAGTTACGAAGTGTTAAAGGCCCTGGAACGGGCAGGAGTGAAGATTTCTATAAGTGGAATTGATCACCTGCAGGGGCTGAATTCCCCCTGTGTTATCATCGGCAATCACGTGAGTATGATGGAGACCGTTGTCCTGCCGGCTATCATCAGCCCTGTACGGCGTGTAACTTTTGTTATCAAGGAGAGCCTGCTTGCCTACCCGGTATTCAAGCATGTGATGCGCTCCCGCAATCCTGTGGCCGTGACCAGAAACAATCCGCGCCAGGACCTGAATACTGTGCTCAACGAGGGGATGAAACGGCTGGAACAGGGAATATCCATTATAGTCTTTCCGCAGACCACCCGGGGCACCGACTTTGCCCCGGAACAGTTCAGTACCATTGGCGTCAAACTCGCTAAAAAAGCAGGTGTTCCTGTCCTGCCCCTGGCCTTAAAAACCGATGCCTGGACAAACGGCAACTGGATAAAAGATTTGGGCCGTATTCAACCGACAGGTAAAGCCTGTTTCGCCTTTGATGCACCGTTTATGGTTCAAGGAAAGGGCCGGGAGGAACACCAGCGAGTCATTGATTTTATCAGCCACAAACTAAACGAATGGAAATAGAGAACGTTACCTTGTGATATGCGGTACGCAAAGGGACATTTCCTGCGAGGCATGTATACAAAAACGAGAGACGATCTGGATTACAGTGTTTAGCAGAATCTATTCTTTCATGAGAACAATGGGCTCAAAGGCATCGGCTTCCAGCCAGCCGCTGCGGCCTGTCTCGTCTTCGACCAGGAAATAGCTCCCATGTGACTTTCCTGGCCGCACCAGCCTTCCTTCCTGAATAGTACCCGAGGATGCGGCAGACGCAAAGGGTGACACCCGTAACCTGGCACCAGGCAGTATCACCACGCCATCGTTCCAGTGACGGTATTGCCCGAAGACACCTGTGATCGCTGTTGCTGTCACCAACAGACAAACAGCAGCTGCCACATAGCGTGGAGCACGTTTCAAACCAGGAGGAAGGGGGAGCAGCAAGACGACACCAAAGAGAACAAAAGCTATTACCGCCAATCCGGTCCACTGGTTTAACTCCAAAAAGGCCACAAGTCTCTGTCCAATGGGCTGCTCCTCCTGAAACAATCCCTTTCCCTTACGGACAAGCTCCAGGTTACCTTTTATATCAGAATCACCCGGTGCCAGGCGGCGGGCCCGCTCGTAGTTGAGGATAGCCCGCCCACTCTCTCCGGCCTGGGCATAGCTATTGGCCAGGTTAAACAGGAGTGCGGCCGAAACCCCGTCCCGGGCCAATGCCTCAAACTGCTGGCTCGCGGCCTTATATTCTCCCCTGCCGTAGGCCTGGATTGCGTCCTGAAACTGCCTTTCTCTGTCCGGTTCTCCAGCCCAGAGTGTCTGACCGACAAGAAGCAGAAAAAAACAGGCTGCACAGACAATTTTCCAGTTATACGCTTTCATAGGATACCTTCCAGTTCTTTTCGCAAACGATCTGCAAAATCCTGCATCTGTTGACTGTTCAGCTCCTGGCCACTGTATGCACTCTCATCTGCAGCACTGAAAATGGTGATCAGCTCTGACCCCTCGGGAAGGCGTTGCCGGAGGTCTGCCAAAGTAATGGCACCGGCCTCACTTTCCCAAAGAAGTCCCAGCTGCTCCTGGATAGCCCTGCGACAACTTACCAGAAATCCCCTTGTGTCGTCTGCGGCCAGAGCCTGATCAATTTCCTTGAGACGCAGGGTAAGCAGATGTTTCATTGCATGATGCCGCTGCAACCTGGGATTATTGGCATTGTGTACTGTCCGCTGCCTCAGCACCGTACCAGCGAACAGCAGTACAATGAGCAGGGCGACAAACACCTGAAACCATCTTTGGGAGAAGAGGGGCACCATTGCCTGTGTCATTTCGTCAGACTGGAGCTTGAGGGGGGCAAGATTGCTCATCGGCATTTCAACACTTCCTGACATTTCAGCCTGCACCTTTTCCTCTACCTGCTCGACTTTTGCAACAGATTCGTTTTTTTTCTCCTCCACAGCAGCCCCCTTGATCTGGAAAGGAATGGGACTGCTTTTCAGTACCTTATAAGCCGCATCTGTTGGATCAAAATAACTAAAGGTCACTGCCGGGATTTCCCGGAGATGGGAATCTCTGGCCACCAGGGCCTGCTCAAAGACCTTTTTTCCCTGCCCCGGCCCACCATCTTCCAAAAACTCGGATGAGGGGGTATAGGCCTTCCACCCATCTTCCTGACTAAGCTCAGGGACCTGCACCCGATCGAAATTGCCCTTGCCGCTGATGGCCATGGTCAGGGTAATCGGCTCACCCGGCTCAACCTCAAGGGGATCTCCGTTCACCGACAGACGAAACTCTCCAATCGCCCCGTGAAACCCTTCTGGCTGCCCTTTTTGCGGCAGGGCGAGTACCTCTAAGTCCAACTCCGGACTGGCCACCTTCACCTCTTTTTCACGGTAACTGCCAAAAAAATCATCAAAAAAACTGTCACCAAAAAATGGATCGCTGAGCATAGAACGCCCAAGGGGATCCCTACGCCTTTGTTCCCGAAGCAAGAGTGTCGCCTCAAGTTCCAGACTGATGGTATGTTGCCCTTCTTTAATCCCGGAAAGAGCAGAGTCCCAAGTCAGAACTGCGTAAGTGGTGTTATTAATTGTTTCTCTTGTTTGCACAGGCTCAGGGGCCAACTGCTGCAGGACATACCCTTCTCCCACCAGCTGCGGCAGGGTATTAAGGTTAGCCTTTATTCCTTCACGAAAATAGGCCTTGATCTGGACCGGTACGATTTCGCCGCTATAACTCTTTTCTTTGGCGAGTGTCACCCGCATGAAAGCCACTTTTTCCGCCTCTCCGGAGCGCAGTCTCGTCTTTGCAGAAGAGGAAGCCTGCCCCGGCAAAACCACTGCCGCAGACGGTTCAGCAGTAACTTCAAAAGCAATGGGCTGAGTCGTCAGGATACCATCTTGAGTCTTCACCGGAATAGCAGGAATGGTAAATTTTCCCTCGCGTAGCCCCTGGACCAGATAGACGCTTGTCACCGAAGCAGAAAAAGCACCATTGACCATCTCTATCTGGGTCGACTGCCCCCGCTGGTGAAACTGCAGACCGTCGACTTCAGGCATCTGTGGCTCAAACGACCTGGTCCCGGTCACGGTAATACTGAGTGCAGCTGCACGGTCTATGGGAATACTAGTGGCATTAAGTGAAGCCGAAACCTCCACTCCTGCCTGCACTGGCATTACTCCGGCAAGAAAGAACAATACCAGTGAACACAACGCCACCAGTCCAATTCGCCTGTCTCTCTTTTCCTGAAAATATCGTCTCATATCCTTCATTACCAATCCTTCCGCGTTTCCTGGTCTTTTTTGCCATCACCAGTCAGTGAAGCCGGAATAAAATTTAACTCGCCTTCTTTATCCTTGAAACTGTCCAAGAGCTGCCTGGCCTCTTCCTGCGTCATCTTTCCCTCAAGCCTGCGCTGCTGATCCCTGGCCCGAGCCTGTTGCTCCTGTTCCTCTTGTGAAGCGGCATTTTTTTGTTCCACGTCCTGTTGCTCTGACTGTTTTTCATCCTCAGCGCCGGCAGGCTTACTCTCCTGCTGTGACGCATCCTGCCCGTCCTCATTCTGCTGCGACTGTTGTGCACCCTTTTCCTGTTGGTCCTCCTGCCCCTGCTCTTCCTGATTCTGTTGCCCGTCTTTGTTTTCTTGATCCTGGCCGGATGAATCGTTATCCTTGTTCTGCTGATTATGGTCCTGACTTTTTTCCTGGCCTTGATCGTTGTTCTTCTCTTGCTCCCCGTCCTTGTCCTGCTCCTGGTTCTGATCCTGGCTGCTCTGATCCTTATTCTGCTCCTGCTCCTGCTTCTCCTGCTGCTTTTTCAACTCCTCCAGCTTCCGTTTCACCAGCTCCAGATTATAGCGGGCATCTTCATTCACAGAGTTAAGCTGCAAGGCGCCATCAAAAGAGTCGACGGCCTGCTGCCACACCTCCATGGTGTGCTGGGGATCGGTCTGCAGGGTTTCGTTCCCCCTTTGAAACAAAGCGTTGCCACGATTATAATAGGCCTCTTCCTGCAGGCCGAGATCATCACTTTTCAAAGCCTGGTTAAAGGCCTGAGCAGCATCTTCAAACATATTATTTTTATAGGCGGCTGTGCCATAATTATAATAAAGTCTGGCATCATCCGGAGACTCTTTAATTCGTTCATCGTAGAACTGGGAAGCAGTGAGGTAGTCTCCTTCTTGATAGGCTTCTTCACCCTTTGACGCCTCTACCCGCTGGACTGTCGGAAGCAGAAGCAAAAAAAGGAGCATAGCAACACCCTTTTTTCTCCTGCGACCTGCTGTTTTAATAAAAGGAATACGGAAAGTACGCGTGGATTTTCGGCCACTGACAATAAACTCCAGCACGAGAAGGACGATGGCAGCACCCAAGGGCCAGACAAAACGTTCCAAGGCCACTTTGTGTCGTTTTTCTGCCAGCTCCTCCTTAGGAATAAGGGACAACTTCTCCTGATAGATGGCCTGCAGCCCCTCTCCCTTTGCTCCCAAAGGCATATAAAGTCCGCCTGCTGCCTCGGCAATTTTTGTCAGCATTGTTTCATCAAGCTGTGAAGTGACAAACTTCCCGTCCTCCTTAACAAAGCCGGTTTTCCCATTACTGACGAGGGGAACCAGCTCCCCTTCTCTGGTTCCTACGCCCACAGTATAGATCGTCATTCCCTTTTTCGCAGCTTTCTGTGCGGCCCCCAAGGCATCACCTTCCAGGTTTTCACCGTCGGTGATAAAGACAAGAATTTTATGATTAGCTTCGTTGGAGAGCACAGCTTCAGCCTCGGTAATAGCTGCAGCCAGATCTGTCCCCCCCCTGGGAATAATAGTGGTATCAATGGCTTCAAGAGAGCTTTCAAAGGCCCCATAATCAATGGTCAAAGGACACATAAGAAAGGCCGATCCGGCAAAGGGCATAAGTCCCACCCGGTCGCCTTCAAGCTGGGAGACAAAATCCATGATGGCAAACTTGGCACGCCGCAACCGATTAGGGCGAACATCTTCGGCCAGCATGCTTTTGGAGGTATCCACGGCAAAGAGGATATCGATCCCCTTACGTTTGACCTCTATCCATTTGAACCCATATTGCGGCCGGGCCAGGGCCAGAAAACAGCAGGCGATGGCGGCAAGGACAAGAATCTTTTTAAGGGCCCGCCGTTCCGGGGAAACATTTTTACACAACTTGCCCAGAAGGTGGGAGGCAGCAAAACGCTCCAGTTCCTGTTTTCTCCGACGCTGCATCTCCCGATAAAAAAAGATCAGGCCGACAATGAGCACAACTCCAGCTGCAATCCAAAGGGGCTCTGCAAATTGTATCATAATAGAATGTCCTTCAACTGTAACCGACCACAGAGCAGTCGCAACCAAAAATAAACAAAAGTCCTAACACTATACTTGTGAGCATACACAGGCCCTGCATACTCTCCTACGGGAGACGTTTTCTGCTTACAACAATCTCTGCCCCCAAGAAAATCAGAGAAGCAAAGACAAACCAGGCAAAGAGTTCCCGGTAATTTTCAAATTTCTTGATGGTCCTGGTGGTGGTTTCCATAGTGTTAATCTCCTCATAAACCTTTTCCAGAGACTTGGTATCAGTTGCGCGGAAGTAGCGGCCACCGGTCATTTCCGCGACCTGACCCAATGTCTCATCGTCGATATCCACTTTAACCCGCACCAGCCGTTTACGGCCAAAACCATCAACCACCTCCATGGGTGCCTCTCCCCTGGTCCCGGCCCCAATGGTGTAAATCTTAATATCCAAGGTCTCTGCCGCCTCGGCGGCCACCAGAGGCGGCACCGTTCCTGCGTTGTTCATCCCGTCTGTCAACAGTATCATAATGCGTGACTTTGCCTCACGATCACGCAAGCGATTTATTCCGCTGCCGATGGCTGAACCTATGGCTGTACCATCCTCCACCATACCGACAGAAAGTGAGTCCAGACGTTGTAACAGCCAATCATGATCGAGGGTCAATGGACTGACCATATAAGGACGGCCGCCAAAGGCCAGGAGTCCGATACGGTCGTTAGGCCGCTCCTTGATAAAGGTATGCATGACCGACTTGACCACATCGAGACGGTTGGCTGATTTTCCTTTGAGAGTAAAATCCAGGGCCTTCATGGAACCGGAAACATCCACTGCCAGCAGGATATCAATACCGGAGGCCTCAATCTCGGTGGTGGTATTGCCCAGCTGCGGCCGGGCAAAGGCCAGAATAAGCAGACAGAGGCCAAAAAGCCGCAAGGCCCCGAGCAAACGCCCAGGCCCCACTCTACGGCCTTCGGCCAGAGTAGCGGCAACGGAGGTGGAAGAAAAGACAAGTGCCGGTGCAGCCCCCAGCCGGCCACGGAAAAAGGCCAGAAGAGGCAGCAGAGAAAGCAGCCAGAGAAATTCGGGATGAAGAAAACGCATCATCTGCCTCCTTCCACGTTTTCACGGGTCGATTCAATAAAATTCTGTACCGCCTTCTCCATCTTCTTCATACAGCTGCTGTCCGGTGTGTACCGCGCAAATTTTGCCATATCGCACTGGCTCAGACAGTCCTTAAGACTGTCGCAATGATCCTCAAGAAGCGCCACTGCCTGACCGGGGTTCTCGGTAAGGCAGGAAAAAAATTCTTCCGTGGTCTGCCTGGTACTATGGATACAAAAACGCGCTTCAATGTAGCGGCGCAGAATATCAGAGAGTTCCTCAGCATAGAGCACGCCCTGATCAGGAGTCATGAGACTGCGGGCCCGCAGAAGAGCTGCCAGGGCTGTCTCGTGGGCAAAAGGCAGGGAAACCTTTTTCTTGCGCAGACGAAAAAACCAGAAAAGAGCAGCCAGAAGAACAAGCAGGAGGAGAAAGAGTCCGACAACAAGCATCACAGGGCTCCTCTCCTCAGGCAAAGGCAGAGGAGGATGTATATCACGCAGCTGTTGCTGCTCTCCCATCGATGCAGCTAAACCCGGTCCTGGTGACTGCAATGCAGGCTGTCCCTGCTGAATGGCAGATCCCGGTGCAAGCTGCAACGGTGCCTGCCCAACGCCCTCTGCCCAAAGAGGATACACCGCCGCAAGCAGGACAGAAAACAGAAGTATCAAAAACTGTGCGACCTTCATCTGCTGATCCTCCTTCTTCTGCTGCCGAAAAAATTCAACAGGGGAGGAATATAGGACTGGTCGGTGGAGAGATCGAGCAGATCCACGCCTGCCGAGTGAATGGCCTTGTGCAGACGCTTTCTCCGATCGGCAGCGAGTTCTGCATAGCCCCGGCGTACTGCTGGATCCGAGGTGTCCAGTTCAACCTGGGCGCCACTCTCCGCATCCTCAATAGTCAGCCAGCCAACATCCGGAAGCTCATGTTCGCGTGGATCGGAAATGATCATGGAGATCAGATCATGGCGGCGGTTACTCACCTGCAGTTTAGGCTGCAGGCGTACCAATCCTTCTGTAAAATCTCCAGGCAGACAGAAGTCGGAGATCAAAAAGGCGACGCACTTGCGCTTGGCCACCCCGTTGACAAAGTCCAGAGGAACGATCAGATCTGTTCTCCTCCCCTGCGGCTGAAAAAAGAGAATTTCTCTGATGAGTCGAAGAATGTGAGACCTCCCCTTTTTCGGCGGGATATACAGCTCGACAAAATCTGAAAAGAGCACAAGCCCCACCTTATCATTATTCCGTACCGCAGAAAAAGCGAGGACTGAGCCAATCTCGGCCATGATTTCCCGCTTGGAGCTCTCTGCTGAACCGAAATCTCCGGAACCGCTGATATCAATCATCAGCATGATCGTGAGTTCCCGCTCTTCGGTAAATTTCTTGATATGGGCAACGCCGGTGCGGGCCGTGACGTTCCAGTCAATGGTCCTGATCTCATCACCGGGTACATACTCCCGGACCTCATCAAAGTTCATGCCTCGGCCCTTGAACACGGACTGATAACTCCCGGCCAGGGTATCGTTGACCAGACGACTGGTGCGCACCTCGACCTGCCGCACCTTTTTCAAGATTTCCTTAGTGATCTGTTCTTCCATAAAAGACTCGTAAAAAAGAAAAATTCTATAAACACTTCTCGCTGCCAGGCAGTCACAGGTGCTGCAGCTTCGTTCAAAGATATGGTGCCTGTGACTGTCCTCCCCCTAAGGGACAGGAACAGTATCTAATATCTTGCGGATAATATCCTCACTGGTCACGGCCTCGGCCTCGGCCTCATAGCTGATACGGATACGGTGCCGCATCACATCCATGGCCGCCGATTTCACATCATCCGGGGTGACATAACCACGCCCCGCCAAGAAGGCCAAAGCCCGCGAGACGGCCTTGAGATTGATGGTAGCCCGTGGTGAGGCACCGGTCTCGATATAGTCATTGAGATCCAGTTGGAAACTGCGGGGATCGCGGGTGGCACAAACCAGGGAGACAATATAGTCTTTTATTTTGTCATCCATGTAGATGGTATCCACCACCCTGCGTGAGGCCAGAATATCATTGGGACCGACAACAGGATTCACCTGTACCTTTGAATCAGTATGGTCAACAGCATCGAGGATCATCCGCTCCTCGATCATGCTTGGATACTTCACCACCACCTTGAGCATAAAACGGTCCACCTGGGCCTCGGGCAGCGGATAGGTCCCTTCCTGTTCAATCGGGTTTTGGGTTGCCAGGACCAGAAAAAGCTCCGGCAAGATAAACGTCTCATCTCCGATCGTGACCTGTTTTTCCTGCATGGCCTCAAGCAACGCCGACTGGACCTTGGCCGGAGCCCGGTTAATCTCATCAGCCAGGATCAGGGAAGAAAAGATCGGCCCCTGCTTGACCTCAAACGTTGTGTCTTTTGGATTATAGATCTGAGTACCGACAATATCTGCAGGCAACATATCCGGGGTAAACTGAATACGGCGAAAATCTGTGTTCACTGCCATGGCCAGGGTTTTGACGGCCAGGGTCTTGGCCAGCCCGGGCAAACCTTCTAAAAGGATATGCCCACCGGTAAGCAATCCCACCAGCAATCGCTCCACCAGATGCTCCTGGCCGATGATTGTCTTGCCGATCTCCTGCCGCAACAGCCCCACCCAGGCGGAGCTTACAGCAACAGAATCGCTAATGGCTTGAATAGAGACAAAACCTTCTGCCTGCTGATGCTGCACAGGCGAGGGCGGAGGGGTGACAAGGGGAGAATATCCAGTAGATATCTGTTCGTTCATAAAGGCTCCTTCTCTGCAAAATGTGAGGATTTAGCAAATGACTCTCCACACAATAGCACAGCAACATTGCGGGAACATTGCGCCAACATTACAATGATGTAATGTTGGTATTTTTCTCACACTTGAATAAAATACTGTGTCAAACGAAATCAAAACGATGCAATCGTAAGCTCTCAGGATAAAAAGCCATGCGTTTCCTTAGCAGCCACTTCCCGCTCCGTTAACCCATCAATATCATAAAGTTAATATCTTCAAAATCACCGCAGCAGAAATCCCTGCGTTTTTCCCTGTCAGATGCATCACGCCTACTCCCACATGGTTAATATTAATTATTAGTACCATAGTACAATAGCTATCCTTCTTTTTGAGTGCTACTTTGTAGTAAGAACCATAGCGATAAGTCGTTCATCATATACAGGAGGACACCATGACTATCAATGAAACCAACACAACAGAAACAGGAAATGGCCAGGCCATAGGAACAGCAGTTATCGTTTCCGGATCTGTACAGGTAGAGTCACCTGATGGCGCAACCCGTGCACTCCAGGTCAACGGGGTGGTTTTTGCAAATGAGACAATCATCACAGGCGGCACAGGCAAGGTTTCCATTGTTTTTAATGATTCCGCCCATAGCCAGCTTGATCTGGGCCGCATGAGCGAAGTGGTCCTGGACGGAGATGTTGTTCCAGGTGAACAAGGGGTTGACCTTTCCGATGTGGCCTCAGAGGTTGCACAACTCCAGGAAGCCCTTCTCCAAGGGGATCCCACCCAGGACCTCCCTGCACCTGCAGCAGGTCCGGTAGCCGCTGGAGCAGGAGCCCGCGGAGGTGGACATCCAACGGTCGTCTTTGATCTCACCGGCGAGGAGGTTACTCCCACCTCAGGTGCTGAGACAATAGGTGTGGCCAGGAGTTTTCTCGATCCTGAGCGCCTGACTGGTGAAATTGACGAAGTAGTGGAGGCCCCGGTTGTTGAGCCTCTGGCTGTAGGCATTACGCCCCCAGGTGACGACATTGAAGAGCCGCCAAACACAATTCCACTGGCAGGAGACTATTCCTCTGTGATTGATGAAGCAAATTTTCTTGATGGCTCTGAGCCCGTAAGCACGCCCCTGACTGTCAGCGGCGGTTTGGCAACCTTGGGAATTGATTTTGGAGGAGATGGGCCGGGATCCATCAGCATCGGTGGCCAGTCCATTGACATGGACAACTTAGGCGGATCGGCAGATACATCGATTACTGTTGCCGGGGACTATGGCTCTTTACAGCTGTGGGATGACGGCAGTTGGACCTATACCATCACAACGAACATCGATCACCCCCTTACCGACACCACCGGAGCTGGCGACTCCCTGCCTGACCTCTTTGCCTTTACCGTGTTCGATTCCAACGGTGACTCAGCAACAGGAACACTTACCATCAACATCCTGGATGATGGTCCGGTAGCAAGTGATATTGTCCTGACCAGAGTGGTGGAAGAAGAGGCCCTTGACAATTCTCTTTCCGTTGGTAATCCCGATGAAAACGATGGGCCGGAAGATTCCGATTTTAACAGTACCTATCAAAACGATGCTGCCCAGGTTAACGGATCTTTGGCACCTCTTGTCACAATGGGTGCTGACAACCCCGGAACCTTCTCCTGGGGTTCACTGCTCGATCTTCCCGGACTTTCTTCTCAGGGAGGGCAAGTCGTCTACGAAATGAATGCCAATGGCACCACCCTAGAAGCCTGGGTACACGATGGTATGCCGGCACGGATTTCATCTGACTTTGAAGGCGGCGAAAGTGACAGACTGGTCTTTACCCTAGACTTGCAACCCGACGGTAGCTACGTCTTTACCCTCCTGGATCAGTTGGACCATGTTTCTGGTGATGGTGAGAACACCGCCCTGCTGCTCTGGGGAGAAGGAGGTGAATCTGTGACAAGCCTCGACTTTGCCACAGCTATCATTGCCACCGATTCCGATGATGACACCACCGGCCTTACCCCCGGTGCCCTGAGCTTTCTCATTGTTGATGATGTCCCTGAACTTTCAGCGATGGAAGAACCGCTTACCGTCTACGAGGACGGACTTGATACGGCTGCTGGAGATGAATCTGACGGCATCGGCGGAGGCGTTACTGATGTCACTATCAACCTGGCCAGTCTTGTAGCAGACGGCGCTGATGAACATGTCACTTATACTCTCCTTGACAACCTCAGCTACCAGCCCACCGGCCTTACTTCCGACGGCAAACAGGTCAGCTACTCCGTCACTGGAAATGTCCTGACTGCCGCCACCGTGGACAATACCGTCTTTACATTCACACTCGATCCCTTCACAGGAAATGCGACCTTTGATCTTATCGATCAGCTGGATCATACAGGGGCAGGCGATGATGAGATGTTGTCCATCAACGATCTCGGACAGTTTGTGCAAGTAGAAGATGCAGATGGAGACGTCAAGGACTTCAGCGGCCTCCTCTCCATCCAGGTGGAAAACG
>JAHJNL010000063.1 GCA_018820855.1 Pseudomonadota bacterium | reverse complement strand
TTGCGGTTTGCGGTTTGCGGTTTGCGGTTTGCGGTTTGCGGTTTGCGGTTTGCGGTTTGCGGTTTGCGGTTTGCGGTTTGCGGTTTGCGGAAGGGTAAAACTATTTGTTTTTATTACCAGCTGTAATTGCGGGTAAAAAGAGATTCCAGTTGAATTTCTTTGGGGTCTTTATCGCCTTACCGGGGATATCTTCGTAAGCCCAGTCAATGATGGTACCGACACTGGCATTGTTAACAGCTTTATATTGGATCCATCCATAATGAGTGTTATCAGCGATTTTGAATTTAACACCCAGATAGCCTTGCTGGCCTAAAAAATTTCCACCGACCAGCACGGAAGGAGCATAAACAGCCAGATCATCACTATTTACAGAAAAAAACGATTTCTGGCTTGATATCATATAATTACTGACCAATCTAGTCGGTTTAGCATTAACACTGTCTTTTATTACTGATGCTGTTCCTGCCACAGCAAGTTGCTGGGAATATGTAACAGGAACAAATGCAGACAGTCTAAAAGTAAACTCAAATGTACCATCATCATTAAGATCAATCTGTTGCTGCACTTGTTGAGCACTCACTACCTTATTCTGCACCCCGCTATACACAATCGCGGCATCTGCCGGGGGGGGAACAAGTATCGCTCCCACACTTGCAGCGGCACTGGCTGCCAGCAACAGCTTGTTAGGAGAATGTTCCTTACTTCCCTCTAAGGTTACATAGAACTCTAACCGTTCTGCCAGTGTTTGCATTTTCATAGCGTCTCCCTAAGAGATTCAACGTTACAACTCAATGCAGCTTTTTAGACTTATACCATCTAACCCTGTTCTCTAAATGGAGTCAAGAAATAGTCCTTCCATGCCTATACAGGATTCCCCTCATAGCTTCCCCGCACAGGCCGGCATGCTTTCTTTTCTATTTCTGTAAAGTGATGAATCAACAACACTAACCATCGCATTCTCATCCAGCACCCCACCCAAAAAAACATTGATCTGAGCAGCCACAGCAGACGGATTTTTGACACAGTCCTGGTGCTGCAGATAGAGAACAGGTACTGCGTGGGCAGCATTGAGCGCTTTTATCTTTTCTAGCTGTCTGTAGAAACCATTCTTCAACAGGGCGCTGGGTGGACGTTTTCTGTTGTTCTTCCTCTTTGACAACATTTTCTCCTGAGAGAGCAGAATCTCATCCAAATTACGTTCAACAAAAACAATCCGATACAGTACTGTATCACTCATTGGCAAAAAAGGAAGGAGCTGGGCAATGACTTTCACGGCTTTCCCGCCATGGTCCAACAACCAGCTATTGTCTCCTGCCAACCCCTTTATACCTACATGTTCAAAATATCCCTTGGGATTATCTTCATCCGCACTTCGCACCCGGTCTGTAAGAACTGGAAAGCCGCCTGCGGCAAGCATCTGCATAAGCAGAGAGGTCCCCGATCGCGGCAGTCCTGAGACAATAACAATCGTCTTATCAATCGCATCCGGGGCCATTGCTTTCTGTTTTTCTCCCTGTATATGGCACAATCGGGATTCAAATAGATCAGACACAGGCCTGTTCAACTCAGAGGCAATTGGCAAGGTTCCTTTTTTTAACTGGCGAATTCGCTGATTCGCCTCTGTTGCCATGCGCTTATAACATGCCGCCCTCTCCGGTAACTGCAATCGGTTCTTGTAGATATAGGCAAGACGATGATAGACTTCCGGGATATTAGGGTTCTGCCGCACAGCCCGTTCCAGCGCCTGTATGGCATCATTCAGTCTTCCCATACGATGGAGTGCACAGCCAAGATAAAAATGGGCGAGTGGACTGTGATATCTCAATGCAATGATATCAAGGGCCTGATGCGCAGCAGCTTCATTCTGACGACCAGCCAGTTTCAGGCGGCAGAGCCCAAGCATTGCATCAGTATTCTCCGAATCTATCGACAAGGCCTTCCGGTACTGTTTTTCAGCCGTTCTCCTTTGCTTCAACTCTTCATACACACTCCCCTTCTGCACATACAGGGACGCGGAAACCACATTTCCTTTTTCAGCACGATCAAAGTACATAAGCGCGTTGGCGTTATCCCCCTCAGCATGACAGGCGACCCCAAGCAAATAGGAGATTCCGTATGGGTTTTGTGATGCCTGTTGCAAAAGAGAGCGAATTCGAGGCTGCAATTCCTCTCTTTTTTCTTTTTTATCTACAGACAGCTCAACCTCTTTTCGAAGCTGCTCCAATTCTTCTTCTGCCTCTTCGACTTTTCGTTTTTTTCGGGTAAAGATATCCATCAATATAGGCCGAGACACGGCCGCGCGCCCTATGGCCTGGTAACAATGCGCAAGCTCCAAGCCAAATCGAAATTCATCCGGCCACTGCTCAAGCAAATCAACCAGCAGGGGAAGTGCCTCTCCATGCAGACCTGCATCCATGTAGGACCTTGCAAGATTATAATGGATTTCCCGTTTGGCATGTTCCGCAGCCTTTTTCTGATCTCGATCCGGTTTTTCTATATAACCAAGTTCAACCAAGCGATTGATTGCCTCGCTGGATTCCAGGGGATCCACAAAGGAATCTGACGGATGGCTGCCATCCTCTCCAGGCACATCATCCCAGCTTGGGATATACTGAACATTCGGGAACTCGGCAAAGGCGTTTATCAGAACCTTCCCGTCCATATCACCTGCCACCGGCAACTCGAAAAGAGAAAGAATAGTCGGGCAGATATCAAGCAGTGAACTCCCGTACAGGAGTTCATCCCTGTTCATAGCAGGTCCACTGACCACCACAACTCCATAAGGGCGATGCTGAGCCGCCGGACCTGCCGGTTCTCCAGGGATCCTTGCAGGTCTCAGGTGGTCTGAGTGAAATCCATGATCGGAAACCAGAATGACGGTGGTGTCTTTATCCGCCTCAGCAAGCAGCAAACCCAGCAGTATGTCATGAAAGATGTAACCGCTTGCAACCACCTCTTTATATAGCTGATAATCGCCTTCCTTTACCCAGGAGAGGTGCGGAGGATGGTAGTCCATAAACCCATGACAGAAGTGGTCAATACCATCAAAATAGACGGCCGCAAAATCCCACTCTTCATGATGCATGAGGGCCGTTGCAGCCCTGTTGATTGTAGTTGTATCTGCAATAATTTTCGCGAGGGATTCAATGCGGTGATCTTTTTCCTGATCAATCCTGGCTAAATCCGGCACAAAAAGCCGCATAAGCCCTGCATCCACCTCCTGAGGATGAACACGAAGTTCAGCTAGATTTTTAATTAATCTTGCCGGATGAATGGTCCCGGCCTGCATTGGCCAAGGGGAGCCATAAGGTCTGTGAGCACGCTGATAATGATTTGAGACCATGACCCCATTAATCGGTTCAGCAGGATGCGAAGGCCACCAACCCACCACAAGAGAACGATAGTCATTCTGGTTCAGTATATTCCAAATGGTTTTTGTCTTTCTGGAAAGATTCGTAACCGGTCGCATCCCCTTTCCATCCGGACCAGGTTCGGTAAAACCGAGAATCCCATGCTTATATGGCCGCTTGCCTGTAGCAATAGAGGTCCAAAGCATGGGAGAAAGCTCCGGACGTAAAGAAACCAGGTTCCCCATGACCCCATTTTTTATCAAACTATGTAGATGAGGCATCCTGCCGCTATCAAGTAGAGGATGAATAACCTTCCAATCTGCGGCGTCCCAACCGATGAGTAATGCTTTTTTGCTTCCCACTCAGATAGTCTCCCTGTACAAACAACAAATTCTGCCACTCACGAATTGCACGTAAACAGAGTTTACTTTTTACCCCACAAC
>JAHJNL010000062.1 GCA_018820855.1 Pseudomonadota bacterium | reverse complement strand
TTGAATCATGAATCGCCCCGTTGTCCGGCCGTTGCCGGTGTCGCAGAACCGTCAGTCGACATTTCCAAACACACCTTTGTCATTTTCACCAAACTCCTTCCTGCCAATATCCGCACTGCAATTCAGTGAGGCGGGAGTGAAGAGAGTAACAGCAGGTTCTTCACATGGAAATTCCACATGGCTTCCATAAGGTAATCCCACCGGGGAAATCCCACAGAGGGAAACCTCAATACTGGCGGCTCGACATCTGTGGGAGCGGCTTCAGCCGCGAAGAGTGGTTGGCGAACCTCCCATGACGGTTTTCGCAGTGCAGGGGAGATTCGCGGTTTAAACCGCTCCCACACAAACAAGCCGCTCGAGCCTTGGCTTTCCCGTTGTTACATTAGAAAGAAAATTTCAGGAAAAGCCCTTATGGGCAGGCCGAAAAGGGTGTGAAGGCGACAGGAAAATGCCTTTTTCCCAGCAGTACAGCAGGCTGAAAAAAAGGCAGGGGGTAACTGTGACGGTAGTGAGTTTACTTAACGGTCACTTCATTGACCAGTTTCTCGAAGAGCTTGGGGCCTATTCCTTTTACTGCGAGAAGATCTTGAGCGTTTTTAAATTCGCCGTGGTCTTTGCGGTATTGAACAATGGCTGCAGCTTTTTTATCGCCAATCCCAGGCAACCCGGCAAGGGTTGCTTCGTCTGCCGTATTGATATTGACAGCAGCCAGGGCGACATTGACTGTGAGAAAAATGGCGGTTAACAGCAGAAAAATAATCTTTTTCATGAATCTTCTCCTCAAGGAAGTGTTAGTGAGATCCGGATGCTTCCGGATGATTATCCTAACAACTTACTACCTCCTTTCGGAGAGGTAAATAGGTAGAAATACCTATTTTAAATAAAAAGAGCTATTTTTATGTGTTATTCGGCGGCAGTTTGATAAAGGTCTCCTTAAAAAGAGGCCTTTATCAACTCTTTTTACTGAATTTTGTGCAAAAAACAGGAACGGGGAAAGACCATTTTAAGGTGGGTATCAGCAAAGAATGATACCCCGTTCCCGAAGTTCGGTGATAATGATGTTTACGCATTCACGCAAAGGGAGTGTGCCAGTGTCCAATTCGATATCCGCGTTTTCAGGAGCTTCATATGGGGAGGAGATACCGGTATAATTCTTGATCTCACCGGCCCTGGCCTTTTTGTATAGTCCTTTGACATCCCTTTGCTCGCAAATTTCAAGGGGGCAGTTGCAGTAGACCTCAATAATGTTTTCCGGTCCGATGATCTTTTTGACCCGCTCCCGGTCTGCCTGCAGGGGAGAAATAAAGGCGGTGAGTGAGATAACTCCGGAATCGAGAAACAGATTCACCATTTCTGCAATGCGGCGCATATTTTCACTTCGATCTTCCAGGCTGAAACCCAGATCGCCACAGATCCCGTGCCGGACATTGTCGCCGTCAAAGACATAGGTGCGACAACCCATGAGATGAAGGCGTTCTTCAACTGCATGGGCGAGAGTGGATTTTCCGGATCCGGAAAGTCCGGTAAACCAGAGGTTGACGCTCATATGGCCGTTAAGTGTTTCACGGCGGGGACGGCTGACAGCTGCACGATGTCTGACTACATGGGGTGATTTCGTCATTATGTTAGAAGGCTGAAGGTTAAGGACTAAGGAACAAAATTCCTGTAAGTTTAAGAGATTGTACTCTTAATGTCATCCCAATTTTTCCTCTTCAGCCTATTCTTTCCTGATCTTTTCTTAACAAAACATTTTCTTAATATAAGCCAGCAGGCTGTCTTTGATCTCCGGGTGTTCCAAGGCAAAGGCCAGGTTAGCCATCTGGAATCCGGCCTTGTCCCCGCAGTCGAAGCGCGTCCCCTCAAAACGGTAACCGAAAATGGGCTGTTCCTTAAGGAGTTGCGACATGGCATCTGTGAGTTGGATCTCGCCGCCTGCGCCTTTCTGCTGGTTACCGAGGATGTCGAAAATCCGGGGAGTGAGAATATAACGGCCAATCACTGCCAGGTTCGAGGGGGCCTCGTCTGCCGAGGGTTTTTCCACCATGCCGCGCACCCGGATAATACCATTTGAAGACGGTTCAGCATCGAGGATTCCATATTTTGGGGTCTCTTCTTTCGGTACTTCAATTACTGCCACGGTGGATGCCCGCAACCTGTCGAACTGATTGATCATCTGGTGCAGGACAGGAGTCTCGCTTTGGATCAGGTCGTCGGCAAGGAGTACGGCGAAGGGTTCGTCACCCACGATGTCCCGGGCACACCAGATGGCATGGCCAAGACCCAGGGGTTCACTCTGCCGGGTGTAGATGATGGTCCCCGATTCCGGAACCAGAGATTCGATTTCTTTCAGCAGTTCCGTCTTATGGCGCTGCCTCAGGGTCTCTTCCAGTTGGAAGGAACGGTCGAAATGATCTTCCAGGGCACTTTTTCCGCTGCCGGTGACAAAGATCAGGTGTTCGATGCCAGAGGCCAGCGCCTCTTCAACAGCATACTGGATCAGGGGTTTATCAACCACAGGCAGCATCTCTTTAGGCATGGCTTTAGTGGCAGGAAGAAATCTGGTTCCAAGCCCGGCGACGGGAAAAACAGCTTTTTTTATTTTCATAGTTTAATGGATTGTACGGTATTTTTAGAAATTGGTCGGGTTAAGGGCTGACGAAGGCTGAAAGCTTAGAGGCTGAAGATTAAAGACTAAATGCTTTGCCTGCTCCTTCAACCTAATCTTGCCTTACTCTACCCCTTGTTCAAGAAAATGAAAAGCGATGCAACTATAAAAAGTTTGAATACAAGAGTAAATAGGTAGAAATACCTATTTTGAAAAATAATTTTCTTGCTATTGTAATAAAATAAACGGAAAATCAGGAAGACTGGCTGTTGAATGGAGAAGGTACTGTTTTCGGTATGTTGTGAGTTTTTTGTTTTTCCCTTCAGTCTGCAGTCATTCAGCTAAGCACCCGAATAGTAATACACTTATAAAAGGGTACCTTGAAAAGTTAGATTTTTTGTTCAAGCGCGAGGCGCAGACGAAATAATAAGCGCAGCATATAGTTGATATGTGAGCATTAATTTTTGGGCTGTGACGAAGCGCGTGGGCAAAAAGGCAATTTTTCGATGTAGCCTGAAGGAAGGCAATGAAATATCTGTTTACCATTTTTGTCCTCGTGGCTCTCAGTTCTGCGGTCACACTTTACTATCTCTGGCCTTCTGATCCGGTCTCATCTCAGGACGTTGCGCTTCGGGTGAACGGCCATCCCATGTCACGCAAACAGATTGACGATCAGAGTCGGGAACAGGGGTATCATGGAGAAACTCTGGAAGAGCAGATGGATTCGCTGGTGACACGTCAGCTCCTGCTGCAGGAGGCCCAGCGGTTGGGAATCGATAAAGAGGAGGGCTTTCGCAAGGCCCTGAAACTCTATTACGAACAATCTCTCATCAAGGTCCTTACTGACCGCAAAATGGCAACGTTGACCATTGATGTCAGTGAAGAAGATATAGACAGGTATCTCTCCTGCTCCGGTAAAAGATACACCTTTACCCAGACACCAATAGAAAGAGGAAATTTACCGGAAGCACAGAGCCGGCAGAATACAGTCCTGTTCGATGACCTGTCCGAACCCATGCGCTTTCTCTTGTCTTCCCTGCAACCGGGTGAGAGTGCCAGCCAGTTCGACACAGGTACCGAGGTCAGTACCATCCGCCTGGATAAGGTGGAAGAGGCAACAGGGCAAAAGCCGGTGGCCTACGATCGCAGTCGCGTTCGTGAGCTGATCGGCAATTCTCAGCGAAGCAGGGAGATAGACAGCTGGATTCATTCACTGCGTAAAAATGCATCAATCGTAATTTATGGCGAGGTAAGGAACAATGACTAAGGCCCGCTACAAGAGGAGAAACTATTTAATCAATAAAAATTTCCAAGGGAAACTGATTCTTGGCTACTTCCTTTTTATGGTGGCCGGCTGTCTCCTTTTTACCGTCATTCTCGCTGTCCTGTCTGCCGACACCATGACCATGGTGTACCAGGATAATGATCTCCAGATGGGTCAGACTCCATTGATGTTAATCAAACAGGTGCTCACCGCTCACTGGGTCTTCATTGTTGTGGGTGGTGCACTCATCGTTACTGCGGCTACCTTTATCACCCATCGCATGGCCGGTCCCATGTTCCGCCTGGAACAGGCCGTGGATCATATGATCATCGGACGCCTCGATGATGTTATTTATCTGCGGAAAAAGGATGAAGGGAAGGAGCTTGCGGCAAAACTGAATCAGTTTAATCGGGAGTTGTCTCAGAAAATCGGCAAGATGGAAAAACGGTCGAAAAATATTGATGATCTCCTTGCGCAATACTCTGCTCTGGATTGTAAAAACACAAGTCCTGAGGATCTTGAGTCGATATGCACTTCTCTTTCCAGGCAGAACAAGGCTATTCAGGAAATCACCATGACTTTCCAGCTGCTTGATGAGTAACTTCTTTTTTACATTATTGTTTTTGTGTTGCTGGCTGTTCTCCGGGACGGGAAATGCTTTGGGCCAGGAACAGAAGAGCAGGTATGTGACCATCTCCTATGACGATAAAGAGGTGTTGCAGGCATTTAATGAGAATTTAGAGCTGAGCAGGAAACTCAGCTATGCCACGCGCAAGAAAAACGTGGTTACTGTGGGTGATGAGGTGCTGGCCAAGGCCGATATCATCATTGAAAAGGTTCAGGTCGTCCTTGATATGTTTCCCGATAACTATCATATCCGCCTGGTCCTGCTGCCGGATGAGGAAGATGTGGCCCGCGTCTATAAACAGAAGTACGGTAAGCGTGTGGACCACATTGCCTACTACTCGCTTTCTGAAAAAACCATCTATATTTCAGCCGATGACACACGCCTCCGGGTCCTGGCCCATGAGATAGGCCACTCCGTTGTCGACCACTATTTTCAGGTCCGTCCTCCCTACAATATTCACGAACTGATGGCCCAGTTCGCAGAAAAGCATGTCACCGATTGAGATAAGGCAGGGCACCTGTTTTGGGCTCTTACATCGCTATTCGTTGAAACCGGGCCGTGATTTCGGCCTTCAGTGTCCCGGTATGGGCTGCTGGGACATCTCTTTCTGTAAATACTTGTGACCAATCACCTATTCGACCGCAGACATCCCTGAGAATCGCCTTGCTCTTCTGGTAAGAAAGTCCAAAGGCTGTACCTTCCCTGATAATATCTTCGGCCTCAATATCCGCATGTTTGCCGTTTATCTGTATGATCTGCCCGGTTTGATAGATATTCGGGACAATGTCATAGGCGGGTGAGAGCCTCCAGCCTTCGGCGGTATGGAGCATGGCGAAATTCTGCAGGTGATCATCGGTGTTCACCAGCAGGACGTTGACAATCATCTGTCGAAGCAGGAGTTCCAGGTCCTTCTGTACCTGGTGGGAAAAGGAGCGGATAATTCCGGCCATTTCTCCATAGGACACAGAATAATGATCTTCAGTGCCGATCAGGGTCCGCATGCTGACAAGACCGTTTCTTCCTCCGCCGGGAACAATATCAAAGCGTCTGATGAGTAAGATGTCCCGGTCACCGGCTGAGACCCGACAAAATTCCGGGACATCCAGGCCGCCATTCCTTGCCAAAGTCAATCCTGCCTCTTCCAGGGCAATCAGGAGGGTAGGGTGAATATCTCTGCGACTGGGAAATTTGGCAATCCAGTGAACACCGTCTTTGCAGGTAAGTACCTTTGGTCTTGCTCCGCCTGCTGAACTGCCGCAGGCCAGGAGATGCTGGAGCTCGGCTGTTTCCGTATCAAATGAATCTTCCAGTTTCCCCGCCTCATCAATGGCCTTGGCTATGTCGGAAAACGGTATGCTGCCATCAACAGGAGCAGGTGTTTTCTCCTGCGGACTAAACAGCAGGCGACCAAGCCCGCCCCCGCCAAGAACTGCAAGCAGATGGGCAGAGGTGTAACGTGAATGATCCAGGGCTCCCCGCCTGGCCAGGATGTGGCGGCCCCAGGCATCCGGCAGAGAATCATCGAAAACCTGGTGGATTCCGGTTTCTTTGTTGTTTGCAGAAAAGGTCCGGCTCTCCAGCGGCAGATGAACAGGGTCTATGGCATAGGCCAGGGGATGTTGGAGATAGGAGGGGGAATAACGAAAAAAACCTTCAAACTGTAGACGGCTATGCAGATTACGGGAGAGCAGGCGGCCGATCTCAACAATCTCATTATTTGGGAATACCCCATAAACATAGAGGCTTATCTCAGGTTCCGTCATTTCTTCGACCGTACCCTTTTTTTCCACAGGTCGGTTTGCTCTTTCTGTTGCCGGTCATATTGCACAAAGGGATCTTCCTCAACCTCGAAGAGATGCTCCCATGTGCCCGCTACCTCCAGAACCATAGCCACCTTTACCCATTTTTCCAATGTTACGGACCCATCACCGCGCTCCATGCGCCCGATGACCTTACGGGAAATGCCCGCCCTGTCTGCCAATTCCGCCTGTGTCAGTTCCTTCTCAATCCGCACCTT
>JAHJNL010000061.1 GCA_018820855.1 Pseudomonadota bacterium | reverse complement strand
TAATTTTGTATTATCGTCACATACTAACGTTTTGCTTGCTTGCACATCCTCTTTGAGCACAGCGATATCTGTAACAAAGGCCGGCGTTTTAAGTGTACCGGTCTTCAGGATACCGTTCCTTGCTTGCTGCGTAAGAGCTTGTTCAGCAGATACACGTCTTGCTGCATACCGAGTACTGAATAAGATAAATGGCAAGGCGAATAGGGCAGACAAAATAAATACCACGATAACCAGATCCGGAATCGCCAAACCAAACGGGGTGACAGGCATGACAGCCACAGGTTGATCGCCACCGGAAAAAGCCGAAACCAGATCTGGTACTATCTCGCTCAATTGCTCGCTGTGTTCACCCAGCATCCAGGCAAACATTGCAATGCCCAGCAGTTCCATTAAGCCGCCAGCATGATCGACAATGGAAGCAACGGTGGCGCGTGTGTCTGAGCTAAGCAATGTTTGCAAATGCAAATCCGCGACAGGATCCCACACTGCATCGAAAAAATCCAGCAGCACATAGAGAAAGATGACCAGCCATAAAGAGGAGGTAATAAATAAAACACTTACTGCCAGCGCCGGTAACACCAGGAACCAGACAAGAATGTGTGTCACACCAAAGCGCCGTACCAGCGCCATACCGATCAAGGGTGCAGCCATGGCGACGATGTTGTCGACAATGCCCAACGGGGCAAGGCCGCGTGCATCCATGCCTTTAGTGATCAGCGACATGTCGAATGCATCATCGGTCACACTTTCGGGGAATGATGCGACGACCAGGGAAAGAGCAAAAAACAGGAGCGTTTTTGAACAGCGCAACGCACGTAGTCCCAGTGCAAGTGTTCCAAGCCAGGAAGGGGTGGCACTGACTTCACCTGACACTGCTGTTCCGGGACGCTGTTCGTTAATGGTAAGTTGAATAAGCACACCGATCAACAAACCGAATGCAGCGACATACCACAAACTATCCAGGATGGTCCGTGAGATATCCAGCGTGATCAATAACAGCAATGCCACGGCACCGGCACCGGCGGCACCCAATGACGCAAATGAATTGATACGGGAAAAATAGTCACCGACCAGTTCGCGACGCTCTGCAATGATGAGGTTATCAACGACCCAGGCATCAGCGGCACCCGCAACCAAGGCTTGTCCAAAACCCCACAATCCAAAACAACTGATTACCGCCAGCAACTGTATCTGACCGCTTTGTTGTGCAGCAAACGGTACCAGTGCCAGCGCAGTTGCATTGATCAGGTTACCTATGATGACTGCATGGCGCCGGCTGTGGCGATCCGCCCAGATGCCGGTGGGAATTTGCATAAGCAACATGGCCCCCGACTCGACAATGAGTGGTACCACGGCCCATTCCGGTCGTTCCATGACCATGAACAAATAGACAAACTGGAACGGCCAGATAACATTGAAGGTTTCACTGAGGGTGCTGGAAAGATAGAACCGACCCAGTAAACGACGTTCTTCAAAGTCCGGCCAAAGGGTAACCATGTTACTCCTTTTTCTATCGATATTTGCAGCTTCCTGATTCACTGCTTAATAGGGGACTTCAGGCCATTACAAAGTGATTAAAATGGTCAGCCAGCAGCTTGTGTATAACGGTGATGCCGTGAACGTTCTAAAATGATAGGCAACAGCACCATGACTTATCATCTGCGTCAGGAAAACCCATCAACAATACCACCTCTCCCTGACAAAGAAAAGTTGTTTATTTTGCTAACACACTTTTTTTATAGGGTTTTCCACAAGCTTTTTTTTACGCAATAACGGCTAGGGAGGGATGCCTTAAACTGAGCTGATCGAAGAACGCAGCAACTCATCAAATGACTGGACAATCAGCACTGCCCCAAAACAGACCGTCTTTAAGACCCATCACGTTGCGGTGCAAGACAAAAAGGCTGTCTGTCGAAGCTTTGCTCAGCTTTGCAAGGAGCTTACGATATAAGCATAATAGAGGATCAGATAAAAGCTGCTTGTGAATATCGTTTGGCAATTGCTATTATAAATGAGATAATCATCGGGAAAGCAAATAATTCCTAATTCACCTGATCAAGATAAACAACACCAACAGACTGACAAAATAGACTGCGGATGCAAATCACTGAGATGATCTGTAAATCTTAAGAAACAAACATATCAAAACCGAATTGCAGAAAGAGAGGGAAAATGAGTGATTACCGACTTGCCGATCTGCTTGACTTGACCATTATCCAGAAGATGGCAGATGCGCATTACCGCGCCGCAGGAATGCCCATCGGCATCATCGATGCCATAGACGGTTCGGTCCTCGTCGGATCCGGCTGGCAGGATATCTGTATCAAATTTCACCGCACCAATCATCTGTCACTGCAGCGCTGCCAGGAAAGCGATAACTACATCAAGGACCGCCTTGTCCAGGGTGAGGCCTGCCACTACAAATGCAAAAACGGCCTCTTGGATATCGGAGTCCCCATTGTGGTTGCGGGCCGCCATCTGGCTACCCTGTTCCTGGGGCAATTCTTTTATGAAGGAGAGGCTCCGGATCGAGAGTTTTTTGCTCGTCAGGCCCATGAATTTGATTTTCAGAGAGACGACTATCTTGCGGCCCTTGACCGCGTGCCGGTCTTCAGCCGCGAAAAGGTTGATTACATCCTGGAATATGACAAGGCTCTGGTGGATTTTATCGCGGACCTGGGAGAGCACGCGCTTTTTAAAATCAAAGCGGACGAAAAAATCCGTGAAAGTGAGCAGAAATTCCATACCGTTTTCGATCAGGCCTATCAATTTATCGGGTTGCTGTCCATCGACGGCAGCATGCTGGAGACAAATAGAACCGCCTTGGCATTTGGCGGAGTCGAAGAGAAGGATGTCATTGGCAGGCCCTTTTGGCAAACTCCATGGTGGGTGCATTCTCCGGAACTGCAGAGAAAAATTCGTCTGGCGGTGCAGGAGGCTGCGCAAGGTGCGCTGGTACAATTTGAAGCCTCCCATTCCGCAGCCGACGGGAATCTCCACTATGTCGACTTCTCTCTCAAACCTGTAAAAGATAAGGCCGGCAGGGTGATTATGTTGATGGCGGAAGGTCGGGACATCACCGAGCGCAAGCTGGCGGCGGAGGAGATCAAGCGGCAGGCCGAATTCCTGCAGATCCTCATCGACGCCATGCCATATCCGGTCTTTTACAAGGATCGTCAGTGCCGCTACCTCGGCTGCAATGGCGCCTTTGAGCGGTTCTACGGGATTTCGCGAGAACAGATTGCCGGCAAAACGGTCCACGAGATTGCCTCGAAGGAACTTGCCGATGTGTACCACCAAGCCGACGAGGCACTTTTTGCCCATCCTGGAATGCAGATATACGAAGGATCTATTCAGTCTACCCATGGGCTTCAGCACGATGTCATCTTCCACAAAGCCACCTTTAACGGACCGGACGGAGCGATTGCCGGATTAATCGGCGCGGTAGTCGACATCACCGAGCGCAAGGAGGTGGAGAAGGCCTTGCAGGAGAGCGAGGCCAAGATGCGTAGCATCCTGGACAACATCGGCATCGGTGTGGCCCTCATCAGTCCAGAAATGAAGATTCTCGAACTGAACCTGCGGATGCACCAGTGGTTTCCCGATATCGATCCGGGTCAACGCCCCATCTGCTACCAGGCCTACAATGACCCGCCGCGTGAGGAAATGTGCGAATACTGCCCGACCGGCAAGACACTGCAGGATGGCCTGGTCCACGAGGCCACTACGCAAACGCCTCAGGCCGGTGCCATCCGCAATTACCGCATCGTTTCTACCCCTATCCTTAACCAGTCTGGCGAGGTTACGGCGGCAATCGAGATGGTCGAGGACATCACCGACAAACTCTCTCTCCAGTCCCAGTTGCACCAGGCCCAAAAGATGGAATCCGTCGGCCGTCTGGCCGGCGGTGTGGCCCATGATTTCAATAACATGCTGGGGGTGATCATCGGTCATACGGAAATGGCTCTGGACCAGATGAACCGGAACCAGCCTCTTTTTGAGTCCCTGCAGGAAATACTGCAGGCAGCCCTTCGCTCCGCTGACCTGACCCGGCAACTGCTGGCCTTTGCCCGCAAGCAGATCGTCACTCCCAAGGTGCTTGATCTGAACGAAACCGTGGAAGCGATGCTCAAAATGCTGCGACGTTTGATCGGCGAGGACATCAATATTGTTTGGTTGCCAGACTCGGACCTGTGGCTGGTCAAAATGGATCCCTCCCAGATTGATCAGATCCTGGCTAACCTGTGCGTCAATGCCCGCGATGCCATCGCGGAAGGGGGCAAGGTCACCATCGAAACCCAGACGGTAACCTTTGATGAGGCCTATTGCGCCGACCACTCAGGGGTTATCCCAGGTGATTTTGTCATGCTGGCTGTCAGTGACAACGGACAGGGTATGGACAGGGAGACCCTTGACAATATTTTCGAACCGTTTTTCACCACCAAAGGGATAGGCGAAGGCACCGGTCTCGGCTTAGCCACGGTCTATGGCGTTGTCAAACAGAATAACGGCTTTATCAACGTCTACAGCGAACCGGGGCATGGCTCGACATTTAAAATCTATCTGCCTCGGCATGCGGCAAAAGGAGAGGATACGCGAAAGGAAGGCCTGGTTACTCCTGACGCACAGGGCCATGATGAAACCATCCTGCTGGTGGAAGACGACCCCTCGATTCTGCGGATGACAAGGCTTATGCTGGAAAATTTGGGATATCGGGTGCTGGCCGCCTCGACACCGAGCGAGGCCATCAGTCTTGCCAGGAAGCATGCCGGCGAGACCCACCTGCTCTTAACCGACGTGGTCATGCCCGAGATGAACGGCCGTGATCTGGCTCAAGAGCTTATCTCTCTTTACCCGGGACTCAGAAGTTTATTCATGTCCGGTTATACGGGTAATGTCATAGCGCACCATGGTGTACTGGGCAATGGTGTCAATTTCATTCAAAAACCGTTTTTAAAGCAGGCTCTGGCCGCGAAAGTTCGCGAGGTGTTGGACAGCAAATGAGGAAAGCAAAAAGGAGACAGACGTTCGCTCTGGAGTTCTCCATATCACTCCACTTTCTGATGCTCCCGTTGCTTTTCACCCCGACAAGAGTATCAGGATAAAACACTCATCTCAGCTCTGCCGGGCCATCAATCATAAGTGATACTCTACTTTTCATACCCTGGCCCAGCCATCGGCACCAATATGTAGCTCTTGATAGTTGCTCCACAACGTCCGCATGAGAGGCCTGGATAACTTTAGCCTTGTCCTGTTTCCAAAGAATGACAATTGTTGTATTGACTGTCGGGAAAGCAAATTTGACCCGGTATAAAACGGCAGGCGCATGGAGAGTACAACCGTAGAACATATACATAAGGAAACAAAACATTCATGGACGGCACACGAATCATCATGGCAGGAAGCTTTATTGACGGCAAGGGTGCCGATGTGCGTAAGAATGTCTTTTTGGCCGTGCATGATGGAATTATTACCGCCATTGGCTCCGCAGCAGACCTACCCAGCAGTGATGGAACTGTAATCGATGACTTCTCACACTGTACCATTATGCCGGCGCTGGTTGACTGCAGCGTCTCTCTGTCGCGATCGCCTTCTATCGAGGGGAGTGTGCGCTTAGCCGCTGCCGAAGGCGGCTTTGCGAAAAAGTTAGCCATGCTTGGGCAGCATATCCGTTACTGTCATGCACATGGAGTACTGGGAGTTGCAGACAACGATGATATTTCCGATCTGATGGGACGTTATCAGGAGGGAATGGCGCAGGAGAACATAATTGACATCCGAATACCCGGTAGCCTCAGCCAAAGCCGGCAGAATGATGCAGTTCGCAACAGGGCAGACTGTGATTATCTCAAGATAGCTTATTCCACCAACATCGAAGACGAGGGTGCCCCATATTCTCGGCTTAGCCATGAAGAGCTGGGCCATATCCTGCAACACAGAGGGAAAAAAAAGGTGATAGTAGTGGCCAATGGCCGTCAACAGGTAAAGGAGGCCCTTGCGGCGGGATGTGATGCCATCGAACAGGGCTACGCTATGGGTGAGGACAATCTCAGAAAAATGGCGGACGAGGCTGTGCTGTGGATTCCCAGCATCCTGCGGGCCAAGAATGGTTTGGACGGTGCAAGCTCAGGCGGGAGTGTATGTTGCCGTTTCTCAACGCGCTATGTGGCACCGGGAAAGCCGGTCCCCGGCGCTGAGGCCTTTTGGAAAAAGATGCTTGCAGAACAACTCACGCAACTGCGTTTTGCCGAAAAATTGGGCGTGAAAACAGCTGTGGGAACCGGTGCCGGTAGTGTTGGCCTACTCCATGGCGAGTCAATGGTCGAGGAGATGAAATTATTCATCAAGGCCGGCTATTCACTTGAGAAGACAATTCAGTGCGCATCGGAAAATGGAGCAGGATTTTTTGGGATGGAGAAGCTGGGAGCGCTTGCTCTCGGGCGGAAGGCAACATTCCTGCTTACCAGGGGCTCGGTGAAACAGCTGCCAAGAAAACTCTCCTATCTGGAAGGCATCTATGTTGACGGTGCACCCAGCGTTGCGTACCACAAAAATCCTTCCAAGTCGGTTTAAGAGGAGGGTTTTGCACCTCCTGTAACAGATATCCGATCTTGGAATTCTGGATCATGTCGCTAAGATACACAAATTTGCTGCTTGACTCCCAGCATTGCTTTGTTGGAATCTGGACTTTCCCTCAGAATTGATATGGAATATTTCCTGAGAAGGGTCTTCCCCAAAAAATGGGTTTCTAAGAACAGGTCAACTCTTGTTAGAGCCAAGTGCAAAAGGTGCAGAACTAGAATAACAGTCGATGCCGAACGGCTTTAGGTGCATGCGAACAGATGGATGACAGGAAAAAAACCAAAAGAACGGTGGGAACAACAGGTAGCAGTCCATGGTATGCTGCTCCGAGTAAAATGAGCTTAATAAAGGTTCCGGCCCCGGATATTTCGCGAAAAATCTGACGATGCCGCATACCTTCTGTTGCCAGCAACACAACACCGCTGCCAGTTGCCAGCATCAGGTAAAGAGAAGGAACTTCCAGCACCTCTGGCAGCAGGAAGGCAGCGAGAAACACTGCAGCCCCAATCTGATGAATTGCTCTTATCACAATGGAGAGAGTTAATACCCAGTAGGGCCTATTGCCGATTTTCCCCATTGGGGAGCCGGACTTATGAGTTTTTCTCTGCGAATCAGCCATATCGACCTGGTACTCCTGTGCGAGCCCTGTAGCTTCCCCCAATCCTCTCATTGGGAAGCTCTTCTCCATCTTTGAGCCAATATAGCATGTCTTCCCCTCTCCGACCACTTCATTAAACGGGCTGCCCCCCTCTCCTGACACCTTCACCTATTGCTCCCATGGCAAACAGATTCATATTATAAGAATGGAGCTTTCCTGCCCATGGCGCGTATTCTTGGATAAGGCTTATATCCTTTTCTCCCTCTAACGTATTTATTTTTTTGTCGTCCTCGACCAGCAGGATGGTTTCCAGACCACCTATGGCAGGCTTCTCCTCGACGCCTCTCTCAACCTTCCCCACATCCCGTGATAAATGGATGGTGAAGGTTATTCCCTTTGCCGTTCCTTTTCCGCTGTGTTGAGAGAAGTAATATCGCATGAAATGCCGATCAGCCCCTTCACTTCACCACTCCCGTTGAAATACTGGCTGTTGTTGGTCAGCCAAAAGGTGGTCCTCCCGGAGATCTCTAGCGTCAGTTCTGTATATGTCTTGCTGCGCATTACCTCGAGAAATTATGTGATATAGAGCTCAGGAAAACTCTAGTCAAAGTGGTCTTGCCATAATAGTATAAGCGTAGAACTTAAAATGATTTTTCAGGACCTGATCCCATTTTTTTGAAGTTGAAAATCAAACGGGGACAAACTACGATATTCGTGAAACTTCTTAATTTTCAAATTAAAAACGTAGCCTGTCCCCTGTTGTTACGATAAAACTCAAACGCAGCTCGCAAAACAGAACCATCCATCTTCACAGGGAGGGCAAAAATGGACGTACTTCCAACCGCCTATGCCGGTCGAATCCTCACTGGCGATTACAGCCGCACTTTGCAGGAACGAACATTTTCTATTATCAAAGCATCACAACAGTTTGACAATTACAGTTTTCCCCTGATGCCCTATATCACAGCTTGGAACCAGGAGGACAACACCATCTGGTATGAATTTGTAGGACAACAGCTTATGGATCTACTGGACACAACTCCCGATAACATGTCCAGAGCTTTCAGAAATGCCATTCAGGATCAACGCATATTCCACTATACTGATGTATCACAATCGGAAATTGCAGAAGAGGTCATCACACGCCACCAGATCTCTGACAAACGTCATAATCTTAGGAAAAATGTTCAGAAAAACAAAAAAGTTGAGGCAGTATATCAGGTAGCCTTACCCTCGGGGAATACCATATGGCTTAAGGATCGTGGTAAAGTCGAACTCTTCCCTGGTGACAACATCACACTGACCCTGGGATGCCTCACCGATGTCTCCAAGGAAATGGAGCAAAAGTTATTTCTTGAGCAGATTGGGTATGTTGATGATCTCACAGGCCTTCCCAAAAGAAATATTTTGGATAAACTCTTTGAAATTCGCACAGGCGAAAGACAGAGGGGCTATATTAAAGAATTCTCTGTACTCATGATTGATATCGATCATTTCAAATCAATAAATGACACCTATGGTCACCAGGCAGGAGATTTCATTCTCAAAGAAATGGCGACCCTCATAAGCTCTTTAAAGCGAAAAGAAGAAACTATCGGCCGCTATGGCGGAGAAGAATTTTACGGAATATGTCGAGGAACCTTGCAGAGCGGTGTGGAATTAGCGGAACGAATACGTCGCAATATTGAACGTCATGTATTTACTCACAACAATACAGATATCAACATCACCATATCTGCTGGAGTTGCGTCCACCGAGGAAATGGAACAGGGTTCAATGGATACACTCCTTGCCCTTGCCGATAAACGCTTATATCAGGCAAAACACCAGGGAAGAAACAAAGTAATAGGAAAAGAATAATAGCAGTTTCGTTGAACAGTTTCCTTCTGAAATCAGATAGTTTTTATCAGTTTGTTCAGATGGAAGCGATGTAATCTTAGAGGTAGAGAGCCGTATAAAAAAGACATACCCAAACTGCTAAGAGTATTTTGATAATGGTATCTTGAATTATTATTTCAACAATTCCTCTAAAACGACAATTGCGACGAAAAATTGTAAACAAACGGTATAACCCAACTGCGACAAGTGGTATCGTCAATAGCAATCCTGGAGGGGGGCCCTTTGGACCCGTTTCAGAAAAACACAGGTATGCCACATATGTTGCTAATACATGCATTCCTATAATTATCAAGCCCATGTCCATCATTCCAGGACTGTAGAATTGAAAAACCTTCCGATGTTCAGTTGGAATTTTTAACACTGTAAATTCACAGCGTCTTTTTCCAATAGCCAAAAAAATGGTCAACAGACCAGTGCAGACAATAAGCCACGTCGAAACATACACCTGCACTGCAAGACCTCCGGCGATGACACGTAAAATGAAACCCAAAGATATTGCCAGCACATCACATATTGGCCAATGTTTGAAAATAAGTGAGTAGAAAAGCTGCAGGACCAAATAGGCCCCTCCGACCATCATAAAATCCAGGGAAATCGCTGCTGAAATTGCGATGCCTATACCTATCCACAGGCAGGCAGCCGTAAGTGCAAGACCAGGCCCAATTCGACCGGAGGCAACGGGACGCCCCTTTTTGAGCGGATGTCGGCGATCGGCTTGAGCATCAAGCACATCGTTTATCGCATAACATCCTGAGACGAGAAGACAAAAAACGCAAAAGGCGACCATGGCAGGTTCCAGTTTTTCTGCATGCCAAAAATCTCCCGCAAAAAAGAGAGGGGCGAGTACAAAACAATTTTTGACATAATCAGCAGGACGAGCAAGGTCCATATACGCCCTCAACTGGAAACCTTTTTTATTCATACCTTGTCAGCATCACGAAAGTTGAGGATCCTTTATGGTCACCCGTTGTTCTCTTTACCACATAAGGATATAAGCCGGATGTCAGCAACTGCTTATAATCGGGTTGCCACCAGTTGTTCAGCACATATGTTTCTGAAGAAAATTGTTCACCAGGCATCCTTTCTGTCCTGTCAACAATTACCATATCTGCTGTTTCTTCCCACTTTGGTGAAAGTGAATAGATGGTACTCTCATGTCGCAGGTACCAAGCCAAAGGCCAGGTGGCTTTTCCTGATACAATAAGGTGATTGAAAGACATTGTGTTGTCAGTTATTTTGGTCACCACTTTTTTGATGTCATTTCCAGTGGCCATATATTTCAGAAGATGTGGGTGATCTGGAGACGCCCTGAAACAAAGCCATAGATTCTCCCGTAAGCTCCAGCCAAGGAGTACCACCAAAGAGAGCATAACCCAGGGATGAAGTACTTTTTTTTGGGTCATGACCTGAATATAGCGTCCACCGAGCAGTGTCATGGGAAGAAGGATATGCATCAGAAGCCAGGGAACTTTTTCCTGAGCAAAACCGTACACAACAAAGGCCGCCAGAGTCCAATAGGCAAGAAAGAGATCAAAGGGCCGTACTGCTCTGGTACCAGCCCAAATAACTGCAGGTACAGCCAGATAAAAAACTGGTTCATGTATCATCAAGCGTGGAAGGTAATAATAAAAAGGACCGGGAATACGAGGCGACTGTTGCTGCCCACCCCAATAAGATAATGTTTGGATCAGACCGTCAGAGATACCCTGCCAGTTGCTAAAAAAAGAGCTGTACAGGGTGATATAAGTAAGAAGAAAAAGAAGAGTTGCTGTTATGCCCCCCCTTTTGTTTCTCCTTACCAGGCCAACTGCCTCCTGCAACAACCTTCTCCGTGTAATTTTCGGTGCAAAGGTGTCGAGGATGAGGACAAAAAAGAAAAAACCGACAAAGATTCCCAGGTGGATATAAAAGCAGGCCTTGGTGGCCATAAAGCAACCTAAATTTATCCCCAGCAAATAGAGGGGTATTTTTTTTTCGCTCGTAATAAAGAGTATGCCAAGCAGGACCGATGCCAATGTGAAAAAGGCCACATAATTATCATGGGCTAAAAAACGGCCATAATAGGTCAACGTTGGTGAAACTGTTATAAACAGAGAGGTAACTATCCATCCGATTCTCCCCAGAACAGATCTCAAACACCAACAGAGTATTACCAATGCCGTGGAAAAAACCGCTGGTAACAGACGGGCTGTGAAATCACTATCCCCAAACACCTGATACATTAATGCGGTTGTCCAGTAGAGAAATGGCCCATGGTAAATGGGATCATATGTGTAGGAATGACCTGTCCATAATTGATAGGAAAACCAGGCGTGGATCGATTCATCATGGTGAAAAGGTGTAACATCAAGAAGACTGAAACGTAACACTGCTGACATGAGGAGCAAAACCACCAACCATCCAATGTCAGAATGGGTCTTTTTATCTGTGAGAGAATGTTGGGAAGAGATCTCTGCTCCAAGCCCACCAAAACTATTCATTTACATCTCCCCAAACTTCAACACCATGGGACTTGAATAATGGATACCAACCAGCTTCTCTCCATCCCGAACCGGCTTTAACCCCATATGTTTGTTTTTCCAACTCCCCTAAAATACCATATTGAATTTTATATTTATCCATGACTGCTTTTGTAACTGTATGGTCTTGGTAAAAACTTTGTAGATCCTCCTGTCTGCTCTTTATTGCCTCCCACGAGTGACCATGCTGAAAGACATGGTACTCCCAGCCAATTATGGTGGGTAAGCCGGTGAATGAAGAAACTCTGCTGTAAGGTCCATAGGAGGGTCCAAATGCTTCTGAAATTGCAGGTTGTCCTCTGCGATTGCCCAGCCAATGAATCATTAAGACTTCGTCCGGATTGTTCTTTTCAAGAAAGGCAAAGCCATTGAGAGTAAATCTTTCTATTGGTGCCATAGGATTCTTCCACCAGGCAATAAGAGTGCAGACAGAGGTGAGCAGTCCCAATCCCAGTATAAGGAGTACTGCTGACACGTTGAAATCAAATGTTTTTTTCCCATCAAGCAACTCTCTTACAATCAAGGCTGAGGCCAGAGAGAAAAGGATCCATACTTCAAAATGAAATTTAAAAATCGTATTCATACGATCCCAAAGCGTAAAAAACTCACAACCTACAAGTACCAGAAGACCAGTTATCATGAGAACATGAAGAAAGTGACTACGCTGCGAAGATTGCCTTTTCCACAGGTACATAAGTCCCAATGCAAGAATCATAACAATAGCTATAACACCACTCTGGCTTAACCAGATAAGCCCCCCAGCAATTCCAGCAAAGAGACAGGTATGGAAGAGAGTAGTTTCAAGCTTCTTCCTGATCAAGAGTAAATATGCTGCGAGAAAGGGGCCGAAAAGAAGAATGAGCTGGGTGACGGTTATCTGTTGTTCGGCCCATGATATTGAAATAAGATTTTGCTGTCCGCTCCAGAAAGGGAGAGCGACAAGAAAGGCGATGCATAGAGCAAAGAGAGATGGAAGAAACTCTCCCGCCCTTTGTTTGTTCGCTGTTAACAATACACCTACTATCAGGTATACAGGAAGAGCCCATGGGTTGGTAAGCGTCAATAAACCAAGAGCAAGCCCCTGCAGGGCCGAGCCCTGCCACTGAAGGCTACGGTTTGTCAAAACAAGGGCACAAGAGGCCAGGAAAAGCGTGGAAAATATCATCCCTATAAAGTGACCATGCAGATCAGCAAAGAGAGCAGTCCAAAAAGGGAATTCATTTATAGTTGCCGGCACAATCCGGCTTGCATCCCAGAAATCGCCAAAAGTAAAACCATTGCGCCAGGGTTGAAGAAACCAGGAGGAAAGATTCCCTGTAAATACCATTACAACAACGCTTATAACTGCTGGGACAACTCTTTTGGTAAGATATTTGGCTGTCCAGAAAATCATTTCGCAGACAAGCGCAGGAACTAACGCAGCGCCCAGATTATAGGTGTATTCCGGTGGAACATGGGCCAATCGTCCCCAAAAAGCTATAACCAACTGTCCCCATGCATGATAATTCAGGGGATGTGGACTCATCCAGGGATCAATGGGGGGGAGAGCCTCGGTTCTCATCATGGTATTAAGAAGAGAAAAGTCAAATGGACGCTCTCCCCAGAAAATTGCAGGGTTATAGGCCCGTAAGAACAAGAAGAAGAAAAAGGTTCCCCAGAAGACATAATGATATGATGAATCCTCTTTTTCATACCCTACCCCACCTTGTTCCCATATTGATAAAACGGCTGCAAGAACAAGCACCACCAATACTAGCAGAACTCCGACTTGGCTACTCCACAAGCTGTATTTTAGTCCCAAGGCATAGAGGAGGGTACCACTCACAGCCACCAGACTCCGACCGGGGAATCCGGTTCCCGGCAGAAAATGCCTGCTGACAAGAGTTCCAGCTAACCCGGCAAGCCAGAAGACAACTATCCAGCGCCAAAGATATATAGGTTCAGCCTGTCTTGAGTTTTTCAACCCTAAACTGGTAACCGGCGTAACCGGTGCAGATGGCACCTTCTGGATGAGCTGTGGGGGGATCGTCGTATCAGGGAAATCTACTGCCTGGAATTCCTTTTTTAGAAAATCAGAAGAAAAACTTTCATTCTTTTTGAAGATGAAGACCCGGGGGTGATCATAAACGGTGAAGGCCTCTTCGGCACTATCATCGGGGACACTCACATATCCAAGCATGGGATATGAGACAAATTCAGCAACCAGTGAAAATCCAGAAAGGTTTCCGAACAAGAGCTCGTAATATCGATAAGTTAGAGGAAAAACGCCCTTTAAACGGGTGATGGAGCCATAGAGCCGGTTACTGCTGAGTATGAGATAGTCACTTTCCTCTAGGTGGCTAATCAAATTATTTTGCTTTACTGTAGTATCCTTATCAGTCAGCTCCAGATGGACAAATCTGTACTCGTTGGGGTTCGTTCCTGGTAGATGTAAGGGCAAACCATCATCCCATTTTTCCACTGCAAGGCTGGATCCGATTGGAATATTTTTATAGATCCATGTTGATGCTTCGATACGTGTATTGGGTTGTCTATAAATGGATGAGAACGCCATGGCCCAGCACAAGCTGAATCCAACAACAAAAACAATGGGCCAACATGAAAACGTACTTTGCTCAAGCCTTTTTCTAAGTTCTAGCAAACAATACGCCCCGAAAATTGCAGCCAATGGATATACAGGTATGAGGTAGCGCATGGTCTGACCGGATTGTGCACCAACCAGACCAATTGTGGTTAATGCCCACATCAGCAAGAGCCAGGCGGTTGGGTTGTTATCCAACAAACTTTTTACTGCCAAAAGCCCCCCCCCCAGGACTGCAACTGCGAAAAAGGGGAGCCCAAGCCCCCATACTGCCATGTTTTCAAGACTGAATAACCATGGTGTGCGAAACGCCCACTGCAGAGATGGTGGAAAGCCAGAGAATGGTTCGGCAATGCTCCGGAGTGTTGCAAGATTGGAGAGAAAACGCGAATCGAGCTGCCAATTAAACCAACTTGCTGTGGAAAAGGTGTAGGGATTGAAAAGTCTATAGATGAGCGTAGCTATTATCAACGTCAGGATCCCAAGAGCTATTACCCGCAGTGGACCCTGAAATTTAAGAGAGAGAACTCCTGCAAGAAGAATTACTGTAATAAAACTAAGCCCACTTATTTTTGATGCCAGGGCCAGTCCCCAGAAAAATCCTGTTAGCGAGGCAGCCTTGATTCCAGGCTTGCGGGAGTAATCCAAAACATAATAGAGGGCTGCCAGGAGGAACAGGTTAAGAAAAGGGTCAACAGTGAAAAAATGGGAAATCTGGATCGGAAACACAGCGCAGGCATACAGACTGGCTGCAATCAGACCTGTATTATAGGAAAAAAAACGTCTAGCCAGGAGGAAAATAAGAACTATTGAAGCTATATCTGCTGAAGCACTGAGCATTCTCCCGGTGAGTAGAAAACTACCGTAGTTGCCAGTGCCGGTAAGATCACCAATGGCTTTTCCCAGAAAAACAGGTAAGGTTCCGTAGACAAAAAAAGTCAGATTTTCGTGGTTTACGGGGTTAAGAGAAGAGTGTTGTGTGTCAAAGTATGCAGCAGGAGATTCGGGCCATTCGATACCTGCAACGACCATATTCAAAAAACGTTCGTCAGGATGCAGGTGTTGACCTCCATCAAAATTCAACCCGCAAAGACGGAGACAAACACCTAGGGCAATAACAAGAATGGCCACAGCAAATGGGTGTTCTTTCTGCCATAACGTTACTGCCTTATGAGCAGTCATCGCTCATCAAGCCGGTCTGATAGGATGGTTGTCACTGTTTTCTGCACAGCATAAATCCCTCCTAAGCCTTGACCCATCTCCCTGGAAAGTATTCCATCCCAGGAAGACAGTGAAATGGAGCCAAAAGACTGCAGTTCCGATTCTCCAATAACTACCCATTTGACCCCATACTTTTCAATAAGTTGTTTTCGCTCAGCTACATTCTCAGTTACATAGAGCTGCCTGGCATCTCTTGCCCTTGCACCTGTTCTAGAATCCTTTCTCCAAAGCATTTCATGCTGCTCCCATCCCAGAATAGTAGGGCATCCCGTTAGTGCAGCAATTCTGCTTGTCCAGGAATAGGATGCCCCTGGGAGCTCCAGGCAGACATCCCCAGGTTCTAACACTTCATCGAGCCAGGTAACCAGCTTCATGTCCAAAGGATATGCTTTCCTTAACGGAGCGAAACTGTCTAGTGTCAGGGGATCGTCTCCAGCTCGCAGCCTTTCACCAATGGCTAAAACTGGGTACACAAAGATGGACATCAGCCATAGCGACATGAGGATCGGCCCACTCCTGGGTGAAACCTTTTGTAAGGTGGTATTAAGTCTCATCGCGGCATAAGCAGAGGCAGACATTAACAGTATCCAGGCAGCATAATGCATTTTAAAAACAGTATTCAACCGCTCATTTGGAGAAGTATAGCTGTCGTTGAGATATATGCATTCTGGGACCACAACTACAATGAGTCCACAAATCGCTATGGCATGCCAGGTCTTGCCCCCCCCCTTGCCTGCTGTCAACCATAGAATAATTGCCAGGATTATTGCAATGGAAGCAGGCAGGGAATGAAAGGCAAAGGGCACGCAGCATAAAAAATAGTACCACCTGCTTTGAATCAGTCTCAAGGTGTCTTCTTTGTATAAGAGATACACAGTTAACAGAGCAAATGGCATTCCCCACATCAAAAGGAAGGGACCGATGGGGCTTGTCTGCTCGGCACTTACCCAAGCAAGTATTAAAGGGTTTCCCTGCACTTCAAAGAGAAGAGGCCAAAAGACTATTGAGGGCAACAGGGACCACCATGGGAGTTTTGTCACACTGCCAATTTTAAAAACAACAAAAATGAGACCCAACACAGGAATATTCCAGGTATTTCCCAAGACAGCTACTGAAAAAAGTAGATTCAAAACACCTACTCTGATCCATGCAACTGCCCCCTCCCCCCTGTCACTCGAACATGGGAACAGCCAAACAAGAAAGAGAGTGAATGCCGGCAACATGAGAAAATGGGCATGGAGATCACCTATAAGGAAACTGAAAAATGGAAACTCAGTAATAGTATGTGGAATAATCCGAGTGGCCTTCCATGGGACAAACAATACATTTCCATGCTCTGTTACAAGGTCCCACACAGGAGTAATATTTCCTGCTAAAGTGATCATGCTGGCTCCAAGCAAAGTGTTTGAAAGACGCATGAGGCCTGAAAGGAAGAGACCGCACGAGGCCTGAAAAACTGTGGCCAGAAGAAAAGCGAGCATCAGATTGTATCCAACACGGGGAGGAATAGAGGCGATTTTGCACAACAAGGCTGTAGAGTGGTGTCCGAACCAATAGTAATTGAGAGGTTCTCCTGCAAACCAAGGGTCAATAGGGGGAAAAATATCAGCGCGTAATACAGACTTCAATATCCCGAAATCCATCAACTTTTCTGTCCCCAAAAGACCTGGGTTATGAGCTACAAGCCAAAGCCCCAGAAGAAACACCACCAGAAAAGCAGCTTCGAGCCCAAACAACAGGGAGAGGTTTTGTCGCAACCAGGGAACCAGGCTGTTGCGACATCGAACAAACCATATCAACCAGGCCAGAAAAGCCAGACCAAGGAGACACCCCATTGTTGCCGGAGACCAAGGGCTCAAACCCAGGCGGCCCATACAACCATGAATAAAGGTTGCCATCGTCAAGCCTAATACCTTACAGCTGGTATACCCTCTATCCTGATGTCGTTTCAGTCCATGAAAACAGAGAGGAAAAGCGAGGACGGCGAGAAAGAAACTAGCACCATAGAAGGCAAGGACATATATCACAACTCAGAGCGTAACGGTGGTATTTTATTCCATTGTTTCATCCTGAAGGACAACAGTTCCCAAAGCACCTGGCTGCAAAAGAAAAGGAGATGCCAACCAAGAAAGGAACTTGTTCCTGAATTTCTTGGTAAGTGAGTAACAGGTACCTGCCAGACAGAAAGACCGGATTTGTGGGCTGCAAGAACAGCTAATGTCGAAGGGATATAGGCATTTTGGGGAATCAGAGGAAGAATGGCCTGGAGATCTGTTCGCTTAAAGAGTTTAAAGGGAACGTTAAGATCCTTGTTTGTGCAGTCAAAGATTAGGCGTATCAGGGTATTAGCCAGACGACTGAGTACCTTACGGTGCAAGGGATCCTGCCTCTTTACACGCAACCCGATAACCACATCTGCATGTTCGATACCTGGAAAGAGGTTCCAGAACTCTCCGGGAAGATGTTGATAATCACTGTCAATACAAAATATGTAGTCACCTGTTGCTGCTTCAATGGCTCGCATCAATGACGGCCCATGACCTAGATTGTGAGAGTTATACAGTACCGTAAGGTCGGCAACCTCTTTACTCAGACTTTTCAGGACTTCCAATGACCCATCCGTGCTCTCGTCATCCACTACAATGATTTCACCGCAAGAGAAATGAGCCAGGATCTCGGTACTGCATTCTTTAATAGTCCTGGAAATTGTGGCAACCTCATTATAAACAGGCATGACCACACTTATGCTCTTTTTCATGGCATTCTGTATACGGTTTCTTTTTTATCAAGTAAAAGACGATCGATAATCTCCATCCCCTGTAACAGACAGTGGTCCATATTTCCTGTTTCATACCTCCATCCTCCAAACCGACCTCTCGAATATATACTGTTCGATTCAAGAAATGATTGAAGAATACTGAGATGATGTTCACGATCACAGGTGGGAATGGGGTATGAGTAGGGTAAAAAAATCTGAGTAGCCGAAACCAGCTCTTTATGTTCTACAGGAAGAGATAAATTTGTATTGTAAAGGTTACTTAAAATTTCCGCGCTGGAAGGTACCTTAGTGCTGTCAACAAGAGTCGTTTCGCAGAGAAATGAAGAAAAGCGGTCAGGGTTGTTGTCTGGTACCACATCAGCAGAGTATGAGGAGAGTGCTGAAACTCTGTGAAAAGAAAACTGAGGCTCAGGATAATAGACCCACGTTGCTTTTTTATCTGTGGCCCCCCTGAACCCCATACCGGTAATGCTGCTTGAGTTCCAGCGAAGGCGGCGTGCAGAGGATTCTATAGTTTCTGGTGCGTTTGGGCGCAGAGCGGTTATAAGCTTTGTCAGAGGCCCCGTTGATATCAACATATCAAAACTGTCAGTCAGACCACTTTGGCATTTTATGGTACGATTGATAGGATCAATTTGTATAATCTCCTGATCATAGGCAATAAAATCATTCACTCTTTGAGCGAGCGATTGAAAAAGTCCTCCCATCCCTCCTTGCACAGGGTAATAAAAACGGCTGTTTGGTCCCCAGTTCTTCTGTTGTTCAATATGACTTGGCGGACTGATACGCTGGTCCATCCACGTGCTGGATAATTCAGACAGAGGGTATCCACAGACCTTTGTATTGTAAGGACAGAAAAAAATACGGTATTGGTGCGGTCCAAATTTCTTTTCAAGCCATGTCTTAAAATCTTTGCCACTGCTGAGTTCTTCAGTGTCAGTTGCATGCGTCTGACGACACAATCTAGATATATCCTGCGGGAGATGCTCTAAATGCTGTTGAAACGGATAGGGGATATGCAGCCCGAAGAGATGAATAAAAGCGCGGCGGGAATGAGAAATAAAAAAGCTTGACCCTAATGTTTGAATAAGGTCATGAATTCGTTTGTATTTTGAAAAAAAGACATGGCCACCAAAATCCCAGGAGAACCCTTTGCTATCGCGTAATGATCCAGCCAATCCACCTGCTGTTGGATTTTTCTCATACAGCTTCCAGTTTGTATAACCAAGTTCAACACATCGAAGAGCTGCTCCTAAACCAGTGGGGCCAGCGCCAAGAATAAGTATGCGAGGTGGCATAGAGTCTTATGGCTGAAATTATTTTGACACTTGAAAAGCAGGAGACATCAGTCTTTATCCTTTCGCCGTAAAACAAAAAAGATACCACCTATTGACCCCAAGGCTAACCCTGCTGAAGTGTTTGTAGCACTGTTTTCAAAGAAACCATCCGCTTTTGCGGTGAGCCTTGCCCCTGGAAACGGAGTTGGCGTTGCACTTGGTGGTGGTGTTGGAAACGGAGTTGGCGTTGCACTTGGTGTTGGAAACGGAGTTGGTGTTGGCATTGGGACCGAATTTTGCAGCAGCAGAAAGCGAGCACCATCCAGTGGGTTCTTTGTAGCTGCATCGATAGGATAATTACTTGAAATTAAAAAAAATAATGCCACAAAAAAGCAAAGTGCAGCCCTTCGACCCCAATGAGCATTTTGGGGGATTTTGGAAGAATATACTCTCATATGCTACTCCACCCATTAAGAGAAAAAAAACTGTTAACCTGTAGTTACCCATGATGTAATGGGTAGCTACATTTTTTAACCGTCTTTTTCAATGTACCTCTGGACATCTCCTTTGTACAGCAACAATTGGAAATCTAACAAAAACAACATAAGAACAGTCCGGCTGAATGTGTACTCTCTTAAGGATAATAACCTAAAAAATCACGGCAATTTTTTCATAATAAAAAACAGAGCAGAACTTTCACTAACAGGACTATTAATGTCATGTTTAATAATGGAAGTGATTTTTTTGCTTAAATGCATTGGCTTGTGCCAATTTGGGAAAGGTACCCAACGACCAGAAAGCTTGTAGCTGGCCAACGAAGGAACAGACAAATAATGGCATATTTCAAGATAGTTGACAGTTCTTTTGTTTAAGTATCCAACGACAGAGAGTATTTCAAAGCCATGCTTTTCAAAAACTTCTTGCCATTGTCGGTGTGAAAACAGATTGCGATGCTCTTGCTTCTTTCTTAAAAATCTTAAGTATCGTTTTCCCAGAAGTTTGCCTATTGGTAAATACTGTTCCCATTTATCAGCCATTACAGAGGTCATAAATAAACCACCTGGCGTAAGAACTCGGAATATTTCATCTAGGCTGTTGTCAAGGTTGGAAATGTGCTCAAGGACAGAGTTGGCAAATATGGTAGAAAAAGTATTTGATGTGAATGGAAATTCTTCGCCCTCATACGTGTTGAGTCTCTGGTAAGTTTTTAATGTTTTCGCCTGATGAATTCGGCTGTTGTCCACATCCAGTCCTACATCCACCACTTGCTCGGCAAAGGCTTCATTTGCAAAAAAACCGTCTCCACAACCGAAATCTAAAATTGGTCGTTGAGCTACTTGGATATTCTGGTTGAGTATATATGCCTCTTGTGGACGTATGAAAGCATAAAATGCAGGTCTGGAGCTGAGATATGACGCAACAAACGTATGTAACGTCTTTTCGTCGATACTGTTTTTGTTATGACTCATCTGTGATATCAGCTAAGAGTTGATCATAACAATCATAGGTGCTTTGCTCTGAAAAAACTTTTCTTGCATGATCCCTGAGCTGTGAATTGGAATATCTTTGGGGCTGTGAAATGATTTTTATAATTGCCTGGGCTAACCCGTCTTCATCACCCGGCTCTACTAACACACCCATGTTAGTAAGATTAATAGGGATCCTGACCCCAGGAAGGTTGGAAGCTATGACGGGTTTGCCTGAAAGCATTGCGTCAACCTGAACCATGCCAAAGGCTTCTGTCCGATTAACTGAAGGGAGCACCAACACATCGATTGCTCGATAGAAGGCACCTAAGTTCCCATCTGACAGTTTACCTAAAAATATACACGTTATCTTCTTCTTGCCCAACAACGATTTTATCTCATTATAATATTGTGATTCCCCAACTACATCATCTCCATATGGTCCAGCTATTATAAGGACATGTTTGTTTTTGCCAGTCAGTGTATCTATGGCGTTTATGAGATGGTGAATGCCTTTTTCTTTGGATACACGTCCACAAAACCCTATCCAGGTGTTATCTCGTTTTTGCTTGAGCAATCTCTCTAATTGGTGCTCGTTTACCTTTGGTTGGCTTACAGCCGGAAGAATGACTTTGGTTTTATGAGTAAATCGTTTTTCCAGGTGTAAATGTTCAAAGTAGTCTTGAGTGTAGATAACTATAGTGTCACTCAGCCATAATTGGAGAGAGACTGAAAGGTTGAGGGTAGCCGCAATAATACGATTGAAAAATCTTTTGCCAAGATCTACCCGGCAATGAAAAATGGAGATAATGGGTTTTTGCCAAATTTTAGCAAAAATGGCCAACGGTAACGCTTCAAAATTGGGAATGTTCAAGATGACAATGTCAGTTGTGCGAAGTGAGTGTGCGAATGCGATCAATGATTGAGGAGAAATAAATCCTTTGGAAATTTTTACGAGGAAAGGGAGGCGATGAACTGCAATTTTCCCATCCGTGGAATGTTGTGGTAAGTTTTTGGAATAGCGAAAAGTAATAATAGTGATGTTGTGATTGTTGGACAAATAGGTAAGAATTTTTTTTGGATAGGTAATTAATCCTGAGAGATAGGGATGATAATAGGTACTGAAAAACAAAACACGCATGTTCTAATTAGCGATCAGGAATGGTTTCTGCCAAGACAACAGATGTTTAATGCCTGTACGAAAAGGAGTAGTGGGCTGCCAACCTAATCTTTCTTTAATGCTCGTGTTTGCAGAAATAAATGATAGCTGATCACCTATTCTCGACGATTTGTAATCAATATCTATTTTTATGGAAAATTCCTGCTCCAGCAAGTGTAACACATTTATGACTGAATATGCGTTGGACAAACCTCCACCAATATTAAAGGCTCTACCACGACAACAAGAGATGTTGTCTATTGCAGAACTATAGGCAGAAAGTAAATCGTTTACATAGAGTAAATCCCTCACCTGGTAACCATCACCAAACACACGAATGGACTGGTTATCCATAATGAGTTTTGCAAAGTGAGCCACCCAGCCTTGATCCTCCACTCCCTGTTGAAAGGGACCATAGATACAAGACTGTCTAAAAACAACCGTTGCCAAATTGAAGGTGCGAGCATAATCCAAAAAATATTGGTCCAGTGCACCTTTGGAACATCCGTAGGGAGAGATAAACGATAACGGTTCATCTTCATCAATACCTTGCGGGCATGTCGTATCACGGTACTGGGCGCTCTTTTCTTCTTTGTGATACCGATGGTGCCTGAGATCACCGTACACCTTGTTTGTTGAAGCATAGATAACGATTGCTCCTGGGTTCTCAACCCGTATGGTTTCGAGAAGCTTCATGCCAGCGAAAAGATTGTTATTAAAATCGTGCAATGGATCTTGGATTGATATGGTGACAGCAGTCTGGCCAGCCAAGTGAAGAATGACATCGGACTGGCTCAGCTCTTCTCCATATGATGTAGTGTCCTGAACTTCGGATATGATAATTTCAAGTGGTTCTATATGTTTTTTCAAATAGTCAATGTTATGCTCTACACCTACACGAGAAAGGTTATCAACAATCGCAATTTGATAGCCAAGATTATGGAAATATAGAGCGGCGTTGGTACCGATAAAACCGGCCCCCCCGGTGATGAGCATTTTCATATCACGACACATTTGACGTTTTGACAGGTAATTGAAGTGTATTTTAGCCTTCTGTTATCCACAGTTGATACATAATCGTGAGAAGGCTGTTTCTCATGAGTCATCTTGATATCACCACAAGTTACAAAGTATCAACGTAAACACCACAATACTGCACAGATAGTAAAACAACATGGCACTATAACAATCGCTATAGTTTTTAGCGATAAAAACAGTTGGTATGGCAAGAGTTGAAAATATCCATCAACCATATATAGATTACTGATAATACATCGCTTTTTAAGGTTGTCCTAAAAAACCGACTTCCTGATCGAAACCGCTGCAATTACAATTGTCAGCGCATCCTTTTCAGGCCGATCTTGCACGATTTTCTTCGTTCACCAGCGGAGATCCTGTCAGGCAGCCATCCTTATTCACCTTCTATTGCACGCTGTCTCTATTAGGTTATAACAGTGCTATAATTTTGGTCTAGAGCGAGATTATCGCTTTGGTAGCTTAGTCTTTCTACCAAATGCTTACATGGCAAAACATTCGTTTAGGTGAGGGAACAAACTTTTTTTTGGACACGACCCATTAACCATGATATCTTGCTTTTGAGTTTCATTGGTATCCTCATTGGTTTTGATTTTGGTGGTACAAAGCAATACCACGAAATACCGTGAAGACCAATTATATCAATACATTAACCAACGATATGGTCTCGTTTTGTTTTGCAAGAGTCTCAGAGGACACAACATGAAGCAGCCATGCCATGCATTATTGATGTTTGCGATTCTACTGGTGCCGGTTCCGGTCTGGTCTGCGAACTGGAACCCCTTACCGGATAGCGGTCTGGCAATATGTTACGATGCAACAGGGACTGAGATTACCTGCCCGGCAGCCGGGCAACCCTTTTATGGTCAGGATGCTCAATATCAGGAAGTATCGCCCGCCTACCAGAAGAAGAACAATCAAACCGTTACAGACCTGCATACCCGTCTGATGTGGATCGAATCCGATGTGGACATACAGCGCACATGGCAAGGTGCTGTTTCCTACTGCAACGAAGTTGTCTTCGCAGGTCAAACCGACTGGCGCCTCCCCACCAAATTCGAACTGGAGTCCATTGTGGATTACGGTAGATCCTATCCAGCTCTCAATCAGGTTTTTAGTTGCCAAAATTCGTTTTACTGGTCGGCTACCCCATACATGCCAAATCCGTCGTACGCATGGAGTGTTTTTTGTCCAGATGGTGCTGACCATTGGGTTCATAAAACCAATAACTATTATGTCCGTTGTGTTCGTGACGCAAAATAAGATGTTTTTAGCTTTGATTCTTTTGCACCCATCCCTGGACTGAAGAAATGGAGTGTCCGTTGTGCGATATTATTTCCCACAGGATTAGAAATGCTGATAAAACATAACAGGCCTGACACATGGTGGCCATGGCGTACCATACTGGAGATGAGAGGCAGACAACTTACCATCGGCACCACCATACTGCTTTTGCTCTTTGCTCTCCCCCGTCCGCCTGCCCATGCCATCGGCCCCCATACAAGCGGAGACAAAACGGTTATTGATCATGGAACCGGCCTGGAGTGGCAGAAAACCGATAGCAGCACGATGCACACCTGGCAGAATGCACTTGCCTATTGTGAAGATCTGTCCCTTGATGACAAAACCGATTGGAGGTTACCCAACATCCGCGAACTGAAATCCCTTGTTGATTATAGCAGGTATTATCCCGCCATTGATCCATCCATTCCCTGTAAGTCGTCAAGTTACTGGTCATCGACAACCACCGTCGCAACTGATAGCCATTCGAGCGCGTGGATTGTCTTTTTCGGTAATGGCGACGATGTCTGGAAATTAACAACTGGCAAGGCCTATGTTCGTTGCGTTCGTACCGATTTTTCTGGTCAGTAGAGAGGTGGTGCACTTGGAACTTGAATTCACCCCCCATCTTGTTCGCTGCCGATCATTCCAGCAACTCCGCCATGGGCCCAAGGCTCGATACGGGTGGGTGGCTACCCCTTACAGAAATCATTACTGGTTTCTTCCCGACAGGGACTTTCACCCTGCAAGATACGCCGAACTTCACACGTGAGCAGGGCGTAACAGCTTGTTATGTATTACATTGCTGTATTGTGTCTGTCGCTTTGTCAAAAAAATCACGGAACTTTTTCTTATAGAGAAAAATTTTTAAATCTTTTCCCTCCACTGTCTGAAAATGCAATTCCACTTTGCCATACTTGGACCATTTTCCTTTTTCAACGAAATCGGTGATATTTTTAGTGGCGATTTTATGAAATAAATCCAGTTGAAACAGACGGATCGCCCATTTTGCGAACCAGTGGGACTTTATTGTCAAAGTTGTTGAGGACAAAACAATCATCATACAGCCATAGGTGCTGGCCAACCGGGTCCAGACACTTTTCAAAGACTGGGCGGCTGCATAGTGCTCGCAAAACAAAATTTCGGTTCATCCGGTTTAAGCGTACTTAAAAATTGAAAATGTGGACATACTGTTCTTCCTTTCTAAGAAGAGACCAATCAACTTTGGAAAGGAGAAGGGAGTATGTCCACGAGCTTATTGTACCATGGGTTTGGCATTCGAG
>JAHJNL010000060.1 GCA_018820855.1 Pseudomonadota bacterium | reverse complement strand
CCGAAGAGGAGCTGCTGACCGGTCTGGCCCCTGGCGTAAAAGGTTCGGGAAACCTGAGCCCCGCCAAAGGAACGGTTGGCCAGAGTGCCGCCGTATTCTCTGGCAAAGGGTACACCCTGGGCAACGCACTGGTCGATGATGTTGTTGCTGACCTGGGCCAGGCGATAGACATTGGCCTCACGAGAGCGAAAGTCTCCCCCCTTGATAGTGTCGTAGAAGAGGCGCTGAATGGAATCACCGTCATTCTGGTAATTCTTGGCCGCGTTGATTCCGCCCTGAGCCGCAATGGAGTGGGCACGCCGGGGGCTGTCCTGGATACAGATTGAGGTAACCTGATATCCTTGTTCGGCAAGGGTTGCCGAGGCAGAGGCCCCGGCCAGACCGGTGCCGACCACGATAATTTTAAATTTGCGGCGGTTGGCCGGGTTGACCAGTTTACTGGCGAAACAGTGATTGTCCCATTTTTCAGCAAGGGGGCCGGAGGGGACACGGGAGTTGAGTTCCATGATTATACCTTGTCGGTCTGATTGGCAATTTCGATGAGATTGCCGTCTGGATCGTTAATATAGATTGAATGAAGTCTGCCTGCAGCGCCGCTGCGATCAACCGGGCCCAGGATGACTGGAATGTCCAGTTGCTGCAGATGAGTAAGTATTTCGGGCATGGGCGTGTTGCTGAGGAGACAGAAATCTGCTGCTCCGCAATGCGGCTGGGCAGCCTTGGGGCTTGCTGTTTCCTCAGCGGTGTGGAGATTTATTTTCTGGGAGCCGAAAAAGAGGGCGGAACGTCCGGGAGAAAACTCACGATGTTCCATGCCCAGCCGGGTATAAAACTGCACGGCCCTCTCCTTGCTGCTCACGGTGAGCACCAGATGATCTATTGCTGTCAGCTTAAAAGTCACTTCAGTTTCCTGTTCCAAAAAAGAAGAGTAGGGGGATGGAACTGAAGAGAACAAGGAAGAAGGCCGGGACAATGTAAGTCAGGCGGTCGATCAGTAGAGTGTAGCGCGGATGGCTGGCTCCCAGGGTCTGGAGCATGGACCAGAAACCGTGACTCAGGTGCAGGGCCAGGACCACAAAGGCAACAATATAGAAAAAGGAATAGAAAAATGAACTGAACAGGGTGACGATAGTCTCGCCGATTCTTCCATGATCGCCAAAGGAGACAGCCGCTGTGTGAATCAAGGCAAAAAACAGGATAAAGAGTCCGCTGTAGATCATGGTCATGGAGGCCCATGGATTTTTTATGGCCCGGGTCTTGACCTTATAGGCTTGCGGTCTGGCTTTGCGGTTCTGGAGAAAGAGCAGGGTGCCGGTCACCGCGTGTACGGCAAAGATGAGAAACAACCCTTTGCTGAAGACCGAGACGATCAGGGGGTGGCTATGCAGCTGGTCGGCATAGGCCTGGAACAGGGAGACACTGGAAAAGAGTGTGGCATTGCCTGCGGCGTGACTGCAGAGAAAGAGAACAAGGCAGAGACCTGTGCCGGCCATGATCGTTTTTTTGCCGATCGATGATTTGAGAAAGCTTATAAACCACATTGTTATGAACCAAAGGTAAGAGGGACAAGTTGCTTGATTGTCACAGTATTTCAAATACGCTCAGATGAGATCTGTCGGAGTTCATCCCTGTGGGGTGATCAAGGTTGACTTGTTAAGTCATTTTTCTTTTATCGATCAGAGGGCTGGGCTTTAATAAGGCTAATAACTTTGCTATCGCCTGCTGAGTCTGATAATAATAGCGAATCTGCTTTCGATTGTAAAAGAATTTGAAAAAAATGAATAGTCCTCATTTGCAGTTGTACGATATTTTCCGAGATGCTATGGTGGCGCAGGAAAATGCCATCGGAAAGTCTTCGTGTTTATTCAGAAGGTTGGTCTTTCATGATGGCTCAAATCGTCTTTTGTCTGTCTGTATAAAAAAGAGAAATATATGAAATGGAAAGGGGTTGTTTTTGATCTGGACGGAACCCTTCTCGATACCCTTGAAGATCTGGCAGCTGCTGCCAATGCCACACTTGCTCATTTTGGTTTTCCTGCGCATCCTGTGGATGCCTACCGTTATTTTGTGGGAGAAGGCCTGAAGACTCTGATGCAGCGGATTGTGCCGGAAGCATCTGCAACGGAAGAAGAGTTGACTGCTTACATGAAGAAATTTTCTGAGATCTACAGCCGTAACTGGAATGAACATTCAGCACCATATAAAGGAATTGTAGAAATGGTTTCATCTCTTTCGGCTGCGGGATTGCAGCTTGCTGTCCTCTCCAATAAACCCCACGGCTTTACCAGAATCTGTGTGGAATCATTTTTCCCGGAAAATCCCTTTGCTTTTGTTTTTGGGCAGAGGGAAGGAGTGGCCAAAAAACCAGACCCGGCAGGCGCGCTCGAGATTGCCGACAAGATGGGGCTGAATCCGGATGAGATACTTTACGTTGGTGATACGGCAACCGACATGCAGACCGGAAACAGGGCTGGCATGAAGACCATCGGAGCGTTGTGGGGTTTTCGTGACCGACAGGAACTTGAGGAGAACAACGCTTGGAAGATTGCAGCTACACCTGCGGAGGTAGTGTCTTATGCCACTGAGTCCTGCTGATTTAATACCTGTCCTGCACTATGCAACACCGCCTTTGCTGGGAGCATTTATCGGCTACCTCACCAATAAGGTAGCCATCAAGATGTTGTTTCGGCCCCTTGAGGCCAAATATGTTTTCGGTGTCCGCATCCCCATGACGCCTGGCGTTATTCCCTCGAAACGGGAAGAGCTGGCAAAAAATATCGGGGAAATGGTGGGCAGTCATCTTCTCACAAGTGATGAAATCAGCAGGGGACTGGAAAAGGAGAGCTTTCAGCAGACCCTCTATGATTTGATTGAGAATCGCGGCGAGGCCCTGTTGCAGAAGGACCTTGGGCCTGTGAGTGAGATTGTGCCGAAAGAGTATCACAATTACTACCAGGCAGCTGTGCAGGCCGTCTCCTCCCGGACACGGGAGTCTGTCCATTCCTTTATCGATTCGAAAGCGTTCAGGGATATCCTGGAAAATTCCATCGATGAACAGTTTTATCGGCTGCTTGGTACTGATCTGCAGACTTTTCTGCCCGGTCAGGATCGGGAATCCGCATACGCTTTTCTGGAAAAGAATCTGGGGCGGATGCTGGCCAGTCCGGCAATGGATGAGTGGGTGGAGACCTTTGTCCAGCAAAAGGTGTATGCCACCCTGCAGCAGGAAAAAACACTGGCAGAGATCCTTCCCGAGTCAATGCAGGAACTGATCATCAGCAGTATCGAGAGCCAGACACCGGCGCTTCTAGAGAAACTGGCCCATATCATATCAGAACCGGAGATCCGAGACCGTATCGTTACCGGGGTGCGCATGGGCATTGATTCCTTTGTGTTAGGACTGGGACCCATGGCAGCACTGGCCAGCGGCTTTCTGACCCCTGAAGTGGTGGAAGGAAAAGTCAGGGCGTACCTGGAGGAAAAGGAAGAGGATATTGTTGTCTGGCTGCAGAATATTGAGGTACAGGAGCGAGTGGCCAGGGCCCTGCGCGAACGAAGCCGGGAGTTTCTGGCGAGACCAGTCGTAACGATGATCGGCGACGATCATGATGAGATGGTAGAAGGGTTTTGTCGTCATCTCAGCCGGCAGTTGTCTGCACTCCTGCGCGAGCCGCAAACCACCAGCGCCTTTGCCTCCATGATCAGAGATAATGTCGAGACCCATATCGACGGCGGTAAACTGTCTTTGGGGGAGATTCTTTTTGATCTGGTGGGTGATGAGGGCATAAGCCGCGGCAGAGACTGGTTGAAAAATGAAGTGTTTTCCATTCTCGCTTCAGAAAAGAGCAGAAAGACTCTCAACACCATGATAGACAGTTTGTTGACCAATCTCCTCAATCACCCCGTGGGCAGATTGGCAAGACTCCTTCCTGCCGGTGTCCGGGATGGAATCTACCTCTCCCTGCGTCGAATGTCCTCCGCTATGCTGGCCGTGGAAGTCCCCGGTCTGGTGGACTCTCTTAATATCCGGCATATCGTCAAAGAAAAGGTGAATTCCCTGGACCTTATGCGCCTGGAACGATTGCTGCTCTCCATCATGGAAGAGCAGTTCAAATATATCAACCTCTTCGGTGCCCTCCTCGGTTTCCTGATCGGCTGCCTGAACCTGTTTTTTCTTAATATCCTGTAAGGCGGGAAGGTAAGGGTGGGCGGAAATTTCCGCTGTTGCAGATTGCTATGGTTGTTTTGCGCTTTTGAGAAACTCACTGCTGTTCATGTTCTTTACAGGCCGTTAGTTTTTCATGTAATGGCTGGCATAGAGGATACAGGAACAGATAGGTTTCTGTGAAGTTGAGATATTTCATCCCATAACTCTGCTAACTTGATATGAAATGCTTACTGCATTCTTAGGAGAATGTCCTTAAAAACTGCCCCGCCCTCTCCTTGTCGCTGAGAAGAATCAGGAAGAAGGGTTAACTCGTAACTATTTTAAAATAGTTTATCTTCTCACTTCACACGTTTTTCAAACCAATATTTTTCACCTCGAAGATTGCAATACTACACTATAGTTATCCGTCCTGCAGACAAATGCTACACAGTGCCATTGACTGTAGATGGGGGGGGGAGTATGATTGGTTAATATTATAAAACAAAGCCAAACCTGTCGTGAGGCAGGGACGGAAAACTACGGGCCTTTCGCTGAGGCAGCCGAGTTGCTTTTTTTAGAGGGTAACTCGGTTTTTTTTGGGGGGGGAGGGAGTTCCACCCTGATTGCCTGTTTTGCTGTGGATGGTGACGTGATCAATCGCCAAAGGCAGTTTGATACCATGGCTCAAGACCATCGATTTAGGGTTTATAATCTCGATCAGTTGCTAAAAATGATAAGGAGCACTTCATTCTACAAAAAAATTGAACGACTGAGTGTAAGTTTTCTTTTGATAATCGTGATAGAAAAATAACCCTGCGGTACGAATTGACTGTTTTCTCCTCAATTCCTCTTAACAACCCTGCTATCGGGTTGTTTTCCTATCACCTTCAGCATCAGATGCTCATGTTATCCTGGTTGGCAGTCTCCGATCATCGTTTTTCCCCATTGTCAAACAAACAATACTAACCTTTTGTCTTTTTTGGTATTACGATACGAATAATTACAGTTCCTAACCCATTAAACTTGAAAAATATCAACCAGGAGGATTTCGTATGAGACTTACTGTTAAATTACTCGCCTTATTCATCGTTATTGGTCTTGCAGGATGTGCCACTAATAAGGATTTAGAAGCCGTAAAGGCTATTGCCGAGCAAGCTAACGCAACTGCTGAGGCAGCCCTGGAAACAGCTCGTAGTGCAGAAAGTACTGCTCTAGATGCCAAGGCAACAGCCGACAACACTGGAAACCAGATTGAACGCATGTCTAAAGATCAGAAGAAGATGCACAAGTAATAATTGTTTTTGCCACGTAAAATCCAAATGTGGCTGTTCTTCTAATCATCAATGAATTTAGATGTAGAAAAATTCGGAACAGCCACGTTTTTATCTTTCAGCTTTTAATATTGCCACATTCAAGGTCTGCTTATTCTCTAATAGACCTTAGCCTAGTACCTTACTAGACTATGCATCGCTCGTTTAACCCCTTGACTCTGAAAGTAAAGATATCCCCTATAACCCTTCACCCGAAGATGTTAAGGAAGAAGGTCAAGTCACCCTGTATTATCCGAGCTTGAATATTGCCAAGGGACATCTTTCTCTGCTGAAATTCTGTTTGAGTAAAGACATGGGAGCGCAATAAATTTTCTTTTTTTAAAAAATTCTAATGAGCCTCTTGCAAAATTCTTATTTGTGGGTTCAAGAGGCTCACCACGAACGGGATAAGTCAATGATCCCGTTGTCGCTACCACTCGCTTTGAGCTTGCTGAAGGGTTTTATAGGACCTTTACAAGAGGATCAGACGAACTGATATTTATATCATCGGGTTGTGTTGATAAGAGCTAAAGTTTGTATCATTTCAATCTATCTACAACTTGCGTCCAGCAGGTTCACTTAGAGTTGCAAAAAGGAAGCGACATCTATCCTGCCACAGGAAGAGTTACCTGATAATCGGCGTTCCATAGCTCTGTATTTTTACCTGCATTTCCGGGCTTACCTGTTTTACAAGCTCAACATTTTTTACGCCGGTGGGTTGATAGGGCAGCACTGCCGCCCCGTTGAATATCTGATACGCGGCAACGGCGAGTGATCTTGCACTTGCAGCAGGTGTGCCTGGTTTTACCGCCGGATCGACATTGGTTGCAAAAATTGAAATGGTATTGTCGCTATTGCGGACGATGTCAAAAAGACGGAATTGTTGCGGGAAATCGCGTAGTGAAGCGCACTCAACTTCCCAGAAACCAAGCTCTGGATGGTTAATATCCGTTGATAGCAAGGGCGTTATCGTATTCATGTGACGATGCCCTGCCACCAACAGGATAAGGTTGGAATATTTTTTAAGTTCCGTAATTAACTCAGCTTCTTTGGGCGTTGAAGAAGGATCCCACAGTGAGCCGGGTTTGTCAGGGATATCAACCCCTAACGGAATGTGTGCGGCAACAATCATCAGTTTTCCATTGTCCTGCCCTTCCTGCAGTTCACTCACCAGCCAGTCAAAACGTTTCTGGTCAAGCTATCCATTGGCACCCAAGGAGCCAGTTATGGTTTCGTTTTCGGTATCATCGATGACGATTACCTTGAGGTGTCCGAACACGACTTTAACAAAAAAAGTCATGGCGAAGTCATTCCATGAAATTAGAAATTAATGGCCGACCAGAGTCAGATTACAGGGGTAAGATTGAGAAATCTACTTTTAACCAAGTTGGTACTGGTCATATTAATACCCTACTGTGGAATACTATTCATCTTTAGATCAGTAGAAGGATTCAAAGGCCATATTTTTATCTCTCAATGAGGACTCTAAAGCGTTCAACACTCGAGCCACCAATGGTTGAATGGTATTTGATTCTCAGTTACCGCAGTCCGGGGATGCCAATGGCCTGGATTCGCAGGGCGTTTTTTCCCTCTTCATAGGCGAGAAGCTGGCCTTCCTGACGCTCTATGCGAAAGGCAAGGGAGTAGGAGAGGACACGGATCGGATAGTCACGGGGGAGTTGCATAAGATAGGGCTGGATAGTGATAAAATCAGTGGCCCCGTACTGATCCATAATAAAGCGCAGCCCGCCATTGGCTGGCCCGATATTATAGGCCAGAAGACCGAGAAAAAGATCCTCCTTCATCTCAGTGAGATAATGGCGGAGTGTCGCCGCCCCAAGATAAGCGTTATAGCGAGCATCGGTGACCACACGATGCTTCACAGGAAAAAGTCGGTTGACCGCCATCGTCACTGTTGCCGGTACCTTGGTGACCTGAAAGAGTCCCTGGCCGCCATCGATACTTGCGCGGGGTAAGAAGGACGATTCCGTGGCGGCAAGCCCTTTGAGGAGATTGCCGTCGATGCCATAAAACGCTCCCGCCTCCTCAATTGCCGCCTTATACGGCTCGGACAGTCTGATCATCTTTGTCATCTGCACCGTATTCAGACGACGATAGGCAGCGTAGACCTGATGCGTAAGGGCGACCCGATTGGCCTCTTCTTTGCCACCCACCAGGACACGGTAATAGAGGAAGGCCCGGCTGAACAGTTCCGGCGGGGCAAGACCGCTAATCACCAACGCCAATCCGAGGACAACTGCCGGGGGCAAAAGGGAAGAACGTTTCCGCAACCACCTCCGCAGTCTCTGCCAAAGGCCCAGAAGAATCACTCCCAGGATAATACCCCCTATAATTACTGTTGTAAAAGGTAAGTAACTGTTGAAAAATCTAGTACCGGAAAAGCGGTTGGCTGAATAACCAAGGACAACAATGACCGTGGCAACTCCAATACTCATCAAGCCAAGATACTCCAAACCGATCAATAAATAACCATGCAGCAGGGATATTTGCGGTTTGCTCTTCTTCTTGGGGCTGGACTTTTTCCGAACAGAACCTGGGGCTTTCGGGCGCTTCGGAGCGGCTCGCCGTTTTACCGACGGAGGCGTTTTGGGTGATGCGGCCATGCGACGTATGAAAAGGGAAGAATTACCTCAAAATATTTGAGAAGTTGCTGAGCCATTCAGCAGAGGACTGATGGCAAATTGATTTAGTGTCCACTATAGACGACCTACCTTATATTGCCACATCGAATATCTGTTTTTGTCCAACTGTCCTCGGGTTAACTTTACTTCTCTGAATGTCATGTTTGGTCCAGCTTAGGGCAGAGCTTGAGGTGATCAGGAATAGTCTTAACCCAATATGAGTACTCTTCCTCCGAAGCTTGCCAATGGAAATCTTTTAAATTTGAAATCAGTTTCGAATCATTTTTTACCCCAACGGTTGGCCTATCTTTAAGCGTTATATGCAGCAGATTTCCCACTTAAGGGCTTGTTCAAGTTACCGAGGCCACTTCTGAAAATATTTCCTAGCATTTTTTCCGCATTTTCAATACGCTTTAACTGAGCCACAACATTTTTTTTCTTTTTTCCTTTTCGATTGTTTCTCTCCCAAGAAATATGTTGTAACGAGGTGTTGGCCGGACCTAATCCCCTGGTCAACACCAATTTCATCAATTGAGAGATGTAGATAGCATTGAAAAAATTACCAGAGACATCAAGTAGTGCTCTTTGTCTCAATTGACCAACATTCAAATAATACTCCTAACTTCAGTATGCTAATAACGATAGCACTCAAGTATCTATCACCATCTTCTCTAACACTACTGGTTTTTCTCTTCATAACACCATCTCTTTCAATATCTCATGCCACCACCTCCTCATCCGGATATAAGACTAATCTGCAATCTGCCAGTGAACTCAATTATCCACCGTTTGCAATAGTACATCCCGATGGTACAGCAGGCGGTTTTTCTGTCGATCTGCTCACTGCGGCTGTTCATGCCGCCGGACTCACTGTCAACTTCAAAGTGGCCCCCTGGAATCAAATCAAGGAGGAGCTGGCCAGAGGTGAGCTTGATGTACTCCCGCTGGTTTCCTACTCCGCAGAGCGAGACAAAATCTACGATTTTACTGCACCATACCTGAGAATGAACGGAACTGTATTTGTAAGGAAGGGATATCATGAAATCAAGTCGATTTCTGATCTGAAAGGTAAAGAGGTTTTGGTGATGCAGGGCGACACTGCTCATGAATACACCCTGCGTAACAATTTAACTGACAACATTATTACCACACCCTCTTTTGAAGAGGCATTCCTTCTGCTCGCTGCGGGAAAACATGACGCCATCGTTGTCCAGCAGATAGTCGGGCTTGAGATCATCAAAGAACTCGGACTCACCAATATCGTCCCTGTGGAAGAGAAACAGGTCTCGTCCCTCAAGCCAGTTTCCATGAAACTTGAGGGCTTCGAGCAGAAATTTTGCTTTGCCGTCTCCGAAGGCAACCAGCATTTGCTTTCTCTCTTGAACGAAGGGCTGGCAATTCTCTATGTCAACGGCACCTACAACAGCCTCTACGAAAAATGGTTCACTCCTATTCTACCGCAACCGGAGATCTCATTAACTGAATTTATCAAACGAAGTTTGCAGCTGCTGCTCCCTATTCTCTTTCTTTTCACCTTGATTGGAGTGTGGTTTCTGAGACGGAAGGTGGCTCAGCGAACACACTATCTACAAGAGGAAATTCAGCGGCGTGAATTAATGGAGAAGAAACTTGCTGATGCAAACAACAAATACATCAAGGCGCAGCAGCTCGGCAAGGTTGGCAACTGGGACTACGATATTGTCACCCAGGTGTTCCATGGCTCCTCCGAGGCCATACGGATCTTTGGTTTCGTAGGTGACACCTCCTCTCTCACCCCAGAGAAAGTGGAAAGTTGTATTCCCGAAAGAGAGCGGGTCAGTCAAGCCCTTGTCGATCTGATTGAAAATAATGTGCCCTACAATCTTGAATATGACATTATCGCAGAAGACAGTGGCGAACTCAAAACCGTCAACTCGCTTGGAGAGCTGCAGAGGGATGAATTTGGCAATCCTGCCAAGATTCAGGGTGTAATTCTGGACATAACCGAACGGAGAAAGTCTGAGAGTGCCCTGCGCGAGAACGTTGAGATGCTCCGTGCTCTGGTTGAGGGGATGCCCGATATCGTTACGCGTTTTGACCGTGATGGCCGGCATCTGTTTGTTTCGGAGAACGTTGTCGATCTGGTGAAAATGGAAGCTGCACAATTCATAGGCAAGACCCATCGCCAGCTGGGTTTCCCAGAGGAAAAATGTGTTTTCTGGGAAGAATCCATCAGAAAGGCCTTTGATAAGGACATTCCCCTTGAGCTTGAGTACACTTTTGAAGGTCGAGACGGACAAGTGGCCAATAACTGGCGTCTTTTCCCGGAACATGACGCCCAAGGCCGTGTGGAATCGGTTCTTTCCATCAACCGTGACATTTCCGCCCATAGAAAAGCCGAGAGAGACTATCAGCTTCTTTTCAGAGAGATGCTGGAAGGATTTGCTCTCCATGAAATAATCTGTGACGAAGAAGGCGCACCCATTGATTACCGTTTCTTCGCCGTCAATCCCTCCTTTGAGCGGATGACTGGTCTGGATGCGGAAAAGATAGTTGGACGAACGGTGATGGAGGTGCTGCCCGGTACGGAAAAATATTGGATCGAAACCTATGGCCGGGTGGCGCTTACCGGGAAACCTGCACATTTTGAATACTATTCCTCTGAACTTAATAAGTATTTTGAGACGACTGCATTCCGACCAGCCCCAAATCAGTTTGCCTGTATTGTAAACGACATTACGGAGCGGAAAATAGCAGAGGAGGAGATTCGGCAAAAGGACAAGCAGTTGACCGAGATATCAATGAGACTCCCGGGACTTGTCTTTCAGTTTGTCGCCGGTCAAGACGGGACCAGGAAGGTATCCTATGTCACTGGTCAGGTTCAGAACCTTCTGGGCCTTGATCCCGAACCTGAGGGTTTTTTTGAGAGGTTCACCACGGCAATCCACCCAGATCATCGTGAGGATTTTCTCGCAACCATTGAAAGGGCAATAAACTGTAAAGGGGAATGGAATTATGAGGGGAAGCTTATAAAACCGTCCGGTGAGGTCATCTGGATATCAGGGCTCTCATCACCTACTGAGATAGCAGGTAATCTCCTCTATGACGGCGTCATTCTTGATATCACTGAACGTAAAGTGACTGAAGAGGAAAAAGACAAACTGCAGGCCCAATTGCAACAGGCCCAGAAAATGGAATCCGTGGGTCGTCTTGCCGGTGGCGTGGCCCATGACTTCAACAACATGCTGGGGGTGATCCTCGGCCATGCGGAGATGATCATGGAGGAGTTGGACCCGGCTCTGCCGATCTATACCGACCTGGAGGAAATCAGAAAAGCCGCCCAGCGTTCCGCCGACCTGACCCGACAATTGCTGGCTTTTGCCCGCAAGCAGACGATGGCGCCCAGAGTACTTGACCTGAACCGGACCCTTGAAGGAATGCTCCAGATGCTTCGTCGGCTTATCGGTGAGAACATAGACCTGGCTTGGCGGCCGGGCAAGGAATTGGCTTCGGTTAATATGGACCCGTCGCAGCTCGACCAGATGTTGGCAAACCTGTGTGTCAACTCCCGGGATGCCATTGCGGATGTGGGCAAGATCACCATCGAAACAGGGACTGTTGTCTTCGATGACGATTACTGTTCGCAGCATGTGGGCTTTGTGCCCGGCGAGTTCGTGTTGCTGGCCGTCAGCGACGATGGGTGCGGCATGGACCAGAAAACACAGATACAGATCTTCGAACCGTTCTTCACAACCAAGAAGCAGGGAAAAGGTACCGGCCTGGGACTGGCCACGGTCTACGGGATTGTCAAGCAGAACAACGGCTTCATCAACGTCTATAGCGAGCCTGGCCAGGGAACGACTTTCAAGATCTATCTACCCCAGTATATCGGCAATCCCGTGCAGATTCAGGAGGAAGGTCTGGAAAAGCCAGACGCGCGAGGTCACGAGACTATCCTGCTGGTGGAAGATGAGTTGACGATTCTGAAAATGAGCACAAAGATGCTCGAACGACTTGGCTACACGGTGGTGGCAGCGAATTCCCCCGGCGAAGCCATCCGCCTGGCCGACAAGTATGCCGGCCACATCAACCTGCTCATGACTGATGTGGTGATGCCTGAAATGAACGGTCGGGACCTGGCTAAAAACCTCTTATTACTCTACCCGAATCTTAAACGCCTGTTTATGTCGGGCTATACAGCAAATGTCATCGCCCACCACGGTGTGCTGGATAAAGGCGTAAACTTCATCCAGAAGCCTTTTTCCAAAAAGGATTTAGCTGTTAAGGTAAAAGAGGCGTTAATTAGTGAATCGGAATAAGTAACCTAACTCCGCTCCCGACTCACCATGGTGTTTGAGGTGCAATCGCACGGTTATTATTATGAAATGTCACGCCTGACCCAGCCCCGACCGGGTGACTAATCGACGTGAGATGATTTACCATTATAATGGGTGCCACTGCAGTAAGTACCTCCGCCAGTGGTTGGATTTCCTTTAGGAAATGGGGGTGGCTGAGAACCCCTTATTGGAACCCTTCCGTAAGGCAGTAGGAACTGAACCCAGAAAAGTCAAAATAGTCCCAAGAAAACTCGAATCTGGTTCAAGGTAAACGATTAAGGTTGCCAGGCCGAACCTCAAACAAACTGACAAACGTATCAACTTGACCTTTCTACTGTATATACGTAATAAAATATCTCCTTTCTCAAAACTTTTGATCGATCCTGTGGTGTTCAGGAAATAATGATAAAAAGATGCTCTGCGTAATATATTTTGATTGGCAGGTGACATCTATTGCTGCTGCAAATTCTGCTCTCATGTTCTATTGATGTGTGGACTCGTTATAATCAATCATTGCGACTTGCTCCATTTTTTGTGGTCCACTTGTATTAAATTAGGAGAAAAGATATAGTTGAAAAAAAAGTAACAGCCCAGTTAAGTCGATAGATATTCGTGGATTTCAGGCCATTAATCAAAAAGGAGATTGTGATGTTAGAAACAAGACTCTCTTTTTTCACAACTTCTCTTTACCAGTTTTTCTTTAACATGGCAGGTAATTGAAATGGGTAGCAGACCTACTTATGAAGAGCTTGAAAAACGAGTTCTGGAACTAGAGAAATCTGAAATCAAGTCAAAGCAGGCGAGTAAAGATATCAAATCCAGTATTCTCTTTCTTCACACTCTAGTAGATATTAACCCCTTCCCAATGTGGGCTTCTGACAGAGAAGGCATGGTCATACTCGCAAATCGGTCACTATGTGAAACAATTCAGCTGACAGATGACAATATCATTGGCCAATATAATGTTTTAAAAGATAAAAATCTAGAGAGTCAAGGGGTTATGCCTCTGGTGAGGGCTGTCTTTGAGAATCATGAATCAGTCCGATTCCGCATCCCTTGGAAAGCTCGACTTGCCGGTGAAGTTGAATTCGGAACTGCGCGTGACATGATTATTGATGTGTCAATGTTTCCCATAGTGGGTGATCGGGGTGAGCTATTGAACGTTGTTTGCCAATGGGTTGATACCACCGATCAAAAAAGAGCAGAAGATGCCTTAAAACAGAGCGAAGATCGATTCCGGAGATTATCAGAAAATGCCACTGATATGATCTATCGGATGTCTCTGCCTGACGGAATATACGAGTATGTAAGCCCTGCATCGGTGAATATCTTCGGTTACAGGCCACAAGATTTTTACAATACTCCACTGCTGATCAAAAATATCATCCACCCTGACTGGCATGGTTATTTTGGAAAAGAATGGAGCAATTTGCTTAAAGGAAAAGTTCCCCCTAGTTACGAATATCAGATTGTTCATAAAGATAAAGGTGTGAGGTGGGTCAACCAGCGGAACACACTCGAAAAAGATGAGAAAGGAATTCCCATAGCAATTGTTGGCGTTGTAACAGATATTACTGAGAGGAAAAAAGCTGAAGAAGAGTTAGTCAGATCGAGAACTGAACTGCGTATACTGGTGGATACCATACCAGACTTGGTTTGGTTGAAAGACCCTGATGGTATTTATCTTGGTTGTAACCAAAAATTCGAGCAGTTCTTTGGTGCAAAAGAATCAACAATTGTTGGGAAGAGCGATTACGATTTTGTAGACAAAGACCTTGCTGATTTTTTCCGTGACTATGACCAAAAGGTTATTGAATTGAATAAGCAATCAGTAAATGAAGAATGGCTTACATTTTCTGAGGATGGATATCGTGGATTATTTGAAACCATAAAAACACCAATGCGAGACCCAAGCGGAACGCTTATTGGAGTACTTGGCATTGCCAGAGATATTACCGAGCGGAAAAAGGCAGAAGATGCCTTGATACAGAATGAGCAAAGATATAAAAGTGCCCAAAGAATGGGGTTGGTCGGTAATTGGGAATATGACCTCGTTTCAGAAACTTTTTGGGGATCTGATCAAGCAAAACGCATTTATGGGTTCGCTCCGGATAGTGATCGTTTCACATCCGAAGAAGTAGAAAAATGCATTCCTGAAAGACAGAGGGTGCATCAGGCCTTGATTGATCTGATTGAGAAAAACAAACCCTATAATCTGGAGTTTGAAATAAACCCAGTTTCTGGGCCCAAGACTAAAACTATTAAATCCATTGCAGAACTCATCAAAGATGATCAAAACACCCCACTTAAAGTTGTCGGCGTCATTCAGGATATTACAAGTCAAAAAGAATCTGCAAAAGAAAGACTAATACTGGAACAGAAATTGTTGCAGGCACAGAAAATGGAGTCCATTGGTAATCTTGCTGGCGGTATTGCTCATGATTTCAATAATATTCTTTCATCCGTACTTGGTTTTTCTGAACTTGCCCTTGATGAGGTTGAAAAAGGCTCTAGCATGGAGGATAATCTGCAGGAAATTTATGCTGGTGGCTTGCGGGCAAAAGAAGTAGTCAACCAGATACTCGCTTTTGCCCGACAGTCTGATGAGGAAAAAAAGCCGACTCGAGTCGCTGTTATTATTATCGAAGCGCTCAAACTAATCCGCCCCTCCACCCCATCCACAATAGAAATAAGAAAAGAGATAGAAAGTTCTTCTCTGGTAATCGGAAACGCTACCCAGATTCATCAGATAATGATGAACCTCTGCACCAATGCTGCTCATGCAATGCAGGACAATGGTGGAATTATGGAGGTGACGCTGAAAGATGTCCACTTTGGTGAGAGTATCAATATACCTGGAGGCTTAGAACAAGGAAAATATATCGAATTAGCCATATCTGATACCGGCTGTGGAATAGAGCTTGAACATATTGACTCGATTTTTGATCCGTATTTTACGACAAAGGAAACGGGCAAAGGAACCGGAATGGGTTTGGCAATGGTCCGTGGAATTGTTGAAAGTTATGGTGGAACAATTTTAGTTGAGAGTATCCCTTCCGTAAAGACAAAATTTACCATTTATCTACCCATTACCAGTAATCTGGATAATGAAATCATTTCTGAAGCCGAGACGCTTCCAAAGGGAGATGAGCATATCCTTTTTGTTGACGATGAACCTCCAATTGCCCGCATGGTAAGCAGGATGTTAGAAAGCCTCGGTTATCAGGTGACAACCAGAACCAGCAGTGTCGAGGCGTTGGAATTATTCAAAGAAAAGTCTGATAATTTTCAAGTAGTAATCACTGATATGACCATGCCCCACATGACTGGAGACAAATTTGCCATTGAATTAAAGCAAATACGAGCCGATATCCCTATTATTCTCTGTACAGGTTACAGCAATAAAATCAATGCAGATATTGCTCAGAAAATTGGCATTAATGCTTTCACGTATAAACCATTTTCAAAAGCTGATCTTGCTGGCTGTGTAAGGGAGGTTCTGGATAACGCATGAGATTGCTCTTGTGCCAGGTAATATTTCTTTCTGCTTAAAGATCCTTTCTTCTCTCCCGAGAAAATTATCATTCACAGCTTCTTGGAGCCTACTGAAAACTCTTCACTTTCTGTCCGCTTTTCCTATACCAGCCCTATTCTATATGGTATCTATACCAAGCCCAAAAAAATAAAACGAAGTAGAGTATTGTGCTGTACTTCATAAGATATTTTAACGAGGTATTATTTTTACCAGGAGGTTTGTTTCATGTCTAACGAAAAGACTCAAGGGAATCCGGCGGTGGTCGGTCTAGCAGGATTTGCCCTTACTACCATGCTGTTGCAAGTGCACAATATAGGCTTGTGTGATATCGGGCCCATTGTGGCGCTTGCTTTTGTATTCGGCGGATTTGCCCAGATGTATGCCGGTTTTCAGGAATTTAAATGCGGCAATAATTTTGGATACAGTGCTTTTGTATCCTACGGAGCTTTCTGGATAGCGCTCGGTATCATTTTTATTCTCAATCATTTTAACATTTATCATTCCAGCACAACCGATGTGGGTTGGTTCCTGGTGGGCTGGACCATCTATACGTTTATCATGTGGATTCCTGCCATGAGAATTCATGGGGCCATGGCCGTAACCTTTACCTTGCTCCTTATCGGCTTTATTCTCCTTGACCTGGCTCATTTCGGTTATCCTGAAATGACGAAGATTGCAGGGTATGAACTGATGCTCTGCGCAGCCTCTGCGTGGTATATGATGGCCCATGCCATTTATGCCCAGGTCTTTGGCAGAGATGTTCTGCCGGTTGGAAAACCATGGATCAGATAATTTATCTGTCACGGAGTGTATCTACAGGAAAAGAAATAAAAAAAGGATAGAGAAAATGAAAAAAATTCTTATAGCCCTCACCATATCAATGTTCGTTCTGTTTTCTTCTCAAGCATTTGCCGAGGAAAGGGCAACAACGGAAGAATGTATTATGAAAACCCATGAAGCAGCTGCAATCATCAATGCCAGAGGATTAGAGGCCTCTATTAAAATGATCGGTGACCCCAAGGGTCCTTTTGTCTGGAAAGATTCCTATGTCTTTCTTATGGATCTCAAAGGCAAAATGCTGGCCCATCCCATGCAGCCCGAATTGATGCAAAATGAGCATGTACTCCTGCAGACCGATGCTGCTGATAAGGCGATTTTCGTCCATTTTGTCAATATTGCCAAAGACCCCGGTCAAGGCTGGGTGGATTATATGTGGCCGAAACCGGGAAAAAAATCACCATCTAAGAAAGTCACTTACATCTACAGGGTTCCCTCAAAAGACCTTTTGGTCGGTGCAGGAGTTTATGTGGGCGGGATGATGTATTGATCCCAGGCCTGACGGCTTCTTGGATTGTGCTTTCTCAATTTTCTGTTGGAAAGGGCTCGTAACAGTACAGGACAATAAGGTTAGCCTCTGTGCAGTTATGAGCCCTGATTTTTTTTTGACGTGATCAGCAAAAAAAGCGAACACCTCCTCTGAGTGTTTCATCTGTTCCGATTTTGTATCTCCTTTTTTTTATCCCCTTAAAAAGTTGCCGGAAAAACTATCACTTATAGAGTGATAAGAATAGCCGGAGAATTGTTTTTTTATATCCTGACTTAATAAGATGTTACATCTGTTTATTTCTGTTTTTCGGTATTTTCCTTCCCCTTGTTGCAACTGTTAACCTCCCCTTAACCGCCACTCTGTTACCGTAGAAGTCAATGCAGCAGGTTTCTTGCTGCTTATCAGTTGCTGTCCGGGATAATCCTGCTGTGTGCAGGCAGCTTTCGGGCATTGGCACTTTTGTCTTTCTTTAACGTTTGGAGTTTTAACAAAATGAAAGCGCTCCCTTTCTTGAGACGATTTCTGCCTTTGGCCATGGCTTTTCTGGTCTCCTGCAGTCTCGCTCCCCAGTCTGACTATACGGCTCGGACGCTGCAAGATATCAAGGAGGTGTCGGAGTGGCAGCTGCCGGATGGGGCCAGGTCCATTACTTTTCTCAACCAGCTCATCAGTTCACCTCAACTCGATGAACTGCTTGCAGAATCCCTATCCGCCAATCCCGGTCTGCAACAGGCCTTGCTGACACTGAGGATTGTGCAGGCAGAACATCAGCAGGTAACTGCAGAACGTCTGCCTCAGGCCGATGCGGGCTTTTCGGCGGGTAGGGAAGAGGGTGGCAACAGCAGCTATACCGGTGCCCTGACAATCAGCTGGGAACTGGATCTGTGGCGTAAACTTGCCGATGCAGACAGTGCGGCCGCCATGGATGTGGCTGAACAGCAATCACTTCTCAGGTCTGCCAGAGATGTGTTGGCTGCTGAAGTTATGAAATCCTGGTTGCTGCTGATAGCCGACAAGCATGCGATTGATATTGAAAAGCGTCGACTGGCAACATTGCAGCAGAACGAGCAATTCATTCTCCAGCGCTATCGAAACGGTATTGGAGCATTGGAAGACCTTGACACTGCCCGCAGTTCGACAGCCAGCTCACGGGCCACCCTGGAAGGATATACGGAATTGTTGGCCCAGCAACAAAGGTCCCTGCAGACCATGCTTGGACGCATTGCCAGGTCAACTGTCGAAGTTCCTGCAGACTATCCCCAGGTAAACATACCGTTGACCGATCTCCCGGAGCAGACACTACAGCGTCGGCCTGACCTGCAAGCAGCATACTTTGCCATTGACGCTGCCGGCTTGCGCACTTCTGTGGCGTACAAAGATCTCCTGCCGAGTATCAATTTGAAAGCTGTTCTGGAGGATATCGCCGAATCGCCCAGAGCTGCTCTGTTTGCTGATCCGATCTGGTCCTTACTCGGTCAGCTCACTGCTCCCCTGTATCAGGGGGGGCGGTTGAAAGCAGCGGCTGAAGTGGCGGAACTGGAAACTGCCAGACTCTATCAGATCTATCGGGAAACCCTGTTGACGGCCGTGAACGAGGTTGAAGACGCACTTGGGCGGGAAGAGTCATTGGCCCGACAGCAGGCGCATCTTGAATCGGCACTGGCAAGCGCCGACAATACCCTTGTGAACTATCAGGACAGCTATCGTACCGGCCTGGCAACTATTCTTGATCTTCTCAGTGTACAACAACAAACCTACGATCTGGAGACACAACTGGACACCCTTTATTACGAACGCCTGACAAACCGAATTGATCTCGGTCTTGCTCTGGGCCTGGGAGTATACCAATGATTCGACATTTTTCGCAGTGGTTCATAGTGCTGGCGGCAGGAGTTATTTTAGCTGCTGTTTTGATTTTCAACCATTACCGCATGGAGGCATTGGTGAACCGGCCTGCTCCATTCATGACAACAAAGGCACAGCCGCCTGATGTCGTGGTGATTACGGCCAAAAACATCAGTGCTGAGGCACAGATAAGCGGTTACGGGGCAGCGCAGCCACATTTTGAACTGCTCCTGACGGCCCAGGTCGCCGGACAGGTAATTGCCCTTGCCGAAACTTTTGAATCCGGGCAGCGGGTTGCAGCAGGGGACATGCTGATTAAGCTTGAGGACAGTGACTACCTTGCAGCTGTCACCAGTGCTGAAAAAGATCTGGCAACAGTAAATCTTGATCTGCTGGAAGAACAGCGACAGGGGATGCAGGCAAATACCGAGTGGGAAGCTTCGGGACTGGAAGGTGTGCCGGAATCTGAACTGGTCCTGCGCCAGCCCCATCTGGCTGTTGCGCAAGCTGCTGTGGTGAACGCCGAAGCTGCATTGGCAGGTGCTCGCAAGGATCTCAGACAAACCCGGATTGTTGCTCCGTTTAACGCATTGGTAGTGGAACGGCTGGTGGCACCGGGGAGTTATGTGCAGGCCGGAACTGAGTTGGCAAAATTGTACAGTTCAGACCGGGTGGAAGTCGCCGTGGCATTGTCGGGCCGTGACTGGAATAATCTGCCCGATACGGCGACCCTAATTGGCGGGCAATGGTGGGTGAAACTGACCAGTGTCGAAGATGGCCAGAGTTGGTCCGGTCGAGTGGATCGTGTTGAACAGCATCTTGACGGAACGACTCGAAAGCGTTCTCTGATTGTTGCTGTCGATCAGCCACTGGATCAGTCTCCTGCCCTGTTAAACGGAACCTTTCTCAAGGTTGAATTGGCTGGTCGTCGCCTGGAGAGGCTCTGGCAGTTGCCGAGTTCTGCTCTCAGCCAACAGGGCGAAATCTGGTACGTCAAGGACGGCAGCACCCTGGACCGGTTTTTGAGCGAACCTGTATTCAGTGCTGGTGATTCGATTTACCTTAGTGTTCCGGCAGCATTGGCAGCGACCTCACAGCAGGTCCTGGTCCATCCGCTCAGCAGCTATCTGCCGGGAATGATGGTAAACCCTACTGGAGAGGTTGTAAATGAATAATGGAATGAAAGGCATTATCCCCTGGTTTATTGCCAATCCGGTTGCCGCCAATCTCCTGATGATACTTGTCATTGTTCTGGGAGTGTTGCAGGCAGGCAGTTTACGTAAAGAGGCTTTTCCCAGTATGGAACCGGACAGGATGACCGTTTCTGTCTCTTACGAGAGTGGTTCGGCCAGGCAGGCTGAAGAAGGGCTGGCGATTAAGATTGAAGATCAGCTGGAGGATGTCACCGGGATCAAAACTATCACAAGCACCTCCACCGGCAGCGGCGTCACTGTTTCCATTGAAAAAAAGGACGACCACGACCTCGATACCCTCTTAAAAGATGTCAAGGCCAAGGTCGACGCCATTTCAACCTTTCCCGCTGATGCAAAGAACCCGGTAATTGAAAAAGCCGAACGTGAGGAACATGCTCTGTGGCTGCAACTTTACGGTCCGGTTGATCGCTACACGCTGCAGCAGCTCACCGATGAGCTGAAGTCTGATTTATTGGCCAGTCCCTCTATCAGCAGGGTCAGTATCTCGGGCTGGCTGGATCCCATGATGGTTATAGAGATTGATGAGGGGCGGCTTCAGGCCTATGGTTTGTCTCTGTCGGATGTCGAAGATGTCATTAACCAGGGTTCTTCGAACAGTATGACCGCTGTGCTGCGCAATGAACAGCTCTATCTGCAGCTCAAGGCTTCCCAGCAGGCCTATTTGAAGGATGAGTTTGCAGCTATCCCGCTGCTGACAACAAATAACGGTCGACAGTTGCTGCTCGGCGAGGTCGCGACCATCAGCGATACATATGATGACAATACCTCGGTCCTTTCTCGTTTTAACGGACAAAACAGTATTGCCCTGCAGGTGATTACCACCGGTGAGGACGATATCTCCGATTCTGTTGCGGGAGCCCGCAAAGTCGCCGCAGAGTGGCAGACAAACGGAAAACTGGTGCAGGGAGTGGAACTGGCAACCTGGAATGATCGCAGTACATCCATCAACGAGCGCCTGCAACTGCTGGTCAAAAATGCAGGGACCGGCATCTTTCTGGTTTTTGTGCTGCTGGCCCTGTTTCTCAACCTGACTGTAGCTTTCTGGGTGGCCATGGGGCTGCCCTTTATTTTCTTCGGCACACTCTATTGTATGGGAACGACTTTTATCGGTCTGTCGCTGAATGAATTCACTACCTTTGGTTTTATCATGGCACTGGGTATTGTGGTTGACGATGCCGTGGTGGTTGGAGAAAGTATTTATACGGTGCGTGCCGCTGAAGGGGACACCCGGGAGAGTATTATCAAGGGAACCCTGCAGGTGGCAATTCCCACCCTCTTTGGGGTTTTTACCACGGTGGCGGCATTTTATGCACTGTCCAGAATCAGTGGCGGTCTCGGTCAGCTCTATTCTCAGTTCGCCACTGTGGTTGCCATCTGTCTGGTACTTTCAGTCATCGAATCCAAGTTTATTTTACCTGCCCATCTGGCCCATTTGAATACCCGGAAAAACAGGAGCCGTAATCCATTGCTTCGGGGCTGGCAGATAATACAGCATGGGGCCGATTACAGTCTGAACTGGTTCAGTGCCCGTTGTTATCAACCGCTCATTGAACTGGCACTGAGTTATCGCTATGCCGTTGTCATTCTCTTTGTCGCCCTCTTTGCCCTGGTGATAGCCATGCCCTTTACCGGTGCTCTGCGCGTAAGCTTTTTTCCGGATATCCCGGGTGATACCGTGCGTGCAGAATTGATCATGCAAAATGACACCAGTTTTGGCCAGACCCATGCCGCTCTCAATCTCCTCGAAAGCAGTGCCTATGAAACTGACTGCGAACTGCGTGGCAGTAATGCAGGGAAATCCGCTATTGCCAATCTGCAGGTCCTATCCGAAGGGGATCAATCCGGTAAAATCACTGTTGAACTTGAAAGTGATGCACCCTACGATATCAATGCCTTTACCCGGCGCTGGCAGGAGCTTTCTGGAATGCCGGAAGGCACACGGACTCTGAGCATTCAGAATGCGCCGAGAATGGTGGAGGCGTTGCGCATTGAACTGCGAGCAAGTGACGATGAGGTGCTGACTGCGGCAGGTGAGGATCTCAAAGTGCAACTCGGAAAAATGGTGGGTGTCAGCGGTATCGAAGATAACCTGGAACCCGGGCAGCCACAGTTGCATATAGAGTTAACGCAACAGGGTCGTGCCCTCGGCATGACAACAACGGCCCTTGCTGAGCAGGTGCTGCAGGCCTTCAGCGGTCAGGTGGTCCAGCGTTATCAACGCAACAGTGATGAGATTGAGGTCAAGGTGCGCTATCCGGAAGCAGCGCGGCAGAATCCGGCGGATGTGCTTAATGCCAGGGTACGCAGCAGTGACGGCAGTGTGATTCCTCTTTCAAGTGTGGCGACCATAAGCTACGGTTACACCCGAGATGCAATCACCCGTATTGACGGGAAGCGTGCCGTTTATATATCGGCCGATGTTGATAAGGACATCCTGTCAGTAACCGAACTGGTCAAAATCCTGCAGACGGAAGAGGCGCCGATCCTCACAGGGCGGTATCCCGGTCTTTCCATCCATTTTGGCGGGGAAGCGGAAGAACAGGCGGAAACCCAGAACTCCATGGGTAAAATGTTTCTCCTGGCCCTGCTGATGATCTATATCCTGCTGGCCATCCCTTTAAAATCCTACGTCCAGCCTGTACTGATAATGACTGCTATCCCTTTCGGGATTGTCGGGGCTATTCTCGGACACTGGCTTAATGACCTCTCCTTGGGTATACTGTCACTGAACGGCATTATTGCTCTCAGCGGGGTGGTGGTGAATGACAGTCTGTTGCTGGTGTCTCGCTTCAACACACTGAAACCCGATGCCGGGCATTTGCACGAAGCGATCATCCTGGCCTGCCGCAGTCGTCTGCGAGCTGTCCTGCTGACCTCATTCACCACCTTTGCCGGCCTGTGGCCTTTGCTTGGAGAAACCTCAACGCAGGCGCAGTTTCTGATTCCGGCAGCGGTATCACTTGCCTATGGTATCATGTTTGCGACGGTGATCACGCTCATATTAATACCGACTCTGCTGTTGATTCATCATGATATCAGCACCTGGCTCGGAGTACTCAAACAACGATTGCAACCAGGCAGGGAGGAGCGACAGCCATGTTGAACGTGCTTCTGGTCGAGGATGATCTTGATCTGGCGGAAACGGTTGAGCAGTATCTGGAGCTGGAGAAGATCCGCTGCGATTATGCCAGTAACGGCATGGCCGGTCTGCAGTTGGCCATGGAGAACAGTTATAATGTGCTCTTGCTTGATCTCAATCTGCCCCGGCTCGACGGTCTGAGTCTTTGTCAGCAGCTGCGTGCCGCAGGAGACGATACACCAATCCTGATGTTGACCGCCCGTGATCATCTGGACGACAAACTGGCCGGGTTCCAGGCAGGAACTGACGATTACCTGGTCAAACCCTTTGAATTGCAGGAGTTGGTGGTCAGGTTGCAGGCGTTGGCGCGCCGGCGTAGCGGCCAGATGCAAAAATTATCCTGCGGGGATCTTGAAATGGATTTCAGCGCTAAAACCGTCATGCGCAGCGGTCTGCCGATCAAAGTCTCTCCCATCGGCTGGAAATTACTGGAAGCCCTGCTGCGTGCCTCGCCTGCAGTGGTTACGCGTCAGACCCTGGAGGAAGCTGTATGGGGAAATGAGATACCCGACAGTGACAGTCTGAAGGTGCATCTCTTTCATCTGCGCAAGGCAATTGATGCACCATTTTCCAATCCTCTGTTGCAAACAGTTGCCGGTCACGGTTTTGCCTTGAAGGGAAAGGGTCAGTCATGAAACGGCAGCTCAGCTTAAAACTCTTCATTATTCTGGCCTTTCTCTCTTTTGGTATCGTCCTGGTTATCGGTTACTCCCTGTTGAGCGCACACTATTTCGTGCGCGGCATGGACAGCATTACGGCCAGCAACATGGCAGAGTCTGCCGTCAGTTATCTCAAATCCATCCCGGCTATTCAGCGCCGTGCCCTCAACAGTTTCAGCGGCTATCAGATAGCCGAACAGTGGCAGCAGATGCCAAGAGAGATCCGGCAGGCCTTTGCGCAGCCTCCGACCGAATCCGGGATACTCTTCAAGCACAACGATTCCGGCGGTTTTGCTCCGCCGGATATTATTTACTTTGCCATGCGGTATAAGCAGGGGGACGACACATTGTTTGTCAGTCGTCGGCTCGATCGGAGTACGGCCTCTAAGCTTGTTGGCCGCAATGCTGCGCGAAGTTTGCAGTTATTGCTGCTCATCAGTTTATCCATCGCCGTGACGTTGGCGGCGATTATCGCTTTGCTCCTCAAGCGCGTTTCCCGGCCGGTGAAAGCGCTTGGACAATGGGCCCGGGAACTTGATTCGGAACGGCTGAATCTGCCTCCACCGGACTTCTCTTATCCGGAACTCAATGAGTTCGCGATGTTGATCCGCAGCAGTCTTTCTTCGGTGCAGGAAAGTCTCGAGCGGGAACACCGGTTCCTGCGCTATACCAGTCATGAATTACGTACTCCTATCGCAGTTATTCGCAACAACATCGAACTGATCAAAAAACTGGAGAGTAATCCGTCTCAGAAATGGAGCTCCCCACAGCTGCAGGTTATCAATCGTATTGACCGTGCGTCGCTGACCATGCAGCATCTGACCGAAACCCTGTTGTGGCTGAACCGTGATCTGGCCGTTCCGCTTAAGGAGCAGCAGGTTGATCTTGACGAAATGATCCGGCATCTTGTTGAGGAGATGAGGTATCTCCTCAACAAGAAGGATGTCGAACTTGAGTTGCAGACGGAATCGTGCAGTCTCATCCTGCCGGAAAGTCCGGTTCGAATCGTGCTTGGGAATCTGATCCGCAATGCCTTTCAGCATACCTGGCAAGGCCGGGTTACAATTTTTCAGCACGGTAACCAGGTTGAAATTACAAATGACCAGTCTGGCGAGGCAATCGGCAGTCAGGATCTGGGTTTTGGTCTTGGCCTTCAGTTGACGGCCGAGTTCACGGCCAAACTGGGATGGGCCTATGAGGATGAAAATGGAGCGGATTCCTATGGGGTAAAAGTCACATTTGTTTCTACAGCTCCAGAGCCTGGAGACGATGGTGGAGAGAGTTGAGTAGATAACGTTGTGCTTTATTTTAAAATGGAGAACCTGGTCCTTTAGGCCAGGTCGGAGGAAATTGGCTCCCATGTCCTCCGAGCCCAGATTTTTACACTTGTGAGAGCGGCTTCAGCCGTGAACTGCACCCGTTCTACGAAAACAGACACGCGGCCCGCGCCACCTCCTTTTTCGCGGATGAATCCGCTCCCACACGACACCCCACAGTATATACACGCGCTCTCTGCCTCTTCTTCTCCAACCACACAAGAGTCCAGTCGGAATATTTCCAGACTCTGAAAAAACACAGAATTGGCGAGATCCTGTGGGCGCGGCTTCAGCCGCGAACGGGGCCAGGTGCCCTCCGCTCATCCTTTGCCTTTATTAGGGCAGTCTTTGCTTGTCATTATCTCAAAAACACCTTTTGCAAAATTGCGGGTCGTGTTAATATGACCGTGGTCATAAAAAAAGGATACATATATGCGGATCACCAAGGAAGCAAAAGAAAAAAACAGGGAAAAGATTCTTGCAATTGCCGAGAAGCTGTTTGCTGAGAAGGGGTACGAGCAGACAACCACAAGGGATATTTCCGAGGCCTGCGGCATAGCCAAGGGCACCCTCTTTAATTATTTCAACAGCAAGGAAACCCTGGCCATGACTCTGGTTGCGCAGGCCATGGAAACGGGTCGGCAAGCCTATTTGCGACGGAAATCGGGTAGTGAAAGTTTGGTTGAAGAACTTTTTCTCCTTGTCGCTTCCGAACTTCGCGCCCTGAGACCATACCGTTCATATGTCGGCCCGGTACTTGAGAGTGGTATGTCGATTTTTGCGAAAAAGTCCACCTGTCCGGCCGGAGACCAGGTGCGACAGCTACACTTGAAGACGGTTGAGGCCGCTTTGGCCGCCCATGGCTTTGTATTCATCCAACACTCTATTACGGTCACACTCTACTGGGCGCTCTATCTTGGCATTTTGGCTCACTGGTCCGGCGACGAATCGGAAAACCAGGTCGAGACCCTCACCCTGGCAGACTATTCAATGCAGGTATTTGTAAACACCATATCTGCTAATATTGAGGTCCAAGGGGTTGCTTGTAATGAGTAGGGCAGCCGGGCCAATTTTGAGCAAGGTGCAAACCAAAAGGATTCCGGCAAGCTCATTTTTGCGGGTATGCTCTTTGAGCAGCAGCCAGGCAAAAATTGCGGGCTACTATTTTTCCTATTTTCTTCGCAGGCAGTTTGCCGAAGATGAAAAAAAGAAACTGCTGAAAAACCATTTTCATCTCAAATCCACCTTGCAGCTCCTTGGTACAATGGGCTACCTGCGTGGTGCCATCATGAAGGCGGGGCAGCTTCTTGCCAACCTGCCCCAGATCATGCCCCATGATCTGATTGAGCTTTTCGAGTCCCTGCAGTTTGAAGCCCCTCCCATGCATTTTTCTCTTATTCGGGAAGTGTTTCTCGATGAACTTGGCAAGGAACCTGAGGAGATTTTTTCATTTTTTGACAAAAACGCATTTGCTGCCGCCTCTCTCGGGCAGGTGCACCGGGCAAGATTGCATGATGGCAGAGAGGTTGCAGTAAAAATACAATATCCGAATATCGCTCAGACCATTGATGCAGACTTGAAAGCATTAAGCTTCTTGTTGCAGACCATGCGTTTCACAAAAGACTATCAGTATCTTTGTCTGCACGTCCAGGATGCAAGAGAAGTCTTTCTGCAAGAGGTCGATTATGTGTCAGAAGCCTCTTTCATGGAAAAAAACAGAAGATTGTTTGCGGGAAGTGAAATTGTTGTTCCTCGCAGTTATCCGGAATTTTCAGGGAAACGCATACTGACAATGGACTATCTTCCGGGGAAACATCTGCAGGCCTTTCTGGCCGGGAATCCCTCCCAGGCAAAGAGAAATCATTTCGGTGAGCTCATCTCCTATTCCCTGGTGCACTCCTGGTTTCGCCTCCGGACTGTCTATGCCGACCTGCATCCGGGCAACTATCTCCTGATGGATGACGGTCGCTTGGGATTTATCGACTTTGGCTGTTACAGGGTCTTTAATGAGGAGCGCTGGAAGATGGAAATAGATGGTGAGATCGCCATGTTCAATGACAACCGCGAACAACTGATGCATTTTTTTACAAAATTAACCATGCACGATTATCCCGAAGAGCTTGATCCCGTCTGGGTGGACCTGGCCATTCGCCAGATGCGATGGGTGATTGCCCCTATCTTGACAAAAGACCAATTTGATTTTGCCGACAAAGAGTACGCAGAGCAGGGTGCAACTCTTCTGAAAGAAACGATTAAGAGCGGCTACGTTCGGACCGATTCTTTTTTTAACTGGTCTAACAGGGCTATCCTCGGCCACCGTGCACTCATGTACCGCCTGCGCTCTAAAGTTGACTATTCCACTCTTTATAAAAGGGAAATGGAAAAGTATTCCTGATGGGCATCTCTTCAGGAAATGTTTCCAGGATGTTCCTGCTACCTCTCCCGACTTCTCTTTAATTTTTCAATTTTCGTAATCACTCGCATTCGCATTGTTTGTTTCCCATATTAATGAGCTGATATTTCTGGATATCCAGAGAACTGCTGGCTATTACCATATAATGCGACCTTGCTCACTTTGAGCTTGACATCTATTTGTTCTTTTTCTAATGTGAGCGCGGTCATATAAAAAAGAACCATTTATGGAGATGTCATGAAAACACTAAAAAAATTCTGTGAAATCACTTTTGGGAAAATTGCCCGTTGGTCTTTTCGGCATCACTGGTTGGCAATAATCTTTGTTCTGACAATCTTTACGGCCCTTATCTCTCAGATTCCGAGCCTGACAACAGATATGAGTAACGAGGGCTTCTTCAGGCCCGACGATAAGGTGCTGGTCGATTATAACGAGTTTCGTAACCAGTTCGGCAAGGATGAATTCATTGTCGTTTCCATAAGGGGTGCCGATGTATTTAATCTGGATTTTTTGAAGAGGCTTCGGGATCTGCACCACGATTTGGAAAATGAGGTTTCTTTTCTTGATGAAGTTACAAGTCTTGTCAATATACGAAACACATGGGGGCAGGGCGATGAACTCTTTGTCGAAGACTTTCTCGAGAGGTGGCCGGAAAACGGAGATGATTTGAACGAACTGAAAAAACGGGCCGGCGAAAATACCTTATACGAAAATTTTATTCTCAATAAGGAAGGAACCGTTACCGCTGTCATCATCAAACCGCTGGCCTGTAATCCTGATTCGAAAGTACTGCTTCAGGTTGAAGGAACCTGCCAACCCATGACCAATGTGCAGAATCGGGAAATGGTCACAACAATTGAGAAAATACTGAAGCGCTACGATGGGGAAGACTTTTCAGTGTTGATGTCCGGAATGCCGGCAGTGATAGAATCCCTCAATATCACGCTGGAAAAGGATCTGGCGATTATTATTCCCATGATCTTCCTTATGGTGAGTATCTTTTTGGGCCTTCTTTTCCGTAGAATTTCCGGAGTGGTTTACCCTGTCCTGATCTTTACTTTTTCGCTACTCTCTGCCATCGGCATCATGGCGGCACTGGGAATCCCGATGACCGGTATCACAACTATCCTGCCTTCCTTTATATTGGTGGTCAGCATCAGTGATTCGGTTCATATCCTGGCCCTGTTTTATCCGGCTTTTCAGAAAACAGGCGATCGGGAAACAGCAATCGTCGCCGCCATGGAGCATTCCGGTCTGCCTGTTTTGATGACTTCCGTGACAACTGCAGCCGGATTGGCCTCCTTTGCTTCTGCCAAAGTGGCCCCTGTAGCCGATTTAGGAATAGTGACTCCCATTGGTGTCTTTCTGGCCCTTTTATATACGGTCTTCCTGTTGCCGGCCCTGCTGGCACTCTTTCCTGTGAAGAAAAAGGAGAGCGTGCAGAGGCGGGAACGAATTTTTGAAACGATCTTCGATAAGATTGCCGCAATTAGCTGTGAAAAACAATGGTGGGTGATAGGGAGTTTTACAGTTCTGCTGCTCGTGGCCATAGCGGGGGTAACTCAATTGCGTTTTGAACACAACGCCCTCAAGTGGTTTCCGAAAGATTCGAAGATACGATTGGCCACCGAAGAAATTGATCGTGAGATGCGCGGTACTGTTTCTTTTGACGTGGTTATCGATACCGGCAAGGCTGATGGCCTGTACGATCCTGACTTTATACGTTCCCTGGAAGAGGCAGCCTTGAAATTCGGTAACTACAAAACCGAAGACCTGTTTGTCGGCAAGGTCCTGGCCCTGACAACCGTGCTCAAAGAGACAAACCGGGCCCTCCATGACAATAATCAGGACTATTATTCCATCCCGGACAACAGTGAGTTGATAGCCCAGGAGCTATTTCTCTTTCAGCTCAGTGGTTCCGACGATCTGGAAGAGCTTGTGGATCAGCAATTCAGCAAAACACGTTTTACAATGCATGTTCCCTACAGAGATACATCCCGTTATAAAAAATTTGTGAGTGATGTCCGCTCTGATCTGGTCGAACGGTTTCCGGAGTGTGATATTGTCACCACCGGCGTAAATGCGATCTTTGTTGAAATCCTCAATAACGTCATGACAAGCATGACGCGGAGCTACACCATTGCCCTGGTCCTCATTTCCGGGTTGATGATTCTTATGCTGGGTAAGATCCGCATGGGCTTGCTCAGCATGATTCCCAACCTTTTTCCGATTGTTCTGATAATGGGGCTCATGGGCTGGTGTGGAATTCCCCTTGATTTCGGGACGATCCTCATCGGCAGCATCACTTTGGGGCTGGTGGTTGATGACACCATACATTTTCTCCATAACTTCGCCAGATATTATGATGAATACGGTGATCCAAAGAAGGCTACCCAAAAAACCCTCAATACAGTGGGCCGGGCTATGCTGGTGACCTCACTTGTTCTGGCCGGTGGCTTTTTATGTGATCTCTTTTCGGAGCTCACCCTGAACAAATACTCGGGATTTCTTATTGCCTCGACTATCCTTGCGGCCCTTATCACTGATTACTTTCTGGCGCCGGCAATTTTATCGCTTGTTTACAAGAAAAAACAGCTGCAACAATCATAGATTGTGCAACATCTTAAAATAATAGAGGATATCATGAAGGTCTTCGGGTTTGTTTTGTTCAGTATATTATGTTCGCCCTTCGCTTGTTTTGCACAAAGCCCGGCGGAAAAAGGTCTCGATATAGCGATTGAAGCGGACAGGCGTGGTTCAGGATTCGGCGATCTGACGGCAGATATGGAGATGGTCCTGCGGAATCAGGAAGGTTCGGAGAACCGGCGCAGGATAAGGATTCGCATCATGGAAACGGTTGCTGACGGTGACAAAGGCCTGACTATTTTCGATTCCCCGGGAGATGTCAGGGGAACGGCGCTTCTCACCTATGGCCATAAGGTTGGCGACGATGATCAATGGCTCTATCTGCCCGCTCTGAAACGGGTGAAGCGGATCAGTGCCCGTAATAAGTCCGGGGCATTTATGGGCAGTGAATTTTCCTACGAGGATTTCGGCAGTATCGAGGTTGAAAAGTATACATATCAGTATCTGGGTGAAGAGACATTGGCTGGCCGTAATTGCTATATTGTCCAGCGTTCTCCTGTGGATACCGAAAACTCAGGGTATAGCCGTATCGTTTCCTGGCTGGATCAGGATGATTACAGGATATGGAAAGAAGAGTATTATGACAGTAAAAAACGTTTTTTAAAAACGCTCTCCATGCAGGAATATCATCTTTACCTGGGGACCCTGTGGAAGGCACATGAGATGAGGATGGTCAACCATCAGAAAGGCAAGGAGACCGATTTGCTGTGGTCAAATTTTTCTTTCAGGACAGGGCTGTCTGACAGCAATTTCGACCAAAACAGCTTAAAAAGGGCCAAATAAAGGGAAAAACCAAAATCAACAAACTGTCTCTGTGAATTTTTTTAACTGCCGTTCCATATCCCTGAAGTGATATAGTGGAATTGACCGGTTTCGCAGCCGCTAACGGCAGGATCTTTTGTCCTGCCCCGCAGACTGTGGATGAATCAGGTCTGATTCATCTTTCTCCTTGTCCGCTGTATACACTCTTGAGTTTACTTCCGGTTCTTCCAGCATTGCCTGCATTCTCATTATCTGCCTCGACAGTGGCTAGCTTCAGGGGAGAAAAGCTGATTTCAGATAACTGAACTTCAGTTATCTGGTCGATGGCTCATTCCTGGGCGTAACCTCAATAGAATGGCTACTGCAGATACAATAGTTATGGAACATTTTGATCATGATGGCTTTTTGGGCTGTTGAGTAGAGCTGTATAATAAAGCGTAATGCTATGATTTTTGTTATCTTAGCAATCTGCTAGCACGAAAATGTGCGTTTAAGACCTGAACTCGGCCTTTTTTTGAAGATATTTTGTAATTATTTAAAAGGATATGGTGGCGTAATCTCAAGCCGCCAAGCCTGCATTACAAACTCTAAAGGGAGATGCTTATGCGTTACTTAATCGTCTTTGTGCTGTCCATCCTGCTCACCTGCGTCACCACACTTTCCGCACAAGGTGTACCTGGTGAGAAGTCTGTAAGCCAATCCGGATTTTCCATTGTCAGCAAGAATATGGCCAATAAGGCTGAGGACTTTCATTTCCAGCTCGGAGAAATCTTGCAGATCAAAGCGAGTGGCGAGCTTGTCAAGAAGGTCGAGAGTGAATGGGGCAAGACAAAGTCACTTACGCTGTATTTTGATGGTGAGGCTATCGCTGCTCTGGGCTCCCCGCCTCAACAGTTTGAGGGAGGTCCAGGACTTCTCCTGAATTTCACTCTTATCCGCGATGCGGAGAATGACGCTAACCGCCAGGCATGGGACAGGTTATTCAGGAAGAAGCATCAGTATCAGATGACGATAGAACCGTCCATTGCTATAGGCAATGATCTCCCTTTGCTGGTGCACTCCGCTCAGCCGTTTCAGTTCTCTGTCGCATCGAATTCGGCCATTTGGCTTATTTTCCTCTGCGGGGTGGCGACCCTGCTGGGTACATATTGGTACTTGGCGACAAAAACTACAATTTTATGCGATGCAGAAACGAACTATTACAGTTTAGGGAAGAGTCAGATGGCTTTCTGGGGGTTGTTGGTCGTGTTGTCATTCACCGGGATCTGGATATTGACCGGTGCGATGGAACGCATTCCACCGCAGGCCCTCATCCTGCTTGGTATCAGCGGAGGCACCGGGTTGAGCGCTGTAGTGATCGGCAATAGCAAAAAGGCCGAGATTCAAAGCAAGATCAGTGAAAAACAAAACAAGCTCACTGAGCTTCAGCAGGAGGAGCAGAAACTTCAGGCGCAGAAAGCCAGTTATCCAGCGGCCTTTTTGCAGGCAAGCCAAGACCGTCTGGTGGAAATCAAGTCAGAGATTGACTCTGTATTCAGCGAGATCGGCAAGTTATCCGGACAGGTAGCTCCCGGTCAATCCAAAGGATTTTGGCGGGACATCTGTGACGATGGCAATGGTCTTAGCTTTCACCGTCTTCAGGTCGTTATCTGGACTATGGTCTTGGGCGCTGTCTTCGTTCAAAACGTTGTACAGGTGATATCCATGCCGGAATTTGCGGAGACGTTGCTCACTTTGCTGGGTATCAGCAATGCGACTTACCTGGGATTCAAAATTCCTGAGAAGTTGTAGTAAGTCAGGTTGGGATGGGTCGAAAACAGACACAGTGGACTGAATGTATAATACCGTCCGATATGTACTGAAAACTTATCTGGACGAATGATGAAAAAATCAGGTGTTTTCTGATTATGAATGTACTGGAAAAACTGAGGGTAACTTCTGATTTATTCAGTCTTGGCAATGTTGCTGATACTATCATTTCATGACTGCTTACCATCAGATCTCGGGAATATTGCAAAGTAATCCTATCATTTTTGGCATGTTTCTTCTAATGTTGTCTTCAACCTGAAGAAATGGGATCTCCCTGATAATATGATATTCTAATCACTATGATTGAAAAAAGACTAATTATGAATGACTTAAAATTTTCCCGCCTCCCTCTTTCCAAGGAGATGCTCCATAACCTTAATGAACTTGGGTTTGAAAAAATGACTCCTGTTCAGGCCGAAAGTCTGCCGCATATTTTAAAAAATCATGATGTTATTGCACAGGCCAAAACAGGGAGTGGTAAAACAGCAGCATTTGGAATCGGGGTACTCAATAAACTTGATGTCAAAAAATTTAGCGTTCAATCTCTTGTCCTTTGTCCAACACGAGAACTGGCGGATCAAGTGGCGAAAGAATTACGTCGTTTAGCACGGGCTACTCATAATGTTAAAATACTGACTCTTTGCGGTGGGGCTCCTTTTGGCCCGCAATACGGATCGTTACTGCATGGGGCACATATAATTGTGGGAACTCCGGGGCGGGTATTAAAACATCTGGATAAAGGATATCTTTCTTTAAAAGATCTGGACACACTGGTACTCGACGAAGCTGATCGTATGCTTGATATGGGATTTATTGCCGAGATCGATAGAGTTATTGCCCATGCACCTGTGAATCGGCAAACGTTGCTTTTTTCAGCTACCTATCCAGAAAAAATTATGGATTTGAGTTCTTCCATCCAGAAGAATGCTCTCAATATTCAAACTATATCTGAAGAAAGCGCTAATAAGATAACGGAATATTTTTATGAAGTGGTACATAATGAGAAGCTTTCTACACTCATCAAAATAATTGCCCATCACAACCCTCAGAATATTCTGGTGTTTTGTAATACCAAAATACAATCACAGGATATTTCTGAGGAGTTATATGAAGCAGGAGTTGATGCTCTTGCCATTCATGGTGATTTGGAGCAGTATGAACGAACCGACGTTCTTGTCCGCTTTTCCAACAAAAGTTGTTCAGTCCTCGTTGCAACAGATGTTGCTGCAAGAGGACTTGATATAAAAGACCTGGGAATGGTGGTTAATTACGACATGCCGCAGGATGAAGCGACTTATACTCATCGTATCGGCAGAACAGGACGTGCGGGTAAAGAGGGATTGGCAGTTACTCTCTTTACCAACCGTCAAATTCCCGAAACAGAATATTATCGAAATGAAAGCCGCCGATTTGATGGTGTCGACACATTAAACGAGGTTGAATATTTCACACTGGTCCCACCCAATGTAACTATTGTGTTAGAAGGAGGGAAAAAGGACAAAATGCGTCCTGGTGATATTCTCGGTGCATTAACCGGCGAAGCAGGTATTGAGGGTAAATATGTCGGTAAAATAGATATCTATGACCGTCAAACTTATGTTGCAATTGAGCGTAGTATGGCCAGGGAAGCTTATTCTTATCTGAAAAAGGGAAAGATTAAAGGACGGACATTTCCCGCCTGGGTGTTTGGTCAATCGGATTCAGTCAATGTTGAGAATGAGTTCTTCTGGACATGAGGAGCCCGGCATGGGGGCGTGTTTTGTGAAAACAACTTATACCCTCGATAAGATCCTTTAACATATGTTTTATCTTTCCCCTGAAAAGATAACTTTCTAGGGGGAGGTCGAATGTCCCCGGAATTGTCGCAATTGCCCCTGGTAAAAATGTAGCGAGTAGAATTCGCATAGATTTCAACATTACGCTGATTTTCATTTTGTTCCGAAACATGTCTTCAGCCGGGGATGTTTTCTATTAAGGCTGATCAGATATGAAAAAGACCATCGCTTTACTTGCACTTCTTGCGGCGTTTCCGCCGCTTTCTACAGACATGTACCTGGCGGCGATCCCGCTGTTGGGTGACAAATGGCAGCAGCCCCTGGCTATTGTCAATCTGACCTTGATCTGCTTTTTTGTTACCTATTGTGGTTTTTTGCTTGTATACGGTCCTCTTTCAGACCGTTATGGCAGGCGGCCGCCGTTGTTGGCGGGGCTGGCACTTTACGTCGGAGCCAGTCTGCTCTGTGCCATTGCCGACAATGTCGTGATGTTGATCCTGGCCAGAACCCTGCAGGGAGCCGGCGCCGCTGCCGCATCGGCTATTGTCTTTGCCATCTGCAAAGATCTTTTTGCCGGCAATCTTCGGCAACGGGTATTTATCCAGCTCGGGATTATTGTTGCAGCAGCACCTATGATTGCCCCGATAATCGGGGGGGTGATAATCGAGTCCCTGTCATGGCGCTGGATCTTTGTCCTGCAGGCTCTTCTTGGTGTAATATCTGCGCTTGGTGTCTGGTCACTGAATGAGTCGTTGACCGTGTTGAATGCCGAAGGTCTGAAACAGGTTTTTCGAAGTTACCTGAGGCTGATGAACAATAGACCTTTTTTCCTTCTGACCCTTGCCTTAGCCTGCCTGGGCATCCCCTTTTTCGCCTTTATTGCCGTGTCATCTGAAATTTATATAACCGGTCTTGGCTATTCTGAAAAAGTGTATGGCTATTTCTTTGCTGCTAATGCTTCTGCTTTTCTCGTTGCACCGCTTATCTTTTCCAGGATGGCCCGTCATTTTTCTCTTGGCCGGTTGTTGCCCATCAGTTATCTGGGGGTGTTGCTAGCCTCCCTGCCGATGACGAATTCTTTTTTTTCCATGCCGTACCGGCTTGTGGTGCCGATGTGGCTTCTCACCTTCTTCTTTTCCTTTGGCCGACCGCCTGGGAATAATCTTATCCTTGAACAGGTTGATAGAGATGCCGGGGCTGCATCGTCACTTATGGTATTTTTCTTTTTTATAACAGGGGCCTGCTCCATGTGGCTGATCTCCCTCGACTGGTATGATAAGGTGGCAGTTCTGGGATGGCTTGGTATGGCTTCGGCTACCACCACGCTTTTGGGCTGGTGGGGGATTAACAGATTATTCAACTTGAAACTTCCGTAATGTAAAAAAAAAACGGCCATTCAAGGTCACGGATCTGTTTCTGTTTTTTCTTGTTTTGCTGCAGGTACTTTTTCTGTTACCATACTACAAGAGAGTTGGCCCCATGCATTTTTGACATTTTTTTGGAGAAAAGGTCCATATGCTGGCTGTTGTCCGCTTTTTAGTTTTCTTGTTCTGCACGCTGATTCCCTTTCATTCTCTTCATGGAACGGAGCAGACGGTGAAGATAGGAGTCCTTGCCAAGAGAGGAGCGGAACGTGTTTGTCAGCAATGGCAGCCCACGGCGGACTACCTCAGTGATGCTCTCCCCGGATATCGTTTCAAGGTTATTCCTTTAGGTTTTGATGAGATAGATTCCGCTGTCCAGGAATCCCAAGTCCATTTCGTCCTTGCCAATTCTGCCTTTTATGTGGAACTGGAAAAACGGTATGGTGTGAGTCGTATTGCTACGTTGATTAATCAGCATATGACCGGGAAACAGACAACAATTTTCGGCGGCGTCATTTTTTCTCGTGCTGATCGGGACGATATCCGTGACCTTGTAGATTTTAAAAGAAAATCTTTTATGGCTGTTGATGCCAGGTCTTTTGGCGGCTGGATTATGGCCTGGCGTGAATTCGACAGGAATCATATTGATCCATTTACTTTTTTTTCTCGTTTGCAATACGGAGAAACCCATGATGCCGTAGTGTTCGGTGTGCGCGATGGCCTCGTGGATGGGGGGACGGTCCGCACAGACACCCTGGAACGCATGGCAGGAGAAGGGAAGATCGATCTTGATGATTTCAAGATCCTGAATCAAAAACAGGATGAAGAGTTTCCTTTTCTCCTCAGCACAGAACTCTATCCGGAATGGCCTTTGGCAGCACTCCAGACCACTCCGAAACAGCTTTCCCGGCTTGTGGCATCCGCCCTGATGGCCATGGATGAGCAAAATCCTGCCGCTGTTGCCGGTAAGATTGCGGGTTGGACCATTCCCCTCAACTATCAATCTGTTCATGATTGTCTCCTGGCCCTTCGTATCAGTCCGTATGAATCGTATGGCAAGTTCACGCTGACAGATGTTGTGATAAAATACTGGCTGCAGACCGTTCTCTTACTCTTGTTCCTAATCTTCATTTTCTCGATTTCTTCTTATATCTTTCATCTGAATCGTGATCTCAGTCGTAAAAAAGAAGAAGTCGACGAGCTCAACCAGGGCCTTGAAATAAAGGTGCAGGATCGCACCAAAGAGATTGAGAGCCTGTTGGGAAGGGAGATTTATCTTCGTGAAATTCTACAGACCGTTGCTGATATCAATGAACTGCTGATCACCTCTGCAAGCCTGGAAAAATTGCTGGAGGATTCCTGTTCCCGCTTTGTCCGCCACAGTTATTATGATTTCGCCTGGGTTGGTCTGCTTGACAAGAAAAAGGTTGCCCAGGTTTTCTCTTCCGACGGTGAACATCTGCTGGAAACTCCGCCTTTTGACCCTGAAGATCCTGAATTCCCGTTTTCCAGATCGGCGACAGCTCAGTGCCTCATCCAGAATACGACGGTGGTTCAGCCCTACAGGACTGAAAAACCGGGAATTACACCACTGCACAACGGAAAGTTGGTCAGTGGTCTACTGTGGGTGATTGCACTTCCTCTGCGAGCGGATCATTTTTCCAAACCAATTGGATCTCTCTCTGTATACACCTGGCGCGAGCAGGGTTTTGAAGGAGAAGAAATTTCCATGCTCGAAGAACTGGCCGGCGATCTGGGTTTTGCTATTACTGCCTATGGTCATCGCCAGGCGGTGGCCTATCTGGAAAGTGAGAGAACGGAAAATTATGAAGAGACCATTCTCTCTTTTGCAAACATGATCGATCACCGGGATACCTATACTGCCGGTCATACTCTGCGGGTTGCGCATTATTGCCAGCTTATTGCCTTGGAAATGGGCTATGATGAGGAAGAAATCGAGATCTTGAAAAAGGCTGCCATTCTCCATGACATCGGAAAAATTGCCACCCCCGACTCAGTACTGCTCAAACCAGGAAAGCTCACCGAATCCGATTATGACCTGATTAAGCTGCATGCAACGGCTGGATTTGAGATGCTGTCCCAGGTCAAGATGTATCATGAGTTGGCAGAGATTATTCATCAGCATCACGAACGGCATGACGGACAGGGATATCCCATAGGGCTCAGGGGAGACGAAATTCATCCATTTTCCAGAATAATGTCCGTGGCGGATGCCTTTGATGCCATGACCACCAATCGTATCTATAAGCCAAGAAAAGAACTGGATGAGGTTCTGGAAGAGCTTTCCAGTCTCAAAGGGATTCAATTTCATCCGGCCGTGGTTGATGCCGCTCTCAAAGTCCTGCAGGATATTTCTATTATTACCAGTATTGATCAGTTGCCGGTCACAGAACTGGAGCGCAAACGTTTTGCCTATTTCTTTAACGATAAACTGACCGGGCTCTATAATGAAAATTACCTGCAGATTATTCTTCAGAACAATCTACAGTGTTTTGAATATACCTGTATCAACACGTTCCATCCTATAAATTTACAGGAGTATAATAAGAGGGCAGGGTGGGAACAGGGCAATAGCTTTTTGCAGAAATTTGCTGAAGAATTGCGGCGTGGGTATCAAGACAGTCTGATATTCAGAGCCTTTGGCAATGATTTTATCGTGCTTGCAAAGACCCACAATGAAATTCCCCGGGAGTCGATTGAAACCTTTAACAGTATCCGGGAAACCGAGATGAACATTGTGGTGCGTCATGTGGATTTGCTGCAGGACAAGGCCTATACCATGAAAACCCTGGAAAAGATGGGAATGATGGCCGGGTGGGGGCAACAGAGAGAGGGAGGAGGGGATGTGAGGGAACCATTGACTTGATTACTCGTTTTTCTGCAGTCTTTTCTGCGCCTGCTCCAGGATCTCGGAAAGGGTCAGTATCTTTGCTTTGGGTGGTTCAAAAATCTTCTTTTGATCTTCGGCAGAGTAGTTCTCATCGATAAACTCCTGGACCGGAAAGGTCTGGAACCAGCAGTCAAGGACTCGGCTACAGGGGAGGCCATTGTTCATATTCCTGCAATACTCAAAGACCAGAAAGTGGCCGAGTATTCGGCAGTATCCCTCTTCTTTGTCATATTTTTCAATCATATTGTATCTCTCAATCTACTGATAAATAATACCATGGGGATTCTCGCTCTATTGTCAGGGACGCAGGAGAATAGCGCGGACTGAAGTTTGTAAGGATAGTCTGTTTATTCCTGGCGTACAGGATTTCGCAGGATGCCGATGTTTTCGATCTCCACCTCTACCACGTCTCCGTCATGAAGAGGGCCAACCCCACTTGGAGTACCGGTGATAATGATGTCACCGGCTTCCAGGGTAAAGTTCCTTGAAACAAAGGAGACTATTTCCGGGATCTTGAAAATCATCTGGGCAGTGTTGCCCTGTTGCACTATCTGGCCGTTGAGGCGACAGACAATATCCAGGGCCTGCACATCACCGATCTGGTCCGGTGCCACTACCATCGGGCCGATGGGGCCGAAGGTGTCCAGCGATTTCCCTCGAAACCATCCGGATTTGTCGCTTCGCTGCAGGTTTCTCTGGCTGACATCATTAAAACAGGTGAACCCCAGGATGTGGTCAATAGCTTCCTCTGCCGGCAGGTCCTTTACCCGGTCCCGGATAATAATGGCCAGCTCTGCTTCGTGATCGGTACGGCAGTCCTTAAATGCATACTGCTCAAGAAATTTGGGCAGAACGATAGCCTCTCCTGGCCCTATCAGGACATTTGGCGTTTTTGGAAAGAGGACAGGTTCCTGGGGAATCTCGTTTGTGAAATTCTGCACATTAACAGAACCACTTTCCTTGATATGTTCCAAATAGTTGAGGCCCAGAGCTATGATCTTGGTGGGGCGAATTTCAATTTTTCCTCCTTTACTGTAAGGTAATCGGATAGACATGGTATTGGTTCAGTCGGAGGGTTAATGTTTAAGATTGTCGGGATGAATGATCATTGCCGGACACCTGACATCTGTCTGAGCCGGTATAGCACGTAAGCAGCAGGTTGGTGCATTAATTCTTCCCTTTCGTGTTTAAGTATACCACTATAGCCTGATAAATTGAAAAGCAATCGTCAGTGATATCGGAAAAACTCTTTATCAGTATGGAGGAAGAGGAGACTCATGCCTGGGCAACGCTGTAAAAGAATGATACACACACAAGTGTGAACATGAAGTTTAGAGAAAGGACGTAACTTGAAAGCGATAAGTGGGGGATGGAAAAATGATGCATGGGAAGGCCTTGACGCCTCTGGAACTATACAAGGTCCTTGAAAAGAGTAACTGTCAGCGTTGTATGCTGCCGAGTTGTCTGGCTTTTGCTGCGGCTGTTGTGGCAGGACAGAAAAGTCTGGATGACTGTCCTTTTCTTTCAGAAGAGGTGAAGGATACTCTCTCAGTAACGTTACAGAAACGCTCCCTTGCCGAGCCGCGGCAGGCAGAATTCATGGAAAAACTGTTGCAGGAGGTAAAGCAGATTGATCTTGCTGCAGTCGCTTCCAGGATCGGGGCCACGTATGGCAACGGTGTTTTGAGCGTCAGGTCAATGGGGAAGGAATTTCATGTGAACAGCCAGGGCCAGGTGCGTTCTGAGTGTCACATTATCCCCTGGGTGCAGGCACCATTGCTCTCATACATCTGTTACCCCACCCATCAGGCAATTACCGGGCGCTGGATCTCCTTTCGCGAACTCAAGGGCGGGATTGACTGGCAGGGACTTTTTGCCAGCCGTTGTGAGACGCCATTGAGGAAGCTGGCCGATGCCCAGCCGGAACTCCTCGGTGACATTGTTGATCTCTTCCAGGGTAAGGAAGTTGAAGGCTTTGATGCCGACATTGCTCTTGTTCTGCATCCCTTACCCCATTTACCCATCCTCATCTGTTACCAGGTGGCAGATGGGGATCTGCAGTCGAAGCTGACCATACTCTTTGATGAATGCTGTGGAACAAACCTGCACATCAAGTCAATCTATACCCTGTGTGCCGGTCTGATAAAGATGTTCGAGCAAATTGCCCGCAATCATTTTGGGAACAATTAACAGTGGATGGTTGAAAAGGTGCAATTTAAAAGTTCATCCTAGAAAACATGATATTGACTTGGTCCGACCCCGTTTTTTCGTTTTTTTCTGGAACAGGAGGTGCTGGAATTCATATATGATCCAACGCAAGCCTCACATTCACTGCCAGTTCACTCATGGTCAGAGGTTTCATTAACACTTTTGCGACACCAATTTTTATCAGTTTTTCTGAATTCAGCCTGGTACTGAATCCCGTGCAAAGAATTATCGGGACATCTGGGGCGATCTTCTTGATTTCCATAGCCAGGTACTCTCCGGTCATTTTCGGCATTGTTATATCGCTCACAATAAGATCGTATTTGGCTGGCTGAACGCGAAAAGCTTCTAAGGCATCGATTGAACTCGCCCTGGTTTCAACTCGATACCCAAGACTTTCCAGTAATTCTTTTCCTATTTCCAACAAGAGTTTTTCATCATCGACAAAAAGGATGGTTTCAATTCCATGCGGCAATTGTTCAACTGAATTATCATTTTTTTCGGGTTCCGTTTCTATTATTGGAAGGAAAATTTGAAAACTTGTACCGTTGCCTGGTTCACTATAAGCTTTTATACTACCCCCATGATCCTTTACAATTCCGTGCACTGTTGAGAGCCCCAACCCAGTACCTTCCCCTGGATCCTTCGTTGTGAAGTAAGGGTCGAAGATGTTGGGCAATATTTCTGCTGGAATTCCTGAACCTGTGTCGGTAATTATAAGCTTAAGGTATTCACCGGGATCGAGATCCGGATAATTCATTTCATCCTTGGCACTGATGGTGGTTGTGATGAGATCCACATCAATTGAACCACCTTCATTGCCTATGGCATGATGTGCATTTGTGCACAGATTCATAACTATTTGATGGAGCTGTGTCTCATTGGCAACAACGACGCCCAGGTCTGATGGGACATTTTTTGAAATTTCAATGGTTGTTGGAATTGTTGCCCTGATCAACTTCAAGGCTTCATTAACAATCCGGCTGATATCAATGGGGTGTTTTTCCGAACCACTTTGTCTGCTAAAATTAAGAATTTGCTGAACAAGATCTTTAGCACGAAGGCTGGCCGAACTCAGTTGGTCAAGGTAATGCAGCACTTTTGGATTGTCTGAACAACCCAATTTTGTCAGTTCCGTATAGCCAACGATAGCGGAAAGGATATTGTTGAAATCGTGTGCAATGCCACCAGCGAGTGTTCCCAAGGAATCCAGCCTTTGGACTTGCTGTAACTGTGCCTGCATCTTTGCTTTCAGTTTTGCATTATTTTTCCTCTCGGTGATATCCCGCACAAAGCTAAATGAATACTGATTTCCGTCAAATTCGAGTAGATTTGATGTTATTTCAACAGGAATTATTGTGCCATCTTTCCTGCGATGCTCTGTCTCAAAATTGTCCTTTTTCTGATCGCGCAATTTTTGCCATATACCTTCCCAGTCATTAACATCAGCGTTCGGATTAAAATCGAAAATTGTCATTTGGCACAATTCGGACTTACTATAACCAAGGTCTTTACAGGCTTGTTCGTTAGCATTAAGCACTTGAGCATCATTTCCAATTTGGAAAATACCTATCGCTGCTCGATCAAAAGAAAATTGAGTGAGAAGGAGGGCTTCTTCAGCTCGTTTTCGCTCTGTGATATCACGCACAAATGCAACAAGCAGGAGTTCACCTTCGTCAACACCAAAAAATTTCAACCGCACTTCTGCAAAGAACAACCGGCCATCTATCGCTTTATGAATCCAGTCAAAAGCCTGCAAATTACAGTGTTGAGACTGATTAGTGAGTTGCTCTGCCAATAAAAGCGAGCTTTCACCTTGAAACTGCGAAGGTGGTGAGAGATCAACTAATGTGAGACCTAACATCTTATTTTTATTACCTGCGAAGAGGTCGCACGTTGCCTGGTTGCAGTCAATTATTGTTAGTCCGCGCAAAAGAAAAATTGCGTCCGGACTCGATTCAAATAGACTTTGATATCTTTCCCTTTCTTTTCGAAGCTGTTCACTTTGAGTCTCTAACACTCTAAAAAAGCTGTTGAATTCCTGTGCCAGCCTTCCAAGTTCGTCATGAGAATAAACTGGGAGCGGAATATGATTCCCGCTTTTTGTGTTTTGATCCAATTGACTCATCATGGCATCAATTGGTTTGCTGAGTCTACCACTGAGAAAGAAGGTAGCAACAGCCGCAGCGATAGAGGCGAAGAATATTGAAATGTACCCCAGTTTTTTGATTAAATTTATAGGGGCCATTACCTCGTCAAGATATGCAGAAGAGACAACTGTCCATCCATATTCTGGTATGCTCTCAAATACTGCGATTTTTTTCCGAGGCGTTGCATCATCCGGGTTACGCCAGACATATTCGATGATGCCTGAACCCTGGGAGAGCATCTGGTCTACAATGTCAGAATCCGAATCCACCTGTGATAAGTCGGCTAAGTAAGGCAGGTTTGGATGTATTAATACTTTGCCTTCTTTTGTGAAAACACATGCGTAACCACTTTCACCGAATTGAAGTGAGGAAACAGCTTCATGAAAATCGTTGGGGTCAAGTAATTCGTAGAATTCAGATCTGTAGCTTGAAACCGATATGATCCAATCAAGAGGTTCGAAATAGACCATATAAAGTGCTTTCGGGCGTGAAGACTTCTCTCCTGGATTCTGCCAGTCATACTCAAGATAGCCTTCTTTACGAACGAGTTGTTCACGGACGAATTCGAAACCTGTGTTGTCGGAGTTTTCAACGTCTTTGTTGGGATGAACTACAACTATGCCGGTATGGTCCAAGCAGTAGATGTATCCCGAACTGCCGATTTGTTGGCTGAGGATAATGGATTTCAACCTGTTGATGGCTTCTTCTCTGGTCAGTAATCCTTGATCGACCATTGTGAGATGTTGGGATGCTATTTCTCGATTCTTTTCTGCAATTGCTTTGAGATGGTTGCGAACTAAAGCATCGGCACTGGCATGGATGGAACCGACAAGCACCCGAGTCGGGTTGGTTAGCTCTTCTTTGATGTTTTGTCGCATTGAGGGTATAAAAAAATATTCTACCGCAACGGCCATTACAATCAATGTTGGAAGCAAAATTATCAAGAATGAACCAATAATTCGAAATCGGAATGTTTCTGTAAGTTGTTTTACTTTCATCACGTCAAACTTATCGTTATAAAGGGTATATTGTTTAGTGGATATTAATGGTAGAAAATAATAAATAGTTTCAATGTGATAGGTGGATTTGTCAACTTTCCATATCCATCCGTCAATGAAGATCTACTCTGAAGAAAACTGTTTCCGAAATAACTACTCTATTGTCACGTTATATTTTAATTCTCATTATTGCAAATTGACTTATTAAAATCAGGCTTGGTGATGTTAGTGCATTGCCAGTCCCTCTCTATTCTGCGAGGGATCAATTTTCCAAGAACAGAGACTCGCAAATAAAACCCGGAATGCAGCATCCCGCCAGCCTGGTATATTGCAGATCTATCGGCAGAGACTATCCACTATTGATGCTTGAATAATTCTATATATGGTTTTAATAATGGTAGAAATTGAGTGTCGCTTCCCTTGTTCCTGTACTCATGAGTTGCCCTATTGGTAATTTAAACAGCGAATAAATCGTGGTAGGTCCACTATCATTCCAGATTGGGATCTGCAGTCGAAGCTGATCAAACGACGCAATAACATACGGCACCGGTAATAATTTTCTTTGCTGCTTATCAATCCACTGGTTGGTGTTATGATTTTGGCATCTGGGACAATGCTGGTTGCCACAAGAGACTGGACGCCATTCTGCGTGAGCACAGTCTGGACACTTGACATACAGCTCGCCGGATTCAGGGGTACGGCAGCGATGAATGGAATTGAGGGCTTTCTTCAGGTGACCAGGAAGGGCAGTGTCACCGTATCTGGCAATATATTGGTCATAGAATTGATCTATAAGAGCGGGCAGTTCCATGCTTACACCCACTCGATGCTGATATGCAGGGTGTTGACCAGCTTATTGATGTTCTCCCAACTGTCATTTTCCGTGACGTTCGTCAAATGTGTATTTTGGCAACAACACAGGTGTTCTGTTTGTTCTAATTGCCGTGCTTAGTGGTATTTTCTATTATGCACTTATTATCCCTTCCGAATTACCATAAGAAGGAGAAGCTGACAGCGATACTGTCGCTATCCTGGCCAAGGGATTGTTGTGTCCGGGTGCCCAGGTAGATAACCTTGACACCCACCTGGCGGGTGATCGGACAACCCAGGCTGATCGCCCAGACCAGGTTTTCTTTGAGATCGTTCTTGTCCTCTCCATTCACCGCGGATTCGCCGCCATAGGCATAACCGATACTGCCAGCAGCCCAAAACCCAGGGCGAAAGGTATGAACGAGGTGCATCTGCAGAGTATAGAGCGGGTCCTGTTTCAATGTGTTCTGGATAATAAAATCCTTGTTGTCCGTATACAGCCATACATCTCCGGTTAATTCCAGGGCCCACGGTCCCCGGTTGTGAACCAAACCGATCTGGGGCCGGAAGGTGTAGCGGTTCGAGCCGAGATTGATAAGTTTGTCATCCATGTAGTCGCCGGTCGGGAGGTGCACGACCAGACCCGTTCCGATAATGGTCTCGACATTTGCCTTGGCATGGTAGGCGGCAAATTCCTCACCTTTTAGGGGGGGGGCTCCATAGAGATTGAGGGCGAATCGGAGTTGTGAGTCTGTCAGGCCCCTACGCGAGATAGAGGTCGCAACGTCGCTGAGCAGGCCGGACCATTTCCCTTCCTGGAAACCCTGGGTGAATTCGATTCGTGCTGATTTATGCATCAGCTCCAAAGTACGGATATATCTGAACGCCCAGGTATTCATTTCCATTTGTGCGTTCTTGATCTGGAGAACGGGATCGAAGTATATTTCCGCTTCGGTATACGAATAGACTCCGCCGGCGAAATTCGAATCAGTAGGCAGATGGCTCCATCGGCGGGCCTCAATTTCCTGTGCCGGACACAGAGGCGGTAATCCTGTCAGCAGCAAAAGACAGAGTCCTAAGCATGAAACCTTCAATATCTTCACATGGGCAGAATACACAGTTCAGATCTCCTCGAATTTATATCCGACACTGTAGATCGAATGAATCAACTCCCGGTCATGTACCTCGTTGATCTTTTTCCGCAGCTTTTTTATATGGCTGTCGATGGTTCTGTCACTGACGACCCGCTGGTCCTGATAGATTTGCTCGATCAACTGATTGCGGGAAAAAACCCTTCCCGGGGTCCCGGCCAGGAGTGCTAAAAGGTGGAACTCCACAACTGTGAGGGAGAGTACTCTGCCGTTGATATTTGCCTGGTATTTCTCAGGGTCCAACTGCAGAAGGCCTTTGTCCGGAAGCGGTTCCACTGCTGTGCGTCGTAATACCGCTCTTACCCGAGCGACCACTTCCCGTGGGCTGAATGGTTTACAGATGTAATCATCGGCTCCGATGTCGAGTCCGGTCAAACGGGCCTGTTCATCCACCCTGGCTGTAACCATGATGATAGGTACCTGCGAGAATTCTCTGATCTCCCGGCAGATTTCGATGCCATCCTTACCCGGCAGCATGAGATCGAGGAGAATGAGTTGTGGATGATTTTTCATCACCCAGTCCACCACCGTATTCCCCTCATAGAGACAGTGGGGGTGGAAACCTGCCAGCACCAGATAATCATTGAGTAGCTGGGCCAGTTCCTGCGTATCTTCCACAATAAGAATTGTCTGTGTCATAGCCTATTCCTGCAGAGGCAGGCAGACCCGAATCAAAAGCCCTCCAATCGGAGACTGCCTGGCCTCAATGGTTCCATTATGCCCTTTAACTATGTTGTAACAGATTGATAATCCCAGTCCCGCACCGCCAAGATCCCGGCTGCGGGAAGCATCGACTCGGTACAGCCGATCAAACAGGTGGGGAATATGTTCATCAGGAACCCCCGGCGCACTGTCCAGGATAGTGTAGATCAGTTTGTTTTCCTCTTTTGTTACATTCACCTCTATTCTGCCGCCTTCATCGGTGTAACGAATGCTGTTTGCCAGAAGGTTGGTAAACAGCTGTTTTAACCTCTCGTTATCAGCAAAGAGGAAGACCTCCTTGTCAATTGAAAGTGTTGTCTCCAGTAGTTGTCTTTTTTTCTCCAGTTCAGGCTGCAACATTTCGATTGCCTGTTGCAGGGCGTAACACGGCTGGACGTTAGCTCTGTGATAAGACATTGCCCCAACGTCAGACAAAGAGAGCTGGTAGAGATCATCTACCAGCATTCCCAGATGCAGGACCTCCCCATGCAGGGACCTGAATGTCTCCGCTGTTGGCGGGTATACACCATCTTGCAGGGCCTCAATCTGGCCACGAAGGATCGACAGGGGGGTGCGCAATTCATGTGAAATATCAGCTACCCACTGGCTCCTGGCCTGTTGATTCTTCTCAAGAATTTCCGCCAGGCCGTTGAAGTCCTGCGAGAGCTGACCCAGTTCATCACCGGATGTTGCAGAAATCCGGGTATGATATCTGCCGGAGGCAAGGTCTCTGGTCGCCACGGCAAGGCGACGGATGGGCTGTGTCAGCAGGTAGGCAATGGGCAGAGAGAGTCCTGCAGCGACAAGAAAACCTCCTATCGCCACCAGGGTCAGGGCTACTTTCTGCTGCTTGATAAAAACAAGCTGATGAATATCGGAAAGATTCTTGGCCGGATGCACGCCAAGATACCCGACTACCCGGTTCTGGTACATGATATCAATCGTATCCGGGTGCGCGTTGCCGGGGTCGTAGCCAAAGACAGTATTCCTGCTCTCATCGAGAAGAAACACTCTATGAAAGAAATGTGACGGAATATCAGAGGGCAGGGGGCCGGAATGTATGGAATGAGACTCCATTTTCTTGTGGCGTATTTTTTCAAGAAAACGTTCTTTCTGCCTTCCTTCCGGATAGCTGGCAATGATGAGCAGAGCCATCTCCTCAGGATTGACAGCAAGCTCCACCCAGCTCTTTTTTTCCCTGTAGCGGGATTCCAGATCTGATGCGATTTTCTTCAACTGTTCCTGTTCGACTATGTTGACATAATTGAGAAAGCCACGGTCGAAACTCCACTGCATGAGAAGACTCATGTAGATGACTACTGCCAGAATGGCGGTCAGGATAGCACCAAACAGTTTGTAATGGAGAGTTATCTTCATGATGAATAACTGTTACCGAGATTTTTTTTATTGTTTATCAGATCTACCCTTTTGTCTGATGAAAAACCAGCCCATCATGAATTTGCACATTCTTTTCACATTGCTGACATAATTTTTCCTTAATTGTTGTGTAAGGTTACTTTATCAATCATTTAACCGGCTCTGTAAAGAGTATAGCAAGCAGATATGAAATTACCAAGAATTCCCATTTCTCACATCCTGTGTAAAAAAAGCATGACCGGATCCGAATTGTCTCTGGCACTTGCCGGCATCCTTTTCCTCCTGGCGACTCCTGCCTGCACACCGATGACCCACATTCCGCTGGATATGGCACCTGTTGTCTTGCCGGAAACATTTTCACAGCAGGGCGGGCATCCGCTGTCGGAACAGTGGTGGCGGGACCTTGATGATCCCAATCTGCAGAAGCTGATTGACCGGGCTCTTGCCAATAATCTGACCCTCCTTGCTACTGCTGAGAGACTGCTGCAGGCGGAAGCACTTGCCCGCCAGGCCGGAGCTGACCTTGTGCCAAGTCTTGATGCTAACGGCTCGATCAATACAAACAGATCACGAAACGACGGGGCAACCGGCAGCAAAACCAGTCTGCTGCTGGGATTGGCTGCGGCATATGAAGTTGACCTCTGGGGCAGGCTGCAGGCCAAAGAAGATGCGGCACTTTTTGATATCCGTGCCAGCAGTGAGGATCTGCAAACCGCTGCTCTCTCTCTCGTAGCACAGCTTGCCAATGTCTGGTACAGACTTGCCGCCAGCTACAGCCAGCTTGAGTTGCTGCAAATGCAACAGGAAGTTAACCGGGTGGGTTTGCAGCTCATCCAGCTTCGCTTCAATGCCGGTCAGATTGGAATTGCCGATGTCCTCCAGCAAAAGCAGTTGATTGAATCGAAAACCGGAGAGCAGGCTCAGCAGCGCTCTACCGCCAGGGTGCTTGAGCACCAGCTGGCAATACTGATCGGCGTGTCTCCGGAAATGCTTGAGATGCCTGGTACACCAGTACTCATTGAACTGCCGCTCCTGCCCTCAACCGGTGTTCCACTGGATCTGCTTAGCAGCCGTCCTGATATCCGGAGCAGCTATGCCGCACTGCTGGCAGCCGACAGACGGGTGGCTGCCGCCGTTGCCGACAGATATCCTCGACTGAGTATCTCGGCTGATCTCAATACCTCCGGCTCGAGTGCCCATGACCTCTTTGACAACTGGCTTGCCTCTCTGGCAGCGAATCTTGTCGGACCACTCCTGGATGGCGGGATGCGGCAGGCAGAGGTAGACCGCAGCTCTGCATCAGCTTGGGAAAAGCTGCACTCCTATGGTGAAGCTCTGCTTACAGCGGTTGGGGAAGTGGAGGACGCACTGGCACAGGAAAAAGAACAGAGATTACTCATAAACAGCATGGAAATTCAGCTCGATCTTGCAACCAGGACACTGCAAAGTGTGAAGGACCGTTACAAGCAGGGAGCTGAAAGCTACGAGCGTGTTCTCTTGGCGTTACTCTCCCAGCAGGGTCTGGAACGCAGCCTGGTGAGCAGCCGCCAGCAGCTTATCAGCTACAGAATAGATCTTTATCGGGCACTTGGTGGCCAGGTGCCACGTAATTTTTCTGATACCCGGCAACTGCAAAAAAACTCGCTTTTATATGCAAACTGATGGCGGACGTATGAACATGATAAAAAAAGAACCTGTAATATCAGGTGAAGTGCAGCGTTCACAGAACAGGATCGCAAGTATCACCCTGCATGTCCTGTTTCCCCTCCTGATCCTGACATGCGGTATAGTTGTCACCCTGTACCTGCTCAATACAAGCCCAAAAGCCAAGCCGGGGAAAAGGGTACCAAGCACCGTTCTTGTGGAGGTGGAGCAGGTCAGTCCCGGCCCTCAGCATACACTGCTCAGCGCCATGGGTGAGATCATACCTGCACGGGAAGTAGAGATTAAGCCCAGGGTGAACGGTGAAATATCAGAAATAAACAATGAATTTTTCCCCGGCGGCTATTTTGCTGCCGGGGAAACAATGCTTGCCATTGACAGGACCGATTACGAACTTGTCATCCGCCAGCTTGAGAGTGATGTGGCTAACGCGAAGAGTGATATGGTTTTAGAGATGGGAAACCAGCGCATCGCTGAAAAGGAATATGAACTCCTTGGTGAATCAGTCAGTGACGAAGAAAAAAATCTCATCCTGCGCATACCGCAGCTTGAAAAACTCCAGGCAGCGCTTGTTTCTAAACAATCAAGCCTTGATCAGGCCAGGCTCAATCTCGATCGCACTGTAATAAAAGCACCCTTTAACGGCGTGATTGCCTCGCGAATGGTTGACACTGGTGCCAAAGTCACTGAATCCACAGTATTGGCCAATATCGTCGGCACCGATGCTTTCTGGCTCAGGCTCACTCTGCCCATTGAACAGCTGCGTTGGTTGAAAATACCCGGCAGCAGCGAAGAAGAAGGCTCAACTGTACAGATCTTTACTCAGGAAAATACATCCCCCTCCTTTTTTAGGACAGGGCAGGTCATCCGGCTCATGTCAGCTCTTGAGGAACAAGGACGTATGGCGCAACTGCTCGTCAAAATAGATGACCCGCTCTGCCGCAGGGCAGAAAACCGTGATAAGCCCAGACTCTTGCTCGGCTCCTATGTCCGCGCCGAGATCGAAGGCATCAACATAGAATCCGGTATCCGTGTCGAACGCTCCAATGTCCATAACGGCAATACCGTCTGGTTGATGGATGATAACGGCATGCTGGATATTCGCGAAGTGGGCATCACCTTCCGTGGTCGGGATCACGTTATAATCAGCCGAGGTATCCAGGACGGTGAGCGTCTTGTAACTTCGGCCCTTTCTTCACCGATAGCAGGCATTCCGTTACGTCTGAAAGAGGGGAATGACGGGTCGTGGCAGGAACAGCCAGTCGGTAAGGCTGAGGAAAAAGCTGACGATAAGAGGAGTGATAAGCGTGCTTCATAAGACTACAGTGAAAGAGCGCGGTCTTGTTGCCTGGATGATATATAACCGGGTTACGCCAAATCTTCTGATGCTTTTTCTTGTTCTGGGCGGGCTCTTCATGTCGACCAGAATTAAACAGGAAGTCTTTCCGGAATTTGAACTGGACCAGGTATCAATACAGGTTTCCTATCCGGGTTCAAGCCCCGAGGATGTCGAACAGGGCATTGTCCTTGCCATAGAAGATGCCATTGAGGGGATTGACGGGATCAAACAGATTACCTCAACCGCCTCTGAGGGGAGCGCCAGTGTCACCGCAGAACTGCAGGAAGGTGCCAATGGCCAAAAGGTTCTTCAGGATATCAAGCAGGAGGTCGATCGCATCGGTACTTTTCCAGATGATGCGGAAGATCCTGTCATTTCCTCGGTGACCCATAAGCATCAGGTGCTGCGGTTAAACCTCTACGGTGATGTCTCTGAACGTTCTTTGCGAGAAGTGGTGGAACAGGTGAAGGACAGGTTGCTCCAGGTCTCCGGCATCAGTCAGGTGGAGGTCAGCGGTGGTCGCGATTTCGAAGTAACCGTCCAGATTCCTCAGGAAAATCTGCGCAGGTACGGCCTGACCCTTTCTCAGGTTGCCACTGTCATTCGTCAGTCGGCCGTAGAAATTCCCGGGGGAAAACTTGATACCGCCTCCGGTGAGATCCTCCTGCGCATCGATAATCGCCGGGACTGGGCCAGCGAGTTCAGCCGCATTCCAATTATTACCACGTCCAGCGGTACCACGCTCTTCCTGGAAGACCTGGCGGTTGTCACTGAAGGTTTTGAAGACTCCAACAGGCTGACGACCTATGAACAGCAGCGTTCCATGGCCCTCCTGGTCTATCGTGTCGGTAAACAGACGCCCATTGGCGTCTCAGATGTAACCAAAGAGGCGATGGCTGACATTGAGACAAGCCTGCCTCCGGGAATCAGCTGGAAAATCACCAGCGACAGTTCGGATGTCTATAAGCAGCGCCTCGAACTGCTCCTCAAAAACGCCTTTATCGGCCTTGTCCTGGTACTGCTTCTGCTCGGTCTTTTCCTTGAGATGAAACTGGCGTTCTGGGTTACCATGGGTATTCCAATCTCCTTTCTTGGTGGTCTGCTTTTTCTTCCCATGTTCAATGTCTCCATCAATATGATCTCCCTGTTCGCTTTTATTATTGCTCTCGGTATCGTTGTTGATGATGCCATCATCGCCGGGGAGAATATCTACGAATACAGGCAGCGGGGACTCAATTTCATGCAGGCTGCCATTGAGGGGGCTAAAGATGTGGCGGTACCCATCGCCTTCAGTATTCTTACAAATATTGTCGCCTTTATGCCCCTGATGTTTGTGCCGGGTACTATGGGCAAGGTGTGGAAAGTAGTCCCCGCAGTCGTAATCACCGTATTTCTCATATCCTGGGTGGAATCACTGCTCATCCTGCCAACGCATCTTGCTCACAGCAACCAACGTTCCGGTAATCCGCTCAGTCGCTGGCTGAGTCGCCGCCAACAGGCATTCGGCAGGAAATTCAACTGGTTTATAGAAAATATTTACGGTTCCCTCCTCAACAGAATTCTCCGTTTCAAGTTTTTTACTGTAGCACTGCTTTTAGCCGGACTTCTTATCACATTCGGTTATGTTTTCAGTGGCCGGATCGGCATCATTCTCATGCCGCGAGTCGAATCCGACCGGGCCGTGGTGACGGCCACTCTGCCCTACGGGAGCGCACATGCTCAGGCAATTCGAGTGCGGGATCAGATTGTCGGGGCCATTGAACGGGTACGTGAACAGCATGGAGGTGATCAGCTGGTTGACGGTATCTCCGCCTTGATCAATGAAAATGTGGTCGAGGTGAATGCCTATCTCACTTCCCCTGATATCAGACCACTCAGTACCAGGGAAGTCACCAATCTGTGGCGCAGCGAAGTGGGTGCCATCGTCGGTCTGCAATCCTCTCTCTTTGAATCTGACCGGGGTGGCCCGGGAAGCGGGGCAGGACTCTCCATCGAACTCAGTCACCGGGATATCGATATTCTTGATAAAGCCAGCAGTATGCTGGCGGAAGAACTCAGCCAGTTCCCCAACATCAAAGATATCGATGACGGATACACCCAAGGCAAACCGCAATATAGCTATTCCATTAACGAGCGCGGCCATAGTCTCGGACTTACAGCAACACTGGTCGGGCGACAGGTGCGGGACGCTTTTCAGGGAGCCATTGCCTTGAAACAGCAACGTGGAGCAAATGAGGTAACGGTACGGGTCAGATTGCCAGAAGAACAGCGGCTCAGCGAATTCGACATCGAAACAATGTTGATCTCAACACCATCCGGTACCTTTGTCCCTCTTTCTGATATTGCAAGTGTAGAACGAGGTCGGGCATATACCAGCATCACTCGAAGAGATGGCCGCAGAACGGTGATGGTAACCGCCGATGTCGATCCCATTGGAGAGTCGACAAAAATTATGGCGGCGCTCAATGCCACTGTTCTGCCTGACCTTGCCAGAACATTTCCTGGTCTCACCTATGGCTATGAGGGACGGGAGTCGGAAAGGAAAGAGAGCATGACAAGTCTGATGCAGGGTTTCATCTTCTCGCTCATTGCTATCTACTTCCTGCTGGCTATTCCCTTCCGCAGCTATATTCAGCCGGTCATTGTCATGATCGCTATTCCCTTCGGCATTGTTGGCGCAGTACTCGGTCATCTTCTTATGGGCTACAATCTCAGCCTTATGAGCATGATGGGGATCATCGCCCTTTCCGGTATTGTGGTCAATGACTCTCTGGTCCTGGTCGATTATGCCAACAAGAAGCGATTGCAAGGATTTACACCGCGAGCAGCTATCAGGGCAGCAGCAATACGACGATTCCGGCCGGTGATACTGACCACCCTGACAACTTTCGGCGGTCTGGCACCGATGATCTTCGAAACTTCACGACAGGCCCGGTTTATGATTCCCATGGCTCTTTCTTTAGGCTTTGGTATTGTTTTTGCCACAGTTATTACCCTGGCTCTGGTTCCCTGTCTTTATCTGATTGTTGAAAATAACAGAGCGTTATTACAGCAGGATGTCGAGACAACTGCAGAGGCCCGAGAACTGGAAGATGGCCAGGATCATATGGGATTACCATCTATTTTAAAGATGGATTTATAGCATTGTTCTTACAGAAGGAGGAACGACATGACAAAGCAACGAACAATGATCTTGTGCACCATCTTTTTCAGTCTTTTAATACTTTCAGTATCTTCAGACAGCTTTGCCGATAAGGATAAGGGGCACGGAGAACAAGGGGAAAAATATCTGGCACCAGTAACAAATGCAGCATACAAACAGGAATGCGGCGCCTGTCATTTTGCCTATCAACCAGGCCTTCTTCCTTCAGATTCCTGGGGAAAACTGCTTGCTCAATTACCCTCGCATTTCGGTGAAGAGGTCTCAATTGATGATGCAGCAGTAAAAGATATCGGGACATATTTAACAGCGAACGGAGCGGAACAATCATCCTCTAAAAGATCACGAAAGATTTACAGAAGCCTCAAAGGCGTAACCCCGACACGGATCACGGAAGCACCATATATAATTGAAAAACATAGGAAGATAGAAGCTAATGTCTTTAACCTGGAAGCGATTGGTTCCCGCGCTAACTGTATTGCCTGCCACACCACAGCAGAACAGGGGAACTATGACGATGGTAATGTGAAGATTCCTCGGTAAAAAGCTTTACAACACGTTATAGGATATGAAATATCGGACGTCCCAATTTCTACTATAGAAAGGTAACGGCCACTCTCAAGATTGTTAATTGGTCTATTTTACCGGGTAGTTGAAATATTCGTTGTGTTAGCTTCCACTATTGTCGACCGACCCCGCTTTTTGTTGATTCACACTCTTGAGAGAGGCTCTGTTCAGAGTGGCATAACGAGTTTGCAGCAACCTAAAGTTTCTCGCAGATCAAGAGTTGAAGATAGGGCATTGTCACGTCTACATTTCCGGAACCGGTTGCACTCGTTGAGGTGGAAGGCAAATCAAGCGAGTGTGAGTGTGTTCCCGCGGAATATGTCGGAAGTGAATAATAGCCTCCTGCATTATTTTCTGATCCGGCAACTGCATAAGTTCCATATGAATCCATGTTTTCAATATGAAGATTGTGCGTGTGTTCACCCGAGCTATTGGTTGAGATTGGAGCAGGATCAACTGTGTGCTGGTGACTTGCAACATCTGTAATCACACGGCTTCCGCCATCCGATAACGGTGCACCTACAGTTGCTCCAAGTCCTCCTGAGGAAGAAATCCCGACCAAGACCCTTCCCTGTCCTTCGACAATCGGACTCCAGCCGTCAGGACAGCTGGCCAGATTGAAATGCATCACCGCTCCCGCCGGAATGGCCTCGCTGGCGCGGTTGAGAGGAACCACGACAACCTTGTCCGCTGCAAGGCAAAACCAAGACGACAAAACAACTAACGAAATTCCTGCTCCAATGCATATCTTTTTCATGTTTCTCTCTCCTTTCAAAGGTAATTAGTCTTGAACAGCTACACAATCCGCCGATCAATATAATACTCAAGAATCCGATGAAAACCGGGATAAGAAGCAAAAAAATACGTCGGAATCTTGTATGGAAAAAGTAAGGAATCTGTATGGCACCAGCCCTTTGATCCTGGTTCTGAAAATTTTTATCCAATAAAAAAAGCCGGGTTACCTTTTGCTCAGGCAACCCGGCTATCTTGGTAAGATCCGTGGCGTTCCGTCCCTGCCTTCCAGCAGGTTTGGCTTTATCTGTTATGGTAACCAGTACATTTTATTTCTATAACAACATATTATACTTCATCAAAACATATTTTAAAATATTTTCAACTTGGTGAACTTGCACATTTTTACTACAATACCGAGAAGAATTATAAGAGAAATTCGGTGGCCTGATCAACCTATGGAAGATAAACAAAAAATCAGAGCTTCTGTCTGGATTAGAGACGCGTCCGATAAACTATAGGGTAGTTCAGCGTATTCTCTTGCGGTGCTGTGTTGAGTCGAATTGTATCTCCCTGTTTTATTGTGTTCTTATTAGGGCAGAGAAAATCTGAATGCAGTACCGTCTTCCTCAGATGTTGTAAAACTTATCTGTCCGCCAAGGATTTGTTCTCCGAACAACTTCATGGAATAGGTACCGACTCCTCTCCCGGCACCTTCTTTTGTGCTGAAATTTCGCTGAAAAATCCTACGAGTGATGTCTTGCGGAATAGCTTTGCTGTTCCATACAGAAAAAGAGAGGAGACCGTCCTTCTCCTCTATCCATACCTTTACCGTACCATTTTCCCTGGTAGCCTCCAGTGCGTTTGTTATCATATTGCACAGGACACGTAACACCAGTGACATGTCTGTTTCAAGAGACAGATCCGGGTAGGCTGCTGGAAACTGTATTGTTTTGTTCCGGGCCACCGGATGGTTGAGAAAAAAGGATTGCAGTTCTTCTACTATTTGGCCTGTTGTGGTCTTTTGGAGCACCGGATGGTATGTGCAGGATTCACTTTGCAGGAGATATCTTTGTATTTCTACTTCTTTTTTCAGGAGTAATGATGACTGGCGGATGATTGTAACGAGATTTGAATCCCTGTTTTCAAGGGCCAGCATTTCTGTTGCTCCAACCAGTGCACAGAGCCTGTTATTGAAATCATGGAAAAAAGTCCTTTCCAAACCTGCCCGTTGTTGTTGGAGGGATATATCCTGCAGGAACAGTAAAAGAAATTCTACACCGTCAATTTTTATCGGGTGTGATTTAACCATCAGGGAAATATCAATATCTTCCCCACCTCTGTTCGCTGTTAAGGCACATATCTTTTCGACAGATTTGTGTTGGCCAAGGCTGGTGACTATGGCTATTGCAGCCCCACAGGTAGAACAGAATTTTGTGGTTCCGCATCCGGCTGGTTCTTCCTGGGCATGGATGCATTGCAAGGCTTCACCCAGCCGCAATCCTAAGGCTTCAGAAGGATCATGAATGCCGAGCATTTTCAGGAATGAGTCGTTAATAGAGATAATCTGGCGATGTTCATTGAGGATGGCAAGCAATCCTCCGATTGAATGGAGCAGACCGGACATTACGGAATTATTGTTCGCTATTTCAATGCTCGTAAGAAGTTCGTTCTTGTCAGCTCGCTCTGCCGGAGCAAAATATGTAGCCATATTTTTTAGTCTCATCAGAAATTGTTCAATCGAAACTCGATTGTATCCTTTTTTGTAATGTAACTACCGGATGTTGAGTTAGGTAGAAGCTTATTCTGGTAACTCGGCAAGCTGCCATTTTTTCTGACTGTTCTTGTTTTCTTATAAATGGACTATATTAAGTTAATCACAAATTTGAGTTTTCTTACATAGGTAATACCACCAAAATTTGTATCCATTTTGAAAATAATCTTTCCAAAAGAATTTTGTGATTGGTGTAGCCATGTTGGACCAGCTGTAACGTGCTGCAATTTTTAAATATATGTTGATGGTCGGTGCAATCGGCTTGTGCCGGGTTTGTGCAATGAATCAGATTGAATCTGATTCATTGGAGGTGAGGAGGGGAGAGGTGTGGAATAGACCGGTATCTGAAGACATTTGTGGTTTTTTACGGTAAGGTGGGGAGCCCCTCATGCCACTATTCCCCGCAGCAGTCTTCCCAGGATGTCGGCCCCGGTAATGACCCGTTTCTGGTCTCCCCAGAGTAGAATGATGTCGGCATCTATTACGTCATCCCCCTCCCTCTGGGGGTGGACTTTGAGACGCATAATGACATCTTCCAGCGGTGTGTTTGGATCAGTAACCATGATGGGGCGATGACAGTGATGAAGAGGGGTAAAAGGAGCACTCCCGAAAAATGCATCACGCAGAAAGGCATCTGTATCCAGGACCAGTCTGGCTTCTCCATTTTCGTCGGTAAGGACCACCCATTTTTTTCCTGATATTTGAAGGCGTTTGAGAAATGCGTCGCCTGCATTTCTTTGAATATCAGGGAAAACAGGATGGTTGCCGGCAAAGGGGATCATGACAATACTTCCCGGATCAAGTTGTTCGCCTTCTTCATGGACAAAAAGATCATCCAGGGCAAGAAAGTTGAGAGCTCCCTGTCCTTCCATGGCGCTTATGTCGCTCTCCTCTGATTTGATATGGAGGTGGAACATCTCTTCCAGGTCACGTTCTTTGAAAAAATGGATTGGTTCTCCACCCAGCCAGGCATCAAGTACCATGGCCGATGGTTTGGCTACGGGATAGAGGAGTATCTGGTAAAACCGGAGGACTGGACTTAAGGCTGAGGCCATTTTACGGGCATTTCTGGAAAAATAGGCCTGGGGTAGAATTTCACCGGCGATGGTAATAAAGAGTGTTGAGAAAAGAAAGGCCATGACTCCCGCAAGTACTGAACTTGAGAGCAGAGTGAGCAGGACATTGATGCCCACGTTTCCCCAGAGAATGGTGGTCAGAAGGAAATTCCCATCATTGCGCATGGCCAGTATCCTGGAGGCAGCCCTGCTGCCGTTGGCACTCTCAACTTCAAGGCGCAATCTGCTGATACTGAAAAAAGCCAGATTGAGACCTGAAAAAAGTGCAGACTGTGAGACACAGAACAGTATCCCCAGCCAGATCAAAAAATTCTGCATATGTTACACCTAAAAACTTATATTCTTCGAAGAGAATAATGGTATGTATTTGATTCAAAAGTATAAAGCATTCCATCTGTTAATCGGTCATATCCAATTTTTGCGCCTGAAAAACCTGAGCATTACCAGAGCAACCGTCAGCATCACACCCCAGAAAACGAAGTAGCTGTAGCGATAATGCAGTTCAGGTACATGCTCAAAATTTGTACCATAAATACCGGCAATAAAGGTAAGGGGAATGAAAATAGCTGAAAAGATAGTAAGGACTTTCATGATTTCATTCAGTCTGTTGCTCACCCCGGTATTATAGATATTCAAGTGGTCGGAAAGCATTTCCCGGTAGGTGTCTATGACCTCAACAGCCTGACTGACAAGGTCAAGAAGATCCTTGATAAACGGTACGGTTTGTTCCTGGATAAGGTCAGAATCAAGCCTGCTCAGTTGTAGAATAAACTCTTTGGCAGGCCGGATAGACTTGCGCAGGTAGTTCATTTCACGTTTGTAATTATTGATCTTCGTGAGAACCTCCTGTGTCGGGCTCTCAAGGATTTCATCTTCGATATCTTCGATCTGTTCGCCGAGGCGCTCTATGATGAAGATATAATTATCGACAATCGTGTCCAGGAGAGCATAGGCCAGATAGTCAATGCCTACCTTGCGAATTCTCCCTTTCTGTTTTCGAATACGATCTCGCACGGGTTCAAAGACGTCGGCGGGTCGTTCGTGAAAGGTGAGGAGAAAGGTTTTGCCGAGGACCATGCTCAATTGTTCGCTGTGGATTTTTCCTTCCTCCTCGTCATAGCGCATCATCTTGAGCACAAAGAAGATATAGTCGTCATACTCTTCCATCTTCGGGCGCTGTCCGGTATTGCTGATGTCTTCAAGGACCAGGGCGTGAAGTCCGAAAGCCTTGCCAATGGACTTAATGAATTCCGTGTCGTGCAGACCATAGATGTTAAGCCAGGTGACTGTTGGCGAATCCTTATAGGGAATGCCGTCTTTGATATCCTGCAGATACTGCTCGTTCAGGTGCTCCTGATCATAATCAAGAATCCGGATGCTTGTCTCTTGCACCTTTTGTTCACCGATAAAAATCAGTTCGCCAGGGACCTGCCCCAGGGAGGCTTCCTTGTTTTTCAGGAATCTTGCCATTCTTTTCTCCTTTGTTATACCAAGGGGCAGTTTCTGTGTTTCCGGACCCTGATTCGGATAAGCAAGCTCAAGCGCACCTGCTCAGTCTCTTTTCTGCAACAATGATTTCGGGCAGGGTAGCGAGGATCGGCAGGATCAGCCAGGGAAGTACACGCCACTAGGGGGAAAACGCCGAAGTGCTCCTCCTGAAAAGAGACAGGAAGCCACTCTGGACCAAAGAGTTTCCCGATTTTCCAGGCTCAAAGGTAAAAGGTCTGTCCTCTCTGCCCGGAAAGAGTAAAAAAAACAGGGCCACAATAAGGATGCTGATGGATGTTGTAAGGAGCAAAAACATCCGCCTGGATGTATCGGCATTGTTGTCAGGATTGTGGGGAGCGACACCGTTTTATTTCTTTATCAGCAAGTCCAGGCCGCCGGAAACGATTGCTATCTGTTCGCTTTCTCTGAGATGCAAAGGTCCATGCGTGCATCGATGAGTTTCTGATATTTGTTTAACAGTTTTGCTCCATCTCCGTTGGCGGCAGCCTTGAACAGATCACCTTCCAGTTCGGCAACTTCCAGGCGGAGGTAGTAGTCAAGCATCTCTTTCAGGTGGGCTTTGACAATTTTTCCGGTGAGGAGTGGATGATTGTTGGTGACATTGGCATCCGTGAAAGTTAACCCGTGTTCCAGTTCCACCTCCAGGCCTCTGCGGAACTCATCTGAGGAAATCTGGGAGGCTTCTCCACCAAGGCTTTCCTGTATGATTTTTGCTTCCTCAAGCGTTATCTTTGCGTTGGTGAGTTGTGTCCAGTCACTGAGGCCTATTTCCCGGCAGACCCGCTGTACTTCTTCTTTCGTGATGTATTCAGGCAATTCCATATAAATTCTCCATAGTACTGGTTAGCGTCCTGATACCGCACAGGGACACGGCCGGGTTTAAAAATAATATTCTAGCCATGTCTGCTGAGGGCGATCCGATGAAATCATTTCCTGTTTTCTCATTGTTCTTGTCGCTGGCATCTGTCACGTATCGAGGCCAGAGTGATCATATACGGATTGAGACAGACAGATCGATCTGAAATCATTCTATTAAACCCTCTGAACCTGTGGGAAGTCAAGGGATTACTGCCTAGTTATTTGGAATGAAAAGGGTTTCGTGAGGTGACAGTAGCGATCCAGTCTGGCAAACATTTCAATGTTTGTTGAAGCGGGAAAGAGATAAGGTCAGGATTTGTCCAAGGTAAGCAAAGGGATTTTCTGGTCGATGTTTTGTTCCTTGGCGAGCTGAGAGCCTTCTGCTAGAATGCTATGTGTCATTGTAGAAAGTGTGTTTTAATTTAAAAGAAGGATGTTGTAACGCTATGCGAAAGAATAAGTTAATCCCTCTCTTTGTTATCCTGTTTCTCCTCTTTGTTGTTGGCTGGCCAATGAGATCTCAGGCAACTCCGGTCGTCGAAGACGGATCCGATATCCGTAAGGCCCTGTCCGGTCCTCAGGCAAAATCCTGGGCCCTGCAGAATGTTGCTAAGTTGCAGAGTTTTTATCAAGGCCGTGCCTATCGTAAGGCCTGGACCCCTGTACTGGTCACCACGCTGGTGACTGCCATCAATGCCTCAACCACTCACGGTCTTACACCCTGTGATTACAGGGTGACGCTTTTGCAGGACAACAAAATCGATGAGCTGCACAGGGAATTGCTGGCTACAGATGCTTACCTGACTTTGGCCGGTCATCTTTTTGGCGGTAAGGTTAATCCTGTTTCCATTGAACCGGGCTGGAATGCTGCCGGTCGGAAGAATGATCTGGTCGTATACCTTGAAAGGGCTCTGGAGCGGGGTGATATTCAGGAAAGTCTGGAGGCCCTGGCCCCCAGTTATCCTGAGTATGAAGAATTGCGGCGAGCCTTGGCCCGCTATCGCCAAATTGCAGGCCAAGGCGGTTGGGGACAGATCGATTCCGGTAAGCTGCTGAAGCCGGGAAGTCGTGGCGAACGGGTAATCCAGCTCCGGGAACGGCTTAAGGCAGGCGGGGATCTGGAAGCGGAAAGCGATGCGGATCAGGCAGAATTTACGCCGGCAGTGGAGGAGGCAGTCAAGCGCTTTCAGAAACGGGTGAATCTGGAACCGGATGGTATGCTGGGTCCTAATACCCTGCGCAATCTGAACAGGACACCGGAAGACAGGATCGCCAGTCTGCGTATTAATCTGGAGCGTTGGCGCTGGCTCCCGGAAGATCTTGGCGTGCGCCATATACGGGTCAATATTGCCGGGTTCTTTCTCGATGCCTATGATCATGGGTCTCTGGCCAGACAGCATAAGGTCATTGTCGGTATGGATTACAGGCAGACCCCGGTCTTTTCCGGTGCCATTGAATATCTTATTCTCAATCCTTGGTGGTACGCCCCTCGCAAGCTGGCAGCTAAAGATAAACTACCGATGTTTCGCAAGGATCCAGGATATTTTGCCAAAGGAGGGTTTCAGTTGCTGGATAAGGCTGGTAAACGGGTCGATGAGAGGACTGTTCAGTGGGAGCGTCTTTCTGAGAACAACTTTCCCTATCAGTTGCGCCAGATGCCGGGACCCAAAAATGCATTGGGGCGGGTGAAATTCATCTTTCCCAACAGCTATAATGTCTACCTCCATGATACTCCGTCCATAGAACTCTTCGCCAAGGTGCAGCGGGTTTTTTCATCGGGCTGCATCCGGGTGGAGAATCCTCTGGAACTGGCTGAATGGCTGTTGGCCAACCAGGAAGGTTGGAATCGCGACAGAATTCAGCAGGTGGTGGACAGCGGCAGGGAAACACGGGTCAACCTGGCTGTTCCAATGCCTGTGCACCTCCTTTATTGGACCGTTCTTTCCGACAGAGAAAATGGTGATGTCCGTTTTATAGATGACCAGTATCAGCGGGACCCCCGCATCCTGAAAGCCCTGGACACTATGTGTCCTGCAGGACAGGCTGCAGGCGGGAGATAGCTTTCCTTTATTCCCGCACGGGAGCTGTCCTGGCTCTTTAATCCAGATCTGCTATTTCCGCTTCTCTCAGCTGTCTGGCAGCTTTTTCAGGACTGAGGGTATTCACCGCCAGGCCGGAGCCCAGTTCGAAGCCGTTGGGAATGCTGGTTCTGGGGCAGATTTCCAGGTGCCAGTGGAAACTTTCCTGTAGATCCTCGGCCCGGGTGTCATGTGGGGCGGAGTGGAGGAAATAGTTGTACTGGACCCCTCCCAGTACCTGTTCCAGCCGCGCCATAACTCTTTTCAGGATCTGGCCGAGGTCCCGGCAGGTTTCGTTGCCGATGGCTGTGTAGTCGTGCTGATGGACAAGGGGGAGGATGTGTACCTCCCATTCAAATCGGCTGGCAAAGGGTTTGATGGCAATGAAATGTTCGCTGCGTTCAACCACATACTGGCCTATGTCGATTTTTCTCCTGATTTTTCCTGAGTTCCGTTCATAGAGCGTTGCCTCGTAGGAGGTGGCCTCGTCGATGAGTGAGCAGAAGACGCAGCGCTGTTTTTTCTGGAAATAGATGCGGCTGTTGGCGACCTCTGCCTCCACGTTGTAGGGAATAATGGGCATGGCAATGATCTGGCTGTGGGTGTGAGGGATACTGCCGCCGGCGGCCGGACCAAAATTTTTAAAGACCAGGACATAACGGTGGTTGTTGTCAGCTTCGTAGAGCTGGGCCATGCGGTCCCGGTAGAGGGCGAAAAGCATGGTGAGGTGAGAGATACTCATCTCATGGATGGAGATTCCATGCCGGGAGTGGTCTATGATCACTTCATGGCGCCCGTATCCGTCTATGACCTGCTGCACACCGAATGAAAGTTCTTCGAGGCTGTGTTCGTCACCGAAAACCGGGTAGAGGTTTTTCACGACCCTGATCTGCCAGTCTCCTGCCGCAGGCAGACGAAGGATCTCCGGAGGAGTCATCTCTTCGTTACCCCGGCAGAAGTGGCAGTCAGCCACATGCAGACGTCTGTCAAAGACAAAGGGAGGCTCTTTTTTTCGGGGCCTGCTGCTTCTGGCTGTGGCGATGAGCACGGATTCGGTGGGAATGATCGGGTTGATGCGGATCTCGCGGATGTCGTCTTCGCTCATGGTCTCCTTTTGTGTGCCAGGGGGACAGTGTTATCGGTCAGTAACTGAGGCTTCCGCCTTCTCTATGGATCGGCATTCCAGGAAAATCCGTTTTTTACAGTCGGCGCAAATCTGTTTGTCCAGCCTGGTGTAGATGTCTGCCAGGGCGTCCTTTTTGGAATCGTAAATATAATCTGTCCCGATATCGAGAAGATAATTGGCCAGTCGAAAATAGGCACATATGCCTTCCTTGATATCATAGAGGTAGAGCCTGCCTCCTGCAGCTTCTTTTTCCTTGGCCAGCTTGATAAGGAATTCCGCCCCGGCCATATCGATAAAATTTATACCGCTGGCAACGATCAGCAGGTGTTTCTGATTGGGATTGTTCAACTGCATCTCCTGCAAACGGTCTTTGACATGATTCACGGCACCGAAATAGAGGGAGCCGTCTATGCGCACGATCTTCAATTGCGGACATTCCGGCAGCATGGGGTCGGATGTGAAAGGACGGTCCTCCTGATGTGGGTCAGGGATTCTGGAGAGCATCTTGGGGTGGGAGGTACGGTTCAGGTACATGATAAGTGAGAGGGTAACACCAAGCAGGATGGCGAATTCCAGTTCCAGAAAGAGCGTGGCCAGAAAGGTGGCTGTCATGATCACGCTTTCCATGCGGCTGGTTTTGAATATTTTAGCAATATGCTTGAAGTCGATCAGTCCCCAGGCAACCAGGAAAAGAATACCGGCCATTGCGGCATTGGGAAGATAGGCGGCAAGAGGTCCAACCAACATGACGAGAACGATGAGCAGACTGCCGGCAAAGATAGCAGCCAGAGGGGTTTTCGCACCGGCCTGATAGTTGAGTCCGCTCCTGTTGAATGAGCCGGTTGCCACGTATCCGGAGAAAAAACAGCCTATCATGTTAGACATTCCCTGTCCGATAAATTCCTGGTTGCCGTCCAGGTTCTGGCCGCTTCGTTCTGCCAGAGAACGGGCAATGGAAATGGCCTCGGTAAGGGCAAAAAGGGTCATTGCCACTGCTGCGGGTGCCAGCATTTTGATATTGTGCAGGGTGAAATGAGGGGCGGACAGGGGTGGCAGGGTCGTCGGCATGGCTCCCACGGAAACAATCTGTGTCACTTCAGGTCCCAGCGTGTGGGTCATGAGCAGGGCGGCAAGGCTGCCGACCAGCATGGAGATGATCATGTAGGGGAATTTGGGCCAGAAACGCTTGACCAGGAGGCCGGAGAGCAGGGTGATTGCACCCGCAGCAACGGTATAGAGATTGGCCTTGTCAAGATGAGCAATCACTCCCTCAAGTGTTTCATAGAGATGCCTGCTGCGCGGCAGGGTGAGACCGAGAAAATGTTTGAGCTGGCTGGCGGCGATGAGAATGGCAGCACCGGCAGTGAATCCGACTACAACGGAATGAGAGATGAAATTGACCAGAGCTCCAAAGCGGGCCAGGCCCATGCCGAATTGAATAAGACCCACCATCATGGTCAGGGTCAGGGCCAGGGAAACGTATTCCGCAGAGCCGGGAGGGGCGTAGGCGCTCAATGATGAGAAAAGGACAATGGATGCGGCGGTGGTCGGTCCGGAAACCAGGAGCCAGGAAGAGCCGAAGAGGGCGGCGACAATGGCCGGTATCATGCCGGCATAGAGGCCGTATTCCGGAGGCATTCCGGCTATTGTGGCAAAGGCCACTCCCTGGGGCAGGGCAACGACGGCGCCGGTAAGGCCGGCAGTCAGATCAGCGCGAAACGTACTGGGTGTGACTCTGGGCCACCATTTCAGGAAAGGCATGAAGGTGTTCAACCTGGCATTTGGTCCTGCTTGACTCCATTTTTTATCCATAGTTATTGGCCGAAAAAGAGAGGTTCAACGCATTGACATCGAGGCGAATCAGGTACGGATACGCCTTGCCATAAGGAGGAGCTTTTTGATTGATGTAATATAGCGGGAAATGTTGGCAGGTGCTATGGAAATAATTTTTTAAGTCTTCGGAAGTTACCTCAAGAATCTTGTCTGACCCTCTTTCCAGAAAAAGAATTGCAAAATTTAAAGCAACTCACTCATTTCTTGACAGGTTACTCACCTGACCCACTGTTCAATTTTCCGAAATCAAAGCCTTACTCCCGACAAACAACATCTTGCCTCGTGTCGTCTCCTGTCTGTTTCCTTTTGACTCACTCAACCCAACCAGCTGGTATCTGATACTTTTTATCACGTATTTTCCTGGGGAAAGGGGATTTTCTGGTTGAACAAGTACCATAGTGGGTCATCTTGTCCATGCCACCACAAACGGACAATGGTGTAATAATTTGAAATTATTGAATATCGTGTAGTGGCATGTTATTTGCTTAATGACGTTAAGTAATTTTGTAATATTAGTTAAGGAACAGAAAAATCAGAATAACCCAAAAAAAGAGATCAGGATTGTTTTGGGTAAAAAAGTACATGGTTGTATCACCTCACTGCCTGGACAAGTGATTGTGCAATAAGTGGGATATCTGTTGAAAAGGAGAGGATGGTCAGAAGAGGAAGGAGAGTATCTCCGTACTGAGGCTTATGGTGCAATCATTACCACATCCATAATCTTGTTAAGATTAACCAGAATCATTGAATAAAGGTAAAAAAAATGAAATTCAAGTCGGTTAGAACAAAAATATCAGCAATTGCAGGGGCCTGTCTTGTATTTACAGCATCTGTCCTGGTGGGATACAGTCTGTACTCCGCCAGATCAACCCAGAAGCTCGTGAATGAGAGGGTCTCCGGACTTATAGAAATGAGATCGCTGGACGGCCTGAAAAACCTCGCCAGTCATTATGCAGGAAAAATTGCGGTCGATTTTGTCGTAGCACTTGATGCAGCCAGGACCATGGCAGACACTTTTATGGTATCAAAAGCCGAGGATAATGGGGGGCTTGAGTTGGGGCGGAATCAGATTAATGCCATCCTGCTGAAAGTATTGAAAGACAATCCGAATTTTAATGGCACCTATTCCTGCTGGGAACCGGATGCACTTGACGGTCAAGACTCTTCCTTCAAAACCGGGAAAAACGGCAATAATATTTTGACCGGCCGTTTCACTCCATATTGGAACCGGGATGAGAGAGGTAACATAGCGGTTCAGCCCCTGGTCGAGTACGACACCATGGATCGTCACCCCAATGGTGTTCTCAAGGGTGGCTGGTATATTGGTCCCAGAGAAAATCACAAGGAAAGCGTACTGGACCCGTTTCCTTATATCGTGCAGGGAAAACAGGTGTGGCTCACGACGATCTCTGTTCCCATTCTGGACAACGGCAGATTCTATGGTGTGGCTGGAACCGACTATAACCTCGATTTTGTTCAGGACTTGTCAAAAAGTGTGGATGGGGAACTTTTCGAAGGACAAGGTGAAGTGATCATAGTCAGTAACGTGGGGCTGATCGTTGCCCATAGCGAGAAACCGGATCTGATAGGAAAGCACTTTAAAACTATTATTGACGGGGACTGGGAGCAATACCTGCAGGACATTCAGAGTGGGAAAAGTGAGGCGGCTCTCAATTCCAAGACCGATCAGTTTGAAGTTTTTGCACCTATTGAACTGGGCCGTACAGGAAAGCCCTGGTCAGTGATGATTCGGATCAATCAGGAAACTGTTCTTGCCGATGCAATTACTCTCGATAAAGAGATCACTGCGGCGGGGAGAGCCTCAACCATCTTACAGGTTGTGGCAGGTCTGGGAATCAGTGTTTTGGCTATCTTTCTATTATGGTATGCAGCTGGAGGTGTCTCTCGCCCAATTCGCAGTACCGTTGATATGCTCAAGGATATAGCCGAAGGAGAAGGCGATTTGACCAAGCGTCTTGAGGTAAAAGGGGAAGATGAGGTCGGAGAGATGGCGACCTGGTTCAATTTATTCATGGACAAGCTACAGGAGTTGATAAAAGAAATTGTACTCGATGCCGGTTCACTTAATTCATCCTCTTCTTCTCTTTCCAGCATCGCCATAGAGATGACCTCTTCTGCCAAATCCATGGCGGAACGGTCCAGGACTGTTGCTACCGGCTCGGAAGAAATGAGTGTGAGCATGGCCAGCGTGGCCTCTGCCTGCGAACAGGCAGCTACTAATGTCAATATTGTTGCTTCGTCCACCGAAAATATGACAATCACCATCAGAGAGATAGCCAAGAAATCTGAAGAATCTCGTAATGTTTCCGGTTCCGCTTTAGCAAAAGCAGGTGACGTTTCCGAAAAATTAGGCAAACTTGGAATGGGAGCAAAAGAGATCAGTAAGGTGACAGAAGCCATATCCGAGATATCAGAACAGATCAATCTGCTGGCTCTTAATGCCACTATCGAGGCCGCCAGAGCCGGTGAGTCAGGCAAGGGTTTTGCTGTCGTGGCCACGGAGATCAAAATGCTTGCTAAACAGACTGCCGAGTCCACACAGATGGTCAGGGACCAGATCGCAAACATCCAAATGGCCACGGACGAAACAGTGACGGAAGTAGGCAATATCCTGGATATTATCAAGGATGCCAGTGACATCGTTTCTTCGATTACCGATGAGATGGAGGGCCAGGCAACAACAACTCAGGAAATTGCTGATAATATCAATCAGACCTCTCAGGGCATTCAGGAGGTAAATGTCAATGTCAGCCAAGGGTCCGTGGTAATTGGTACGATTACCAGCGAAATTGCCGAGGTTAACCAGTCAGTACAGGAGGTATCAACATCCATAGGGCAGGTCAGCGAAAAGGCAGAGGAGCTGGCAGAGTTGTCGGATAAACTACAGGAGATTGTCGGACGGTTCAGAGTGTAATTCTAAAGGTGTTTAACGTCGAATATGACGTTAAACACCTTTATGAATATATCTGTAGATCTTGCTGATTCAGCGTATATATAGGTATGTTTGGCTGGGGTTGGTTTCCAGTGTTCTGGCTCTATTGTGACATCAGTATGCGAAGGTTGTGAAGCCAACTGATTGATTACACGTATTCTTACACAGATTTCATCTGTATCATAGCTCTGTACCTCTCATCGTTACATATTCAATCCTCTTAACGCGAACCTTGACAGACACATTGTGGTACTTATAGTTTAATTAAGGTAATTCTTTACCTCAACTAAAACTATTGGAGGTTATTATGTCTGGATATGACAATCTCATTTGGATACGCGATAAAGAAGGAAAAGAGTATGTCTGTGAACTTGACTCCGTACGTAAAAATTTCAAAGACGGTGACGAACTTTCCAGTGAGGAACGTTGCTACTGTCGGAATGTAAACGAAATTGTCGGCACCGAGCGCTGGTAACAGATATTTAAAAATATGCACCTTGAAGTTGAAAGGAACTTTTTCAGCTTCAAGGTGATGATTTATAAAAATGGAGGTTTCTCATGGCCTATTCGTGTAATACATGCGGCGCAGTAGCTGATGCTCCTGGCCATCTCTGCAAGCCATGTGACGATAAAGAAGAATCGTGCAGCTTTTGCGGAATACCGGAAGTGGACAGTAAACACGTCTGCAAAGATAAATTGGCAGAAATGAAATATGTATGCGGCGGCTGCGGAAGGGTAGCTCTGGAAGCAAAAAATGTCTGCAAACCGCAGGCTATTGTGGCTTAAGCAGACATATATACCTATCTGTCATTGTTGCCCAAAAGAAAAGGGCAGGCCACCTCTGGTGGGCCTGCCCTTTTCTCGTTTTATGTGCTCACGCCAGGTGATTTTGACAACCGTGGCTAGCAACAAATACGCACTACTGATAATAACCGGCTCCGGCTACAGGCAGTCTTGGAGGATCGCCTCTATCAGAGTCGTATCATAGTTGTCCATTCTCCACACCTTTGCCAGGGCAATGGCATTTTCAGCAATCTTGGGGATGTCTTCGCTGGGAATAGCCAGGGCAGTGATTGTGGTCGGGCTGTTGACCCGTGTAAACCAGGCAGTCAGGGCTTCGATACCTTTTGCTGCCTTGTTTTGAATGCTGCCCTCACGGATGTCAAAGACGCGTTCGCTGAACTGGGCAAAACGTTCCGGCCGCTGTGTTGCCTGGTAACGCAGCCATCCGGGAATGACAGCAGAAAGCCCTGCCCCGTGGGGTACATTGTAGAAGGCGGACAGGGAGTGTTCGATCATGTGCATGGGAAAGCCGACTTTGCCCAGGCCGGCACCGGTGAGGCCGTTTAAGGCCAGGGTGGCAGTCCACATCAGGTCTGCACGGGCTTGGTAGTCGTCAAGGTCGGTCAGGACCCGGTTGCAGCTGTCCATGGCATTCATCACCAGTCCCTCCATAAGCCGGTCCTGGACCGGAGTGGCTGGATCTTCCGTGGTAAAATAGAATTCCAGGACATGGGCCACGGCATCCACTGCACCGTAAGCTGTGTAGTCGGCAGGAACAGAGCAGGTTGCCCTTGGATCGAGGATGGAGGTCCTGGGATAGAGGTGTCTGTTGGCAAAACCGAATTTCTGACTGGTCTCATCGTTGGTGATGACCATACCCGAGTTCATTTCCGAACCCGAGGCAGCCAATGTGAGTACCGTGGTCAGGGGCAGGGGGGACTTGACGCTTTTCTTGCCGGTGAAAAACTTCCAGACATCATGCTCCACAGTGGCCCCGGCACAGATGGCCTTGGCCTCGTCTATGACAGAGCCTCCACCCACAGCACAGATCACCTGGCATCCTTTTTCTTTGGCCAGTCGTATGCCCTTCCTGACGTGGGAAAGGACAGGATTGGACAGGACTCCGGAATGTTCTGTAATTTCTGCCCCTGCAGCAGTAAGTGACTGCAGGACCTGATCATACACTCCGTTTTTCTTAATGGCAGCGGAGCCGTATACCAGGAGAACCTTTGTCCCGAATAACACTGTTTCCTTGCCAATGGCGGGAATGGTGTTGCTGCCGAAAAGGATTTTGGTGGGATTGTGAAAAACAAAATTCTGCATGGGACTCCTTGGGTGAGGTTGTGGCGAACAGATGCTAGAGCAAGGAGGAAAAGACTCGGGTCAGCTCGATGAATTGTTCCAGATCCAGGACTTCTGCCCGGGTGGTGGGGGAAAGACCTGCGCGGACAATGGCATCCCTGGTGAGTTCCTTCGTGGCTGCCTTGTCCCCTGCAGCAGCTTCCCGGAAAAAACCGGAGGCAGTGAGGGTGTTGAGCAGGGTCTTTCTTCTCTGGCTGAACGCTGCACGCACAATCTGTTGAAAGAGGGCGGGATCATAGGCGGCAGAGGCTTCCTGTTCCGGCTTGTTGTGGTTGAATTCAATACGTACCACAACGGAATCGATCTTGGGACGGGGGTGGAATTCTGCCGGTTTCAAGGTAAGCAGTTTTTTTACCGTGGCACAGCTCTTGAGCAGCACCGTGGGGATGCCGTACTGTTTGGTTCCGGGGTGGGCCGTTAATCGATCCGCCACCTCTTTCTGGAGCATGACTGTGGCCCAGTCCATTTTTTCCTGGTGCTCAATGAGTTTGAACAGGAAAGGATTGGAAATGGAGTAAGGGAGGTTGGCCATGATCTTCAGTTTTCCCTGGCTCAAACGAAAGAGCTCATCAAAGTCGGCCTTGAGAATATCCTGGTGGAGCAGGATAACATTGTCAGGAAGGTCTTTCTTTTCCTGATGAAAACGGACCAGTCCGCTGTCAACTTCCAGGCCGATGACCTGACTGGCCTGTTCGGCAATGGGCTGGGTCAGGGCCCCGAGACCAACTCCTACTTCAATAATGATATCTTCAGGACTGATTTTGCCGCAACTGGCCACCGCCTCGGCCGTGGATTTGTGGACTAAGAAGTTCTGGCCTAATTGTTTTTTTGGCGCAAGATGCTCTTCTTGAAGAGATTTTCTGGTTTCACTGTAACGAGTCATGATGGAATAGGTCCTGGCAGAATGGGGAGGTTACTTTTTTTTCTGCCGTAGAATATGCTTTTCCCTGCGTTTTTTTCTGATTTTGATGAATAGACGCAGGGTGAAAAAATACCAGATAATAGCTGTGGGCAGGGCAATAACGATCCCCCCCGTAAGCATGACGATGATGACTTCGGATCCCAGGTTGGCCAGCATTGTCACAGATTCCTTGAATCCCTGACCGGAAATAATGGGATAAAGGACGGAGCTGATTTTGGCCCAGGTGATATCGTATGGAGTCAGGAAATTACCAATGACCATGCAGAAGTAATAGATGGGAATGTAGGACAGAGGATTACTGATTACAAGGCTGGCAAAAAGACCGGCCATGGCAGAGGTTCGGGTGAGAAAGCATACCGCGATAATTCCTATGGTGTGAAATGGCATTACCGGCATGGTCCCGATTAGGGCGCCGATAAAGCTTCCCCAGGCAATAGCTTCAGGATCACCTTTAATTCGAACAAATCGAAGATAATAATATTTTTTGAGCCGCGTCAGGTTCATTCAGTAGTGCGCAACAATATGTTTGTGTTGGTGATAGTAAGCAGTCGCTATTATTACTAAGACATATTGAAGAAGAATATGGAAGATGAAAATTGTTTCCGTCATCGTTTCCTTCATGGGTTTTTCCAAAACGCGCAAATCAGTTGAGGACATGTCGCTCTCTTCTCTTTTCCCGGATTTTGATGAAGAGCCGGAGAGAGAAGAAATAACTGATCAGAGTAAACGGCAGGGCAAGGACTGATCCTCCCACGAGGAGGACAATGACAGCTTCATAGCCAAGATTACTCACTGCCTGCAGCGATTCCATAAATCCTGGTTTGGCAAGGAGGATGTCAAGCACACTCTTGATTCGTTCCCAGTTGAGGTTGTAGGGTGTTATAAAATTGCCGATGACCGTGGAAAGATAGTACTGGGGGACATAGGTAAAAGGATTACAGACAATGAGGCTGGCTAGCAGAGCGGCTATGGTGGAAGTTCGAGTGAGAAATGTGACAATCAGGTTGATCAGGGTGTGAAAGGGGATGATGGGAGTAATACCGAAAAAGGTGCCGATGGCAGTCCCCCCCGCAAGGGATTGGGGATCACCTTTCAGTCTGACGAATTTCAGATAATAATAGCGGCTGGTACGTTTCAGATTCATGGGCTTGGCTGTCAGGAAAGTATGGAACGGCAATAGACATCATGGTCATAGGAAAAAATATGGGCTAGGCGATGGGCCTGAACGCCAGCGAGAGCTATCATGGCTCCATTGTCAGTACAGTAGGCTGGTCTGGGGGTAAAGAACTGTTTCTGTTCATCTCTGCAACGTTTTTCCATGACCTCTCTTAAGCGGGGATTGGAAGAGACTCCTCCTCCCATGACAATGGTATCAACTCCCTGCTGTCGGGCTGCCATGAGTGTTTTTTCCACCAGTACTTCCACCACTGCTTCCTGAAACGAGGCACAGACATCAGGGAGGTTAAGGGAATTGTTTTTTTGTTTCTCTGTATTACAATAGTTGAGAACAGCAGTTTTAAGTCCGGAAAAGCTGAAGTCCAGGGAGCCTTTTTCCAGCCAGGACCGGGGAAAGCTAATAGCATCCTTTTTTCCGGAGGCTGCCTGGCCGGAGACAATCGGGCCTCCGGGGTAAGAAAATCCCAGGAGTTTTGCAACCTTATCAAATGCCTCTCCGGCCGCATCGTCCCGGGTTCTGCCGAGTAGGGTAAAGGTGGTGAAATCCTTGACCAGGTAGGTGGAGCTGGTTCCTCCTGAGACCACCAGAGCGATAAAGGGGAAGGACGGCTGTTTTTCTTCCAGGAAAATTGAGAGGATATGGCCTGCCATGTGATCAACCCCCACACAGGGAGTTTTGTGTACATAAGAAAGTGCCTTGGCGTAGGAAAAGCCGACCAGGAGTGAACCAATGAGGCCAGGTCCCTGGGTAACAGCAATGAGATCAATATCTTTCAGAGTGACTGCAGCCCGTTGTAATGCCTCGTTGACAACCGGGACAATGGATTGCAGGTGACTTCTCGAGGCAAGTTCGGGGACCACCCCGCCAAAACGGGTATGGATCTTGTCCTGGCTGGTGAGAACGCTTGAGAGCAGAGTGAAATCGTCTTTCAGGACCGCCGCAGCCGTATCATCGCAGGAGCTTTCAATTCCAAGGGTTAGCATTACTGTTTCTCTTCAGAATGTCTTTATTTCGCTTTGTTTTGGTCCTTGGCTCCTGATCTGTGGTGCCTGTCGGGATAACCAAATAACTGCTGGCAGAAAAGGAGTAATCAGAGTAAGAGGAGGCCACTATAAAAGCCCTCTCCCGGAAAGTCAATGGGGCTTATTCGTTGAGTGTTGAGGACGGAAAAATGGTAAACTTTGTAACCTTGGTGACTCCGGGGAAGAAATAAAACTGGATCTGACAATGAATAAACAAATGAAAGCCACACAAAAAAATAATGAGTTGGTAGATATGTTTTCCCGCACAATCTCCTATCTGCGGCTCTCTCTCACCGATCGTTGTAATCTGCGTTGTATCTATTGCATGCCGGAGGATCGGGAAGAGGGCTTGAAGATCCTGCAGCATAGTGACCTGCTCACTTATGAAGAACTGCTGCGTGTGATCAAAGTGGTTGTTGACATGGGCATGAATAAGCTGCGTCTTACCGGCGGCGAACCCCTGGTACGGCGCGGGGTGATGGATTTCATTACAGCTTTATCAAAGATCCAGGGTTTGGAAGAGATTCGTCTGACCACAAACGGGGTGCTTCTCAAGGAAAAGGCAGTTGGCCTGTTTGAGGCAGGAATCCGGAAATTGAATATATCCCTTGATACCATGCGGCCCGAGCGTTTTAAAGAAATTACGGGAGCGGACCTTTTTGAGCAGGTATGGGATGGAATTGAAACGGCTGTGAAATTGGGTTTTGAGATAAAACTCAATGTGGTGGCCATGAAAGGGATCAACGATGATGAGTTTACGGATTTTGCACGGCTTGCCCTGAAGAAGCCATATCAGGTGCGTTTCATAGAATTTATGCCGGTGGGTAAAAACAGCACCTGGGATAAACGCTATTACATTTCGTCAACTGAATTAAAAGAAATGATAGGAACGGTTGGAACCCTGGAGGCCTTGCCGGGCTGTCGGATGGATGGGCCTGCCAAGGTCTATTCCCTTACTGCTGCAGACGGATCCACGGGCAGGATCGGATTTATCAGTCCTATCAGTCACCATTTCTGCGATACCTGCAACCGCTTGCGCCTGACTTCTGCCGGGACACTCCGGGCCTGCCTGCTCCATGATCATGAGGCCGACCTCAAGGCGCTCCTGCGCAGCGGCGGAAGTGACAAAGAGGTTAGGGCGCTTATCAAACAGACTATCCTTGATAAGCCCAAAGGTCATACCCTGGCAGAAGATCTCAAGACGCCGGATCAGGCTCACTGCCAGGGACAGATGTCACGCATCGGTGGATGAATCTGACCTGGGGTAAGAGCCCAGCCATTCAAAGTAGGAGCAGAGGTCTTTTAAGGACTCGCAGCAATCCTTGATCTTCTTGTCCTCTATATGACCCATCAGGTCGAGGAAAAAGAGATACTTCCAGTGCTTGCCTTTGATGGGGCGTGATTCGATCTTGGCCAGGTTGATGTCTGCCTTGGAAAGGACAGTGAGTATCTCGTTTAAGGCTCCTGGACGATCCATGAGTCCAAGGAGAAGAGATGTCCTGTCTGCACCACTTGCTGCCGGTGATTCCTTGCCGATGATCAGGAAGCGGGTGGTGTTGCCGCGATAATCCTCTATGCCGCTGACCACCACCTGCAGGTCATAGGTTTTGATGGCAAGCGATGTGGCAATTGCCCCGATGTTGGGATTGTTGGCTGCCATCTGGGCTGCAGCGCCTGTGGAAAAGACAGGCAGGGTGGGGCAGGAAGGGAGATGCTTGCGCAGCCATTCACGACACTGGGCCAGGGGCTGAGCATGGGAGGCCACGGTCTGAATGTCATTAATATCACCTGAACGGCAGACCAGATTGTGGCTGATGTCCATGTGCATCTCCCCGCAGATCTTGATCTTGTACTTCATGAAGGAGTCCAGCGTTGAAAAGACTGCTCCTTCGATTGAGTTTTCCACAGGAACAATACCGTAGTCGGTACGCCCTTTTTCTACCTCCGAAAAGACCTCGTCAATCGATTCCATTGGGCTGTAAGTCGCTGAGTGCCCGAAGTACTTGACTCCTGCAAGGTGACTGAAGGTCGCTTCCGGTCCCAGGTAAGAGACGTTGATCTTTTGCTGAGAGAGCCTGCAGGTGGTGATGATCTCATGAAAAATTGAGTGGAGGGCCTTGTCAGGGAAAACCCCCTTATTCAATTCAGTCAGACGCTGGTATATCTGTCTTTCCCGCAGGGGGTCCCATTTAGCTCGTTTGCTTTCGTCTTTGAGCTGGCCGATTGATTTGGCCAGTGCCAGTCTTTCTTTCAGAAGATCAAGAACCTGGTTGTCTATGGCATCGATATCGTCCCGTACCGTAGTGATGTCTTTGGTATTTTCTTTTGCCATCTAGATTCCTTCTTGAGATATGGTCACAAATAAATAAATAGGTTCCTGACTACATAAGAGAAAAAATATAATAAGTTCGGAATGTAGGTCAAAGAAAAAAGTATGTCAAGGTGTAAAAAAGGACTGGTATAAGCGTTCCTGCCGGGATATGATCACCATTGTTTTTTTTATAGTGGGCTTTTGCTCAGCTATTGAGAATGAAACCATCCAAAGTCAAATCCTTATCGGCTGTTTTTTTAACTTTTGGTTATGAAAAACAGGAAAATGCACATGTAAGGTGCACAGAGAAGATATAAAAAGAGAAAAAGAGAAAATGAGTCATGAGCGATAAACCGGTACAGAAAAGTTATGAGGAAATTAATGCCAGGATCAAGGCAGGTGAAGCAGTTATAGTCACGGCCGAAGAAATGGTTGGCATCGTCAGAGCAAAAGGAGCTGAGGGTGCAGCCAGGGAAGTGGACGTGGTAACGACTGGTACTTTTTCGACCATGTGTTCTTCCGGCGCGTTTCTCAATTTTGGTCAGATGACTCCCACTATTAAGGCCTCCAAGGTGTGGATTAATAAGGTTCCCGCTTATGCAGGACTGGCAGCTGTGGATGCCTACATTGGAGCCACTGAGCCTTCAGAGGACGATCCTTTGAACAAGGTTTATCCGGGTGAGTTTCGTTATGGCGGAGGTCATGTCATTGAGGATCTGCTGGCTGGGAAAAGACTTCTCTTTGAGGCCAAGGCCTATGGGACTGACTGCTACCGGGCAACCAAGATGAGAAAGGAACTCACCCTGGCAGATCTTCCTTATGCCCTGCTCTGTAATCCGAGAAACGGATACCAGAATTATAACTGTGCGGTTAATTTGTCGGACAAAGCTGTCCACACCTATATGGGAACCCTCAAACCACACTGCCGCAACGCCAATTACTGCAGTGCCGGTGAGTTGAGTCCTCTTTTTAATGATCCCCATTATCAGACGATAGGTGTCGGGACCCGGATATTCCTGGGAGGAGGCATCGGCTATGTGACCTGGCATGGGACACAGCACAATCCTAATGCGACCCGGGCTGAAAATGGCACACCGGTGCGGCCGGCCGGAACTCTTATGGTCCAGGGTGATTTGAAACAGATGTCATCGCGGTGGATTCGCGGTGTTTCAATCCTCGGATATGGCAATAGCCTGGCTGTGGGAATGGGAGTCCCTATTCCTATTCTTAACAGTAAAATGGCTGCCTATACCGGCGTCTCTGATGCGGAACTGTTTACTCAGGTTATCGATTACGGGTTTGATTATTCAAACGGTATTGCCAGAACGTACGGTGAAGTAAGCTATGCCCAGCTGAAATCCGGTGCCATTGAGGTAAACGGCAAGAATGTAATCACTGCTCCGTTGTCCAGCCTTCCCATGGCCCGGGAAATTGCTGAAACGCTTAAGGCCTGGATGAAGGATGGCAAGTTCTTTCTCAATCCTCCTGCTCAGCTTCTTCCTGATGCTGACGAGGGCAGGAGGTAGGACTGGACGAGCAAAAAAAATATAAGGCTCTCAGTGATGCGCTGAAGAGCTATAAGCGTGTGGCCGTTGCCTTTTCCGGAGGCGTGGATTCCACTCTTCTGCTGTATGCGGCCCGTGATGTTCTCGGAAAAGAAAATGTCTTTGCCCTGCGGGGAGTGTCGGAACTTGTTTCTCAGGTGGAACGAAACAGTGCCGAAAATGTGTTGGCTGCCATGGGTGTTACTGCTGAGGAGAGGATTGAATTAGCGCTTCACCCTCTTATCTGGCCAGAGTTTATCGCTAATACTGCGGATCGTTGTTATTTCTGCAAGAAAAGGATGTATAAATCTTTTCTTCTCGAAATGGAGAAGGCGGGTTGTTCAGCACTTCTTGACGGGACCAATGTTGATGATTTGAAAGACAGCCGGCCTGGTCTGCGGGCAATTCATGAACTGTCTGTGAAGACCCCGCTTCTTGACGCCGGTCTTAATAAAGAAGATATTCGCATTTTGGCCCGTCAGTTTCGGCTGCTCAATCATGACAAACATTCCAATTCCTGTCTTGCCACGCGCTTTGCTCAGGGAACAGTTGTCAATGCAGAGGGACTGCGTCTGGTAGAAAAATGTGAAAGTTTTCTTTTGAGTCGTGATTTTATCGGTTGCAGGGTACGTCCGAGAGGAAAGAATGTTATTCTGGAAGTCAGTGGCAAGGATATGGAACGATTGGCGACCCCACCTGTGCGAGTTGAAATCATTCACTTTCTCCAATCTGCAGGATTTGTAAGGGTCTTGGTTGATCTAACGCCGCGAGCTTAGGACAGATATGATTCCGACTCTTTCTTGAAAAAGATGTATTTACCACTTGCTTCTGAACAGCTATTCAATTAACATATTGTAAATTGTTCGTGTGTAAAAGCCCGATAATAAAGGGTTGTGGAATTTATTCTTTTCATAGAAAAACGAATTGATCGTCTTTTTTCTTTTGACAATTAATCCGCCTTTTATTAAAGCAATAAACAAGAGATAAAGGGGAACAGCAGAGTCTGTGTCCTGTTACGTAGAAAAACAGTTTTTTTCCGGGAGGGATTCATGAATAAGAAGGAATTGGTAGAGAATATTGCAGGTGCCGCAGACATTTCCAAAGCCGCAGCAGAGAAAGCTCTTAACAGTACTCTTCAAGCCATTGCTGAGACCTTGAAAAAAGGTGATAAAGTAACTCTGGTAGGTTTTGGTACATTTTCTGTATCCAAGCGTGATGCCCGTAAAGGTAGAAACCCTCAGACCGGAAAAACTATCGATATCCCTGAAAAAAATGTTGCCAAGTTCAAAGCTGGTTCCAAATTATCAGAAGCTATCAACTGATCCTCTTTCCTTCTTCCTGTGTATTGTCGGCAAATTCGGATTGAGCGCACACTCCAAGGCGTTTGAGGATCCTACCGGCCCCTTTAAGATGGAGAAGTTTGAGAGCAGTAGCTGCTGAAAGTAGCTACGAAAAAGATATGAGAAACCCCGCTCCATTCAGGATCGGGGTTTTTTTTATGCATTTTTTTCTTGTTATGTCATGTCACCAATCGTGTTGACCTATACGGTTGGAAAACTGCCTCTCCAGTGTGTTCATGAGATTTTTCAGCTGCTTGAGTCGGTCTGGGCCTTGGGCTTGGGCCGGATCGGACCGGATTGGGGATGGTGTCGGCAAAGGTTAAGGCCACCGCTTCTTCAGCTTCAGCCATGTTTTCTTTGCCACTTGGTTCCAAGTTCTTTATCATCCATTGTTTTCTTCTGACGGCAGGCCGAAACGATACTGACCTTGATCCTGTTCAGGGCCTCGGTAGTCATGCTCATCCATAGCAGCTTTTGCCCAAGTGTCTTCTGGCGGATTGTACCTCATAATTGTCCTGTTTCCCGTAATAGTAAGAGTTTTTGCCTGCCGATCACTATGGAAAAAAGGTCGGCAATAGTGTCATGTACAGCAATATTTTTCCAACGGACAATGTGCAAAGATAGTACCCACCTGACATTCCTCCAAGCTAGGCTGGATAAGATCTGACAACTTAAGGAATAAGCTCTGATTTCTGCTTACCTGCCACTGGGTGGTCTTTTCACTGGATTACTCTTAACGTTCTTTTCATAATTACTTTGAAATGGGTAAATATACCCATATGAAAATTCACCTATCTATGGTTAGGTAAATGGTGGTTCATTTTTTTGAATATTGTTTGGGATAAGATTTGTTTTCATTTTTTCGATTTTATAATGACAATAGTTGGAAGAAGACGGTGTTTGTCATTGTCAATATCATAGAATATTAGCTCTTATTAATCCTGATAGGAGTGACCCTTTCGCTCTAGCTCCTATCGGGCGATGTCGAGTTTCTCGAACACACTAGATACTCGCCACGCTACGCGTGCCACTGTTCCAAGCGTTGGAGTCGACTCCGCTTCTCAATGTCAGGCAAGCAAGCTTTCTTGCCTGACATCTGTGATACTCACGGCTCACCAGCGTCTGTTAGAAGTACACGAAGTGGACAAATGGAGAGGCTTAACCAACATGTTTAAGGAGGATCTACAAATGTTGAAGCAATGCCGAATATTACAGCAAATTGGATGGGTTCTGATTTTGAGTTTTGGTCTAATCCAATCGGCAACTGCGGGCGAAATTAATTGTAAGGATTTCGTCAGCAACTATGTGTCGTGGGCAAAGGCGAAGGTCGGAGTGAACCGTGTCGGCGCGAAAATGGCTGCTGTTAAAATACGCGAAACAAACCCCACGAAATATCCTTGGGGACACGGTTCTTATTCAGAGGGGGGATTCGGCCTGCATGGCAACGAAATGGAAGGTCGTTTTGTAACTGTTTTTAGTGATAGAAAAGCACCTGGCGGGAAGTATCGATTTGATCCGGATAAGGCAGACATACAGGACGTCAAACTCTTTGAAGACGGGCGGGTACAAATAATGCTCAGAACGTGGGGGAATGCTACATTCTTTCTGGACAGCGTAACGTGTACCGATGACGGATTTATCAATGGAATTCAAAGAGAAGGGAACGGTATTTCAATGGTCAATTTTATCCTCAGAAAGGAGATCATACCGCAAGGTGCCGATACCTCTCGTGATTGGCCATAATGCTTGAGCGGCCGATATGGAGTTGTTGAAGGAAAACTGTCAATTGCTATTCGACAAACAATCTCTAACCATTCATTGTAATATCCTGTGAGAACTCAGCGGTGCTCCGTTCCCGCAAGTGAAGGGCACATGAGGCTTGTGGTAAAGAAAATTAACACGAGGAATAATTAAAGGGTTCCTCGCTGTTCTGAGTGGGTAAGCCTTGTTTTTTTTGATTTAAAGATAGTAAGTTTTTCAGCATGATGAGAGATACTGACCTTTTCCAAATGGCCCTGGGTTTAACACATCCTTGGCAGGTGTTATCTTCGGATTTTGATCCGCAACAAAAACGTCTGGATATCCAGATCGAGTTTCCACGCGGAAGTACCTTTTCCTGCCCAAAGTGCAAACAGGGGCAACGTAAAGGCGTATGACACCGAAACGAAGACCTGGAGACACTTGAATTTTTTCCGGCATGAAACATATCTGACTGCCAGGATACCCCGTGTTCAGGGTGATCAGTGTGGAATTCGAGTAGTTGATGTGCCATGGGCTCGTCCAGGAAGCGGTTTCACATTGTCTTTTGAGGCCATTGTCATGACCTTGGCCAAGTCCATGCCGGTAAAGACTATAGCCGCCTTTGTCAATGAACACGACACACGGCTGTGGCGAGTGCTGCATCACTATGTAGATAGCGCCCGGGATAATGCCGATTATCCCAGGTCAGGCAAATCGGTGTTGATGAAACATCAAGTAAACGCGGCCACAACTATGTGAGTCTTTTTGTTGATCTTGAAGGACCAAAGGTTTTGTTTGTGACTGAAGGCAAAGATACTCCCGCCGTTGAAAGTTTCAAACAGGATTTGGTCGAGCACCACGGAACTCCCGAAAATATCAAAGAAGTATGAAGTGACATGTCTTCAGCATTCATCAGTGGCGTTGAGAAACAGTTCCCTGAGGCCAAGATCACTTTTGATAAGTTTCACATCATGAAAATCATCAATAAGGCAGTAGGTGAAGTTCGCCGTCAGGAGCAGAAGGAGCAACCTGAATTGGCGCGAACACGTTACATCTGGCTGAAAAATCCAGAAAACCTCAAGCTCTCCCAAGTGGCAACCCTTGAGGGGCTAAGCGTAAAAGAACTCAATCTGAAGACCAGTCGTGCCTATCACATTCGTCTCAACTTCCAAGAACTTTTCAGTCAATGGCCACATATGGCAGAAGCTATTCTGAAGAAGTTGTTCTTCTGGGCTAGCCATAGTCGCCTGGAGCCAATCAGGCAGGCTGCTTATACTATAAAAAACGGCACTGGAATGGTGTCCTTCGTTGGTTTCACTCCCATATTAACAATAGTATTCTGGAGGGCATCAACAGCCTGATCCAGGCGGCTAAGACTAGAGCCAGAGGATATCGCACGATACGAAATATTGCTGCGATGATCTACCTCATAGGCGGAAAACTTGATTTCAAGTTAGCCACTTGAAACAGCGAGGAGCCAAATGAATCCTATGAATAATAAATTTGTATTTGTATCACAAAGAGATACTGAATATTCAGAAAATGGTTGCGGTGTTGCAGCTATTTTAATGCTGCTAAAATCAGCATCAATTAATACGCCAAATAGTTTTAAAGAGATGGCAGAGTTACTAAATATTGACAGCTCTGCTTCGCAGAAGTGGGGAAGTAAATTCAAGGATTCTGATTATTGTTTTGGTATTTATCCGAGAGATGTAACCAAATACCTTGATGATTACAATATCAGTTACATATCAATATCAGACGCACAAAAAAAAGCTTCTTGGGAATGTCTTAAAATACTTGCTAAACAGGTTCCAGTAATGGTCGGTATGAAAAATGAAGAAGATCCCAAAAAGTGGGGTGAGTGGGGGCATTGGATAGTAATTACAAACATTGACGAAGAAACAGTTACCTACTGCGACCCATACTCTAAAAAAAATGAAAAACATACATTCGAAATTTCAATTGCAAATATGAAAAATGAATGGGATGGATATGCCATTGCTATTATCACATAAGAAAGAACCTAACACCAAATACGGGACCTAACACGGGGTAGGGCTAAGCTAACAACCTGATACCAAATTTAAAAATAAAAAAAGCCCATTTTCGCCCCTAGGAGCCCTTTTTTGGGGTAAAAAGAACCTTCTAAGGAAATATTGCAACAGTGCTGTCTCATAAATGATCAATAAAAGGAGGCTCGGAGAGCTCTTTGTGTTATAATGGTTTCGACGAAAAAATCATTTAAAACAAGGAGATCCGAGCCATGGCGCATTATAGCACAGTCCTTAACCAAATCACCTCTT
>JAHJNL010000059.1 GCA_018820855.1 Pseudomonadota bacterium | reverse complement strand
CGGCAACATCAGATAGAATCAGATATTTTTTATGCATCTTGGTCGTTCCCGGCTGATAATCATGTTGGAATAGACTCGTTTTGCAAAATTTGCATGGAAAGAGGGACGTTAATCCTGGATAAAAATTTGCTCACGTGATTAAATGAATGAGTATTCATTCACAAAAGAGAAAAGGTACTAGCATTCATGGAATGATTCATTGGCCTCACCGGTACAAATCCAGAGGTCTCGATTCGTTTGTACAGACTATTGATATGAGCCCCTTAGCCTTATTATTTTTGTAACCGCTTTTATTTTATCATATTAAAAAGAAGGAAAATCCTATGAAAAAACTCTTTATTCTATTCTCCTTGGTAACAATAATTTCACTCTGTTCCTTTGCCCAGGCTGCAAACAGGGTAGTGATAATACCGCTTAACAGTTCATCTCCCGTGTACGTTGCCGGGCAGGAGATAACCTCTCTGCCGGCCACAATATCTACTCCAGGATTTTATTTCATCACCAAGGATTTATCCTCCGACAGCTCATTGCCCGGCATAGCTATCACCGCTGATAACGTCACCCTTGACCTCATGGGTTTCAGTCTGGTTGGGCCAGGTGCAAGTTTTGTGTCCAGCAATGGGATTCATATGGATGGACGATCAAATGTGGAAATTCGAAACGGTACAGTGAGAAGTTTTCCAGGAAGCGGTATTTACGAGCCCAGTTCCGCGCCCACAACAGCAGGTCATAGAATCCTCAATATGAGGGTCACAGGAAATGGAAAGCACGGCATACGAATGGTTGGTGCAAACCATATTGTTGAACGATGCACTGCCTGGGACAATACTGATGCCGGGATCAGTGTGGGGATCGGGGCAAATGTATCAAACAATTCCAGCTACAACAATGGTGACGGGATAATGACCGGAGGCGGCGCCAGGGTAACGGGAAATGTCTGCTACGACAACACAAGGTATGGTATTTACACAGCCTTTGGATCAACTGTCACCAACAATACCAGCTACAGTAATGGCGGTATTGGCATCTATCTGGTGGGAAACTGTTATGCTGATCAAAACTGTGCCTATGACAATGAGGGTTCTGTCAACATGAATACCTCTTGCAGCAACTGCACCTTTGGCACCAACCACGCTCCCTGAACCCAGATTTTTCCGACTGAAAACACAATTAAGGAAGGTAATATCAATCATTTTTTTGAAAACTGATTGATATTACCTCGATGAGTAAAAATCTCTTCCCATCCCCAGAAAGAATACTACCTCAGGCAAACAGTGGGAGAGCAAAACAGATGACACGTTTAACTCTCTGATTCCAGAAACAAAAACAATAAGCAATCATAAGGTAACTCGCCAACCATTATCTATCTCCAGATTATTTTCAACTCGTCTCGCTGCGGGATGTGACGATAACGGAATTTGGGATAGCCAAGCATCAGTGCCGTATAGACCTGATGATTTTCAGGAAGATCCAATGCGTCAATAATCGGTTGATAGTGCATGGCCGCCTGAACAAGGAAACCGGCCCAGCAGCTGCCAAGACCTTGACTGTGGGCGGCAAGATCCAGATAAGCGGTGGCCAGCGTACAGTCTTCAATCGGGTGTTCACTGGAGGCCGGGTCCGCATGGGCAATAGCCAGGTGAGGAGCACCTCGCAATACCTTGTCCTGCCCCTGAGTCCAGGCCCGGGTGAGACCTGGAAAGACCTTCAACTCCGTCATCCAATCAACAACCATACCGGCAAGACGTCGGACTTCATCGGGATTTTCAACCATCAGCCAGTGAACCGGCTGAGCATTATGAGCACTGGGGGCATAACGACTGATATCAAGAATACTTTTCAAGGTGGAATGCCCGGCAGGTCTCTTTTTATAGGTCCGGATGGAACGGCGGCTGAGAAGAAAATGTTCAACCGACTCAGGAGAGGGCAAAAGGCCCTTGTCTACCACAGGGCTCTCAGCAAAGGGTGAGACCGTAATATCCAGGGCATCGGATAGACAGACGGCCATGCAGTGTCCGCATCGGATGCATTTTTTAATCGCTGCCTTGCGTAACTGGGGAAAGCCTTCTTTGTCCTGGTTTATGAGATCAAAAGGGCATTCTGCTATACAGGAGTAGCATTTTTTACACTGCTCCTGGTCGACACTTATGCTAATCATGGCGGTAACTCCGAAATATATTACGAAACGTACTGGTTAGAGAGAATGAACATAGTTTGACAGGTAAAATTTAAGAGACTGCAACTGAATGAAAATGTAACAGGATCAGGATGCAATAATTATTGGTTTTTATCCAGGCAGGTCAAAGTGGCATCAATTGCATTGTGCTGCCTTCTGCCGTTTATCTGCCACCTTTCATCTTCAAATGAAATCTGTACCAACACATTGGGCAGAGCCAAAAAAAGGTCAGGCTGAAAAGGCACCGTTAAGTCCGGCATGTGCTGAAATCATTTGCCTAACCATCTCCTGTCAGACTTGGCATACCCATAATCATTGATATTGTCAAATCAAGGCCAATCTATTACAATCACTGTTTAAAAACAGACCAGCGGTGTATGCAGAGAGCCTGAGAACTCAGGGCTGCTGTCTTAACTGCCTGAATAACTAACCATAATACCGACACATTGTACAGAGACTGATTGAGCTTCTTTCACAAGGCCTGCCTGTATGAACAATCCAGGACTTAACAATCCAGGACTTTATATTGCTTCCAGCGACTCATTGGAAAGCCACCTTCCAGTCCTGCTCGATGCAGCAGGACTCACAGATCTCATCCCAACAGACAAACCGGTTCTCATCAAACCCAATCTCGTGGAGGCCCTGCCCCCACCTGTTACCACCCCGGTACAACTGATTGCCCTTCTGGTCGATTACCTGCAAAGCAGACTTCCCGGTTCTCCCCTCCTTATCGGAGAAGGTACCGGTTCTTTGCAATATGACACCCATTATCCATTCCAACTGCTTGGTTATACTGACCTGGCATCAAAGAAAAACATTCCTCTTCTGGATCTCAACCACGAAAAGCTCACAAAAAAAGAATACACAACCTGCACAAGATGGCCTATCATGCATCTGCCTTCCATCCTTGACGAAGTCTTTTTGCTCTCGGTCCCTGTACTCAAGGCTCATACCTTAGCCGGGGTCACACTGACCATGAAAAACATGATGGGCTGCGCGCCCCCTTCTCACTTTCGCGGCCAGGGCACCTGGGGTAAATCAGCATTCCATCAACAGATCCAGGAAGCCATTTTTGACCTCAACCGCTACCGGACTCCGGATTTCAGCCTTCTTGATGCATCCATTGGTATGGCCAAGGCCCATCTCTGGGGTCCACATTGTGACCCGCCGATAAAGCAATTGGTCGCCTCTGCAGATCCTGTGGCTATCGATGCCTATGGCTCCTCACTTCTCAACATCGACTGGAACACAATAGGACATATCCACATGGCCGACTCGATTCTGGGATCAGCCAAGACTATACCTATAGTGATTTCATAATATTCAGTCGATCATGAGGCATAGACGGCAGGACACGCAGAAAAACAGACAAAACCTGAGTTTCAATAGCATGCAAATACTGCTTGGGTCAGGAATGCCTGAGTCCTTTATCTGTACCACTTTCCTGAATACTCGAAAAAAGACGTAATCAGAAATCCTACGCCCTTGGCCTGCAATAAACAACAGGCCCCGGTGTAGCACACCGGGGCCTGTAACAATACTGGAAAAGAGAGACCTGTTTTCTAGCCCTCTGTCCTTATTTTTTTTTCTTCTTATCCTTCTTCTTATCCTTTTTCTTGTCTTTTGATTTCTTTTCTTCTTTCTTGACAAGTTCTGGCAGGGGACAACTCTTACAGGAGTACCCCTTCTTTGTTATCTTATCGCAGCATTTTTTTTTGGTACCCATTGTCTATCCATCCCCTTAGCGTTAGATATTACGTAACAAATTACTCTGTTGCAGGTTTTTCAATAGAGATCAGCTCCACATCAAAGATCAGAACAGAATTAGGTTCGATCATCGGCGGTACACCCTGATCCCCATAGGCAAGAGATGACGGAATGGCAACTTTGAAGGTAGATCCTTCCTTCATAAGCTGAAGGGTCTCTGTCCAACCTGGAATGACCTGATTCACACCAAAGACTGCAGGCTCGCCCCGTTTATAGGAATCATCAAAAACAGTGCCGTCAACCTTTGTTCCTCTATAATGCACCTTGACTGTGTCTTCGGCCTTAGGTGTCGCTCCTGTCCCTTCTTTCACGATCTCGTACTGCAGACCGCTTGCAGTGACAATGACCCCTTTTTTCTCTTTATTTTTTGCAAGATACTCATCTCCTGCCTTCTTATTCTGTTCCTGCAGTTCTTTTAATTGAGCCTCTTGTTTTGCCTGCATTTTTTCAGAAAATTCACTCTGCACAGCCTGCATCTCATCCTGGGTGAGCAGAGGAGGATTGCCATGAAATGAATCGCCAAGACCTTGCACGAGAATTTCATAATTCAAATCTTCGCCCATCCCTTTAAAATAGGCTCCTACATCAAGCCCCAGACTGTAGCTGAGTTTCTCCTCGAAGGTCTTCAACTCATCCGCCTTCACAGCATCCTTTGCCTGAATCTGTCCAGGTACGATCAGACATGCAAACAGGGCCATCCCTACAATTCGTTTCATGTATTTACTCCTTTAAAATTAAAAATATAGTGACCTAAGAGACCTCCCGAAACAACTTGTTGCTTGTGCATCTCGTTTTCAGACCATCTATTGCCGATATTCTCGCTCGTAACGACCCTACAAAGCATTGCTGCATCTATGGGTTTACGCAATTAAACCGGCACACCATGATCTGAATCTGTGCACACTCTTGCCTGAGTTATTCCTGAACAACTCCTAACAATCACACCGAGATCACACCGAGATCTCAAAACAAATAAGCACTCTTTTAGATGGTGCAAGTTTGAAACCTCAATTCCGGAACCAGCACCGTCATGGTTCACGGAATGAGTTTACAGGTACGCCTTTTATTCAACAACCTCCTGGCTTTTGCAATAAATCGATTACACCATCGTATTACAAAATCAAAAAAATTGTTAGCGAAACAAAAAAAATACCGCATGTATCTGCCTGCGCAGGATTGAGTTCAAAAAAGCCGTAATAGAAGAAAGCAGAAAACAAAACTGCAGGGAATAGTGGAATAATATTCAAGCAGTAGCCAGGAGTATCCTCTGTCGTAAAAAAGAGTATCGACAGTTGATCAAAATACAACAACAAGGGTAATTCCTTTATTAGCCCGATTAAGATGGGAATGTTCTGAGAGTTGAGGGAATCTACTCAAAAGTTGTTTGGTAGAACCCTGGCGGCGACTGAACTCTTCACCAGGAATAAATTCCTTGATCTCGCCCCTGTGACAGAGGTACTCAAGATTTTTTCTACACGCTATGCGAATGGCCCCACCTTTGCCGCTGGAGCCGTAACCGTGTATCAGGGTTAAGATTCGGATCTGCTCCAACCGGGCTGTACTTATTTCTCGCTGCAGTCGCTGTAATGCCTGCTCCACCGTGGGAAGCCCCTGCTCAAGATTGACAGTCTTCTGCTTAAACACCTTTGTTGCTGAAATGTCCCCTTCTATAGAGTCCTGGTCGCTCCCGCAATACGGGCAACGCAATAGCGCCGGGAAAATGTCATTGCCGCAGATATGGCAAAATTGCATGAGGAAGGTTTATAGCTGCAGTTTGGAAACTGCCTCTTTGATCTCAAGAATAGCTTTTTCCAATTTTTTAGATTTAGGCCCTTTAATCTTCTTTATCAAATTTTCAAGTGCTGCCTCTACCTCGGAACCTGCATTCTGAATCTCATGAAAACGATCCACGGCAACAAGAGCTGCCATCGGCCTCCCTGCCCGCTCAATGACAAAAGATTCCCCAAGAAGCGCAGTTTTATCCAACAGATGACCAAAATTCTTTCTGGCATACATTGCTGTAATATTCTCTTTCACACTCTCCTCCCTGGGCAGTTACAACGATAGGGTACCGGTGAATTATTCACCTTATAATCGTCTTGCGGTTATAACATGTTCCATCTGCCGAAGATGTCCGAGGACACGCTGCAAATGCACCAAACCTTCCACTTCTACAACAATATGAAAATCAGCAGTATCTGTCGGTGTTGTATGCGCGGAAATTTCAACAATGTTGGCATCATCTGCACTTATGGTCGAACTGATGGCAGCAAATATCCCCTTCCTGTTTTCGGCACTGACCTGAATCTCCACCCTATGCCCGGAGTCATGAGAACCGGACCATTCCACGTCGATCCAGCGTTGCGAGTCAGTACTCTGCAAATTTACACACTCGGCCTTGTGTACGGAAATTCCACGACCATTGGTAATAAAACCTATGACGGTATCACCGGGAACAGGATTGCAGCAACGACTGACCTTCACCATCATATCATCAATGCCAGCTATATGAATTCCTGAGCCGTTCCCCTTTTTTTCATGAATGGAGGACGGACCGGCAACCATTCTGAGGCTGCTGTCGCTTGAAGCAATTGCGCTCCCGGCTTTTTCTTCGAGAAATTCCGGAGGCTGCAGGGCTCTGACCAGATGCTGTACGGTGATAACACCGCTTCCCACCTTGACCAGCATATCATCCAGAGAATTACAGTGCAGATCTTTGAGAAGAAGCTTGATATGACCGCTTTTGACCATTTTTTTCAGCGTGGTCTCTTGCTGTTTCAACTCCTTGTCGCAGATCTCACGACCAAGATTCAGGGCCTTTTCCCGTTCTTCTTTCCTCAACCAGGACCGAATCCGGGAACGAGCCCGGCTGGTCTTCACCAGGTTGAGCCAGCCCCTGCGCGGTCTCTGGTTTTTTGAGGTGACAATCTCAACAATATCGCCATTCTGAAGCTGATATTTGAGGGGGACAAGTTTTCCGTTAACCTTTGCCCCCACACAATGATCCCCCACCTCTGTATGGATAATATAGGCGAAATCAATGGGGCAGCTTTTCGCAGGAAATGACTTGACTTCCCCGCCAGGAGTAAGGGCATAGGTCTCTGGAGTATAGAGCTCGCTGTGCACAGACTCCAGAAATTCTCTTGGGTCTTCTACCTTCTGAAGATTCTTGACCAGATTTTTCAGTTCTTTAAACAACCGTGCATCGCCTACAGTGGCACTCTGCCCCTCTTTGTATGCCCAGTGAGCAGCAACACCCTCCTGGGCAATACGGTCCATCTGCTCTGTCCGGATCTGAATCTCAATAAAATGTCCCCGGGGACCAACCACGGTAGTATGCATGGACTGATAGTTGTTGGCCTTGGGGACAGAGATAAAGTCTTTAATTCGCCCTGGAACAGGTGCCCAGTTGGCATGGATTACTCCCAGTGCCTCATAGCACTCCTTTACCGTGTTGACAATAATGCGGAATGCAACTTTGTCATACACCTGGTCCAGGGTAATCTTCTGGGCAATCAGCTTCTTATAGATAGAATAAAGATGTTTGGGTCTGCCGATGACACGTGTAGGTCTGACGTGGTTCTCACCCAATTTTTGATGAAAAATGGAGATCACCTCGTTCACATAATTCTGCCTCTCTTCCAGAGAACTCTCAAGCTTGCTGGCCAGATCAAAATATTCATCGGGGTAAAGATACTGAAAGGAACGATCTTCCAGCTCACGTTTCAACCAGTCAATTCCAAGCCTTGAAGCAAGAGGAGCATAGAGATCCATGGTCTCGCGCGCTAATTCCTGTTGCCGCTCTACTGAGACCGTATCCAGAAGACACATATCCTGAAGCCGATCAGCCAATTTGACCAGCAAGACCCGTATATCAATGGCAATGGCCAGCAGCATCTTGCGGATATTTTCCGCCTGATGGGCCAGCTTAGAGTTGTAGTGGACATTGGTGATACGGGTACAGCCCTCAACGATACCGGCAACACTGTCCCCAAACTCCTTACGCAGATCCTGGATATCAACGTCCTCTTTCAGGACCCCATGCAGTAATCCAGCCACCACGGTATCCAGGTCCAGCTGCATAGAGGCCAAGGTTGAGGCGACATGCAGGACGTGGTCCAGATACGACAATCCGGAAAAATGAGTCTTGTCTGCATGTACCCTGACAACCAGTTCCCACGCCTTGTCAATGGGGCTGAGATCGGTCCCGTGGAGATAATTCCGAGCCAGTATCTTCAGGCCTTCCGGGTTCAACATGTCAGAACGCTCATTATCCATCGCAACTATTCTTTATTCATTGTCGTATCAATAAGCTCAAGAACCCGTGCGAGCACCTGCTCAGGCATCAACTCTTCCTTAGTCCCGTCCTTACGCAGCTGCAGCTCCACCACGCCATCCTTGCTCAGCCGCTTGCCCACTGTAATGCGCAGAGGAATACCAAGAAGGTCTGCGTCCTTGAATTTAGAACCGGGTCGCTCATCTCTATCGTCAAGGAGGATATCCACCCCTTTACCCCGCAGCTCCTCATAGAGAGATTCAGCCATCGCTGTGATCTGTTCATCACTGATCCCTAAATTGAGAAGAATGACCTGCACAGGGGCAAGAGGCATGGGAAAGATCATACCATTGTCATCGTGGTTCTGTTCAATGGCTGCCGCGACAATACGGCTGACACCGATACCATAACACCCCATGACTATCGGTTTTTCCTGACCATCACTGTCCTGGAAGTGTGCAGCCATGGCCTGAGAGTAGCCTGTACCGAGTTTGAAGATATGTCCAACCTCGATCCCCTGCTTGAGTCCGAGTTCTGCGCCACAGATCGGGCAAGGATCATCCGTTGCAATCTGCCGAAGATCGGCAACAACAGACGGCTCGAAATCCCGTCCCATATTGACATTTTTCAGATGATAGTTTTTTTCGTTGGCACCGATGACAAAGTTTCGCATTCCGGCGACCTCTTGATCAACAAGGAGCCTGATCTTTATGCCCACCGGCCCAAGATACCCCGTAGGGACCCCGGTGGCCTCATAGACCTGTTTGTCATCAGCCATCTCCACTTCAACAGCGCCCAGTATATTTTTCAGTTTTACCTCTTGGACCTCCCGATCTCCCCGCACCAGAACCGCCACCGGATTCCCGTCTGCCAGATAGACAAGGGTCTTCACCAGTCGAGAGGGCTCGATTTTCATGAATTCACACACGGCAGCGACCTTGCGTTTGCCTGGTGTTTCCACCTTTTCTATCTCCAGCATAGGACTCTGGTCCGCATCCGCCGCAGCTATTGCCGCCTTTTCGATGTTGGATGCATAATCGCAGCTGCTGCAGATCACCAGGGTATCTTCACCGGTATCGGCAAGGACCATGAATTCATGGGAAAAATTTCCGCCAATGGTACCGGTATCGGCATCCACGGCCCGAAACTCCAGGCCGCAACGGGTAAAGATACGGTGATAGGCTTCATACATACGCTGATAGGCGATCCCTGCCTGACTGTCGTCCACATCAAAGGAATAGGCATCCTTCATGATGAACTCGCGTCCCCGCATCAGCCCGAACCTGGGCCTGATCTCATCACGAAATTTGGTTTGGATCTGATAGAGGTTTATCGGCATATCGCGATAAGAACGGATTTCCCTACGGGCAAGATCTGTAATCACTTCCTCATGGGTCGGTCCCAGACAGGACTCACGATCATGACGATCACGAAACCTGAGCAGTTCCGGGCCGTATTTTTCATAACGCCCTGTCTCCCGCCAGAGATCTGCAGGTTGAACCATGGGCATGAGTAATTCCTGGGCTCCGGCCCGGTTCATCTCTTCACGGACAATCTGTTCTACTTTGCGGACAGCAGCCAGCCCCAGAGGCAGATAGGTATACACCCCTGCACTGAGTTTCCTGATAAAACCGGCTCGTAAGAGGAGACGATGACTGACGACCTCTGCCTCTGCAGGGGTCTCTTTGAGTGTGGGAATAAGTGATTGTGAATATCGCATTTTTAGTTACTGTAGCTATTGGTAAGAAAGAGAAACGAATCAAATTGATTCTTCACTCTCCATTTTTTTTAATTCCGCAAGAAAGGTCTCCAACAGGTCAACCTCTTTCACCTTTTTATACAACTCGCCCTTCTTAAAAATAATACCGACCCCGTTGCCGCCGGCAATCCCGATATCTGCCTCCCGGGCCTCACCAGGACCATTGACCACACAGCCCATTACGGCAATCTTTAACGGCTTTTTCATGGTCTGGACATAGCGTTCCACCTCATCGGCAATGGAGAAGAGGTCTATCTGGGTCCTGCCGCATGTGGGACAGGAGATCAGTTCCGGTCCACGTTCCCGAATCTTCAAAGAACGAAGGAGTTCAAAACCGACCCGGATCTCTTCCACAGGATCACGGGTAAGCGAGATACGGAAGGTATCCCCTATCCCTTGATAGAGGAGAATGCCCAGAGCAACACTGGATTTGACTGTTCCGGCAATCAGGCCCCCGGCTTCAGTCACCCCTAAATGCAGCGGGTAATCGGTAAGCCTGGACAACTGTTGATAGCCGCTGATAGTGGTCAAGGTATCAGAGGATTTGATAGAGATTTTTATCTCTTCAAAGCCGTGCTCCTCCAGGAGCCGAACATTTCTCAGCGCGCTCTCGATAAGGGCGGCAGGGTTCTCCGGGCTGGGATAACCATGTTCTTTCAAAAGATCCTTTTCAATGGATCCGCTGTTAACCCCAACCCGTATGGGAACCTTATGGGCCTTGGCCGCTGCTACCACCCGGGACAGTTTTTCAGGTCCGCCAAGGTTTCCCGGATTAATACGGATTCCCTGTGCCCCGTTTTCCATGGCTGCCACTGCCAGGCGATAATCAAAATGGATGTCGGCAATAAGAGGAATAAGGATCTGGTCCCGTATGCGGCGAAGAGCAACAGCTGCCTCCGTGTCGAGTACCGCCACCCGGATTATTTCACATCCCACATCCTGCAATCTTTCTATCTGGGCAACGGTTGCAGCCACATCCCTGGTATCGGTATTGGTCATGGACTGCACGCAAACAGGACTTCCGCCGCCTACGGCCACATTCCCCACATGGATTTTTCTGGTCTGTCTTCGAAGTATCATTGAGCTTGTTCCTCTTTTCTTATCAGACTGAGTTCCGCATCTGATGCCCTGACATAGAGGGGAACTGCGGAGTCAAGATCCATGATTTCTCCCCTTAGCAGCTGTTCACAACACAGAAAACCTATGGAACTGGCCGAGGGATAGTGCAGCGGCAGAGGAGCCATGCTTAAAAGAGGCCCAAGTCTCTCTTTAAAAAAAGGACCATAGGCAAAGAGCCCGTCCCCCACCATCAGGACAGGTTCCTTGATTTCTTCTGTCAGCAGTTCCGGGGCCAGGGCGCGAATGCCCCCCTGCCTGCGCAGAACTCCTTGTTCGTCATGACAGTACCAGGCAGTATAGACCTCTTTTTTCCTGGCATCAAGAACTGCACAGACCCGTTTTTCCCCGGTACATCGCAAAGCAAGAGCATCAAGGGTGGAAACACCCAGCAAAGGTTTGCCGGTAGCTACAGCTAATCCCTTGACCGTTGCCATGGCAATGCGAAGCCCGGTAAAAGAACCAGGCCCCAGTCCCACTGCCAGCCCGTCGACATCACTCAAGGATACATCACTCTCAATCAGCAGCCAGTCCAGAGCAGAAAGTAACCGCCGGGAATGGGTCACTTTACTGTTCAAGATGATTGAGGCCAAGAGTTCACCACTATGGACATCTCCAGCTGTGAGGGCCACAGAAGTACAGGAGGTGGCCGTGTCAACAGCCAGAATAAGCGGGCGCTCGCTGCTCACCAACCAAATATCCTTGCAATATCGTTATAGAAGACAAAAATCATCAGTGTCCCTAAAAAGGCCATCCCCACCTGCTGGGCTACGATCTGTATCTTTTCAGTCATCGGTTTCCTGCGAACTGCCTCAACACCCAAGAATACCAGGTGACCTCCGTCTAAAACAGGAATAGGAAGAAGGTTGAGAATACCGAGATTCACACTGAGCAGTCCCATGAAGTATGCAAGGTTAATCCAGCCGGCCTGCATCTGTTTCCCTGCAATCTGAGCAATGAGTATGGGACCGCCAAGTTCTTTAACCGGTATTACCTGCTGGGCAAGTTTGACAAAGCCCATCACCGTTAGCGAAATATACATCCAGGTCTGGGAACAGGCGGCGGCAAAGGCCCCAATCAAACCCGTCGGGGTATAGAATAGCTCCTCTGCCTTCACGATTCCTATCATATACCGCTCTTCTACTTCCTCCCCGAAAATATTCTTCACCATATCCACGCTGGGAGTCACCCCAAGCTGCAGCTCTTTGTCTGCGCGCAACACCTGCAGGCTAAGTTCCTGCCCCTTGCTGTCCTTGACCATATTAAGGACATCCATCCACTGCAGAGTAGGCTGACCATTGATAGAAAGAATAATATCATCCACCTGTATATCTGCTGCAGCTGCGGGGGAATTAAGATTAACCTGGCCAACACGGGTGGTGTCACGACTATCCGGCAGACCCACAAAGGAGAAAATCAGAAAAAAGAGCAGCACACTGAAGAGCAGATTAAAAAGAGGACCGGCAAAAACAATAAGAAAACGCTGCCATACTGCTTTATGGGCAAAGGAAACAGCTTTCTCCCCTGCCGCTTCCTCCTGCTCGTCCGGATTTTCTCCAAACATTTTTACATATCCGCCAAGGGGAAAGGCACTGATGACATACTCGGTTTCTCCGATTGTCCTGCCAAACAGTTTAGGACCAAAGCCAAGAGAAAATTTGAGAACCCTCACCTTGAAGAGCTTGGCAAAGAGAAAATGCCCCAGCTCATGCACAAAGATAAGAATACCAAGAACAACGACAAAAGAAACAAGGGTATTCATAAAAACCGTTAGACCTCTAGGTAAGAGAAATGAAGTGTGTATACTAAAACTACTTAGAGACTGTTCTCACTGATGAGAGCGGCAGCCTCTTTCCGTGCCAGACGATCTGCAACGAGGATCGCATCAATACTGTCTTCACTGCCGTCATGCACCTTTTCCATAACTTTGGCTACTGTTGCAGCAATGTCAAGAAAAGATATTTTCCCCTCCAGAAATGCTGCCACAGCAACTTCATTAGCAGCATTAAGGACTGCAGGCATAACTCCACCCTTATGGATAGCAGCAAAGGCAAGTGACAGGGCCGGAAAACGTTCATAATCCGGTTCATGAAACTCCAGACTGGCACATTGAGATAACTTCAGGGACTCAAGACGCAGGGGCAGCCTCTTGGGATAAGACAGGGCATAGGCAATGGGAATACGCATATCCGGAATGCCAAGTTGAGCAACCACAGACCCATCCTGAAACTCTACCAGGGAGTGAACAATAGATTGCGGATGCACCACCACCTCGATGGAATCCATGGAGACATCAAACAGCCATTTGGCCTCAATAACTTCCAAGCCTTTATTCATCAAGGTAGCAGAGTCAATGGAAATCTTCTTGCCCATATTCCAGTTGGGATGGGCCAGGGCCTGGGCAGGTGTGACAGTCTGCAGCTCCTGCTGGCTCTTTTCCCTGAACGGTCCTCCGGAGGCAGTGAGGATAATCTTGGCCACATCTTCAGGTCGCCCGGCTTCAAGGGCTTGAAAAATGGCACTGTGTTCAGAATCTACGGGCAGAAGGTTGATGCCCTTACGCCGGCAACTTGCCATGACCAGCTTGCCTGCCATGACCAGGGTTTCCTTGTTGGCCAGGCCAATCTCTTTGCCAGCTTCTATGGCGGCAAGTGTCGGGAGAAGGCCGGCAGCACCGACAATAGCTGAGATGGTCATTGTGGTAGAATTCAAGGCTGCCACCTCTTCCGTCCCACTGGTGCCAAAAAGAATGCGATCCCGGTACGGTACAGGAAGTTCACGACGAAGCTGCTCAGCCCCCTCTTCGTCAGCAACGGAGATCAGTTCTGGTTTAAACTCAAGGACCTGCTCCCGCAGTTTTTTAATATTCTTCCCAGCCGCCAGACCTGAAATAGCATAGCGGTCTGGAAAACTGCGGACTATGTCCAGAACATTGCAGCCTATGGAACCTGTTGAGCCCAAGAGAGAAAGTGTTTTCATAAGGTACCCAATGCAAGCAAAAGATAATAAAGGACCGGGGCTGCAAAAAGAATGGAATCAGCTCGATCCAGAATGCCGCCATGCCCACCGAGCAAAGTTCCGGAGTCTTTTGTTCCGGTTGCTCTCTTGATCACGGATTCGCAGAGATCTCCGCAGATCCCTACCATTCCGAGAACAATGGCAACTGGAAGAAGAAAAGTCCACGACACGGTCTCAAAAAGGAAGAGGGCTAAAACAGCTGAGACGACCATCCCGGTCAAAAGGCCGCCCACAGCACCCTCAATGGTCTTTTTGGGACTGATCAGAGGACTGAGTTTATGTTTGCCAAAAGCTCGCCCGCAGTAATAGGCACCGGTATCTGATCCTGCGGTAATTCCGGTCAAAACAAGCAACCAGGCATTTCCTTCAGGGAGCCCCCTGAGCAGCAAAAGGTGTGCTCCCAAAAATCCCACATAAAGCAGACCAAGGCTTGCGCGACTGAAAAATCCATAGATATCAAACCCCTCTCTATATCTGGCAAGAGTCCAGAATGCCAAAAGCAGAAAGGCCAGACAAAGTCCACCGCCGATGCCGTAATGTGGGACAAAAAGAATGATAAGGAGGGGGAGAATGGCAAGCAGGGCAAGAAAGAGGAGCTGTAGGAACGATTCCTCAGAGAAGACCATTTTATTATATTCGTAGGCACCGATACCCAGCATGGGAATCAGGACAAGACCAAAAATCGCTACAGACCCTTTCAAAAGAAGAATCAGCCAGCAGGCGGCTAGGACAAGACCTGGAAGAACCCGAGTCATAGCTCAGCCACTTCCCAATTGAGCGCTGGTACGCCCAAAGCGTCGTTCACGTCCTTGGTATTCCGCAATGGCTTGGGAAAAGGCTGATCTGCGAAACTCAGGCCACATTGTATCGGTGAAATAGATCTCAGCATATGAGGCCTGCCACAGGAGGAAATTGGACAGCCTTGCTTCACCACCGGTGCGTATCAAGAGGTCTGGTTCAGGAAGACCGGCCGTATAAAGGTGATCAGTGATGAGTTTTTCGCCTATCTCATCAAGGGAAATTTGCTCGGCAAGTACTTCAGATGCAATCTGTCGGACTGCCTGCACAATCTCAGAACGCCCGCCGTAACTGAGGGCGAGATTGAGAATAAGCCCGTCATTCTCTGCAGTCTCCTCTATGGTCCGCTCCAGAACCTCCTGCACATCCCGAGGCAGCCTCTGTGTATCACCGATAGAAATGAGACGAACGCGATTTTTCAACATTTTAGAGAGTTCTGAGAGTAGGTAACTCTTCAGAAGCCCCATAAGTCCACTGACCTCAACGCTGGGACGTTTCCAGTTTTCCGACGAGAAGGCATAGAGAGTCAGGACCTTGACTCCCCACTCACTGGCACACTCAACAATCTCCTGCACTGACTCCACGCCCACCTTATGACCATAGAGGCGAGGCCTGTGCTTCTGCTGCGCCCAGCGTCCGTTTCCATCCATAATAATAGCGACATGGGTGGGAATTCGGGCTGGATCTATCGGCTGTTGGTCTACCATGGTTATCGTGGGGGAATTGCGCCCGATTTCTCAGGACAGAGAATGACAGAAGTATCTTAGACTTCCATCATTTCTTTTTCTTTATGTGCGGTGATCTCATCAATTTGCTTCACGTATATATCCGTCTCTTTCTGCGCATCATCCTGCATTCTGAAGAGATCGTCTTCGGAAATTTCCTTGTCCTTCTTCTGTACCTTAAGAACATCAATGGCATCCCGGCGACTATTGCGGATTGTCACCTTGAACTCCTCGGCCACCTTTCTCACCTGCTTGACCAGCTCCTTACGACGCTCCTCAGTAAGCTGAGGGATGGTCAGACGAATAACCTTGCCGTCATTGGCAGGAGTCAGGCCAAGGTTGGATTTCATAATCGCTTTTTCAATGGCCGGAACCATCTGCGGATCCCAAGGCTGAATGGCTATCATCCGACTCTCAGGGATGGTCATGGTAGCTACCTGATTCATAGGCATAGTGCTTCCATAGGCATTAACAGATATTCCATCAAGAAGTGATATGGAGGCTCGTCCTGTACGTACCTTTGACAGTTCCTTTTTAAAAGAGTCGACACTTTTTTCCATCTTGTCTACCATTTCTAATATCACTTCACTCATAACTCTTCTCCTAAAAACTTTAATACAATCAAGACTAATTGCCTGGACTCATCGTTGTTTTGTTAACTGCTGATGAGACTTCCCACTGATTCTCCACAGACTGCTCGTCGGATGTTTCCGGGAGTGGTCATATTCAAAACCATGATAGGCTTGCCATCTTCACTGGCAATAGCAATCCCCGCAGCATCCATAACCCGCAAGCCTTTAGTTAGGACCTCATGATAACTTAAACTCTCATATTTTACCGCATCCGCGTGCACCATGGGATCTTTATCATACACGCCGTCTACTTTAGTTGCCTTGATGATGACATCCGCATCTATCTCCAAAGCCCTTAGAACTCCGGCTGAGTCTGTGGTAAAATATGGGTTACCGGTGCCGGCTGCAAAAATAACCACTCTACCTTTTTCCAGATGACGGGCTGCCCGGCGACGAATGTAAGGTTCACAGACCAAACGCATGGGGATAGCAGACATTACACGAGTGGCAACTCCGCTGCGTTCCAGGGAATCCTGCAGGGCCAATGAATTTATTACTGTTGCCAGCATTCCCATATTATCGGCAGTCGTACGATCCATCCCCTGGCTGGCCCCTTTCACGCCGCGAAAAATATTGCCGGCGCCAATAACAATTGCGACCTCTACTCCAAGAGATATTATCTCTTTTATCTCATCTGAAATTTCGGCCAGGACATCGGTATTGATACCGAAGAGATCATTACCCATGAGGGCTTCACCACTTAATTTCAGTAGTATCCGCTTATATTTCAATTCCATGATCGATCCTTTTCAGATAGAAAGGCAAGAGGGCAACAGATCGGCAAAGCCTCAGGGCTTTGCCGATCTGTTGCAAGGACATCAAGCACCAACCTGAAAACGGGCAAAACGCTTAACGGAGATACTTTCTCCCATTTTGCCGATCAGATCAGTAATGAGCTCCTGAATGGTAAAATCCGGATTTTTGACAAATTTCTGTTCAAGCAGGCATATCTCTGCAAGGAACTTATCCATCTTCCCGCTAACCATTTTTTCCACAATATTTTCGGGTTTTCCAGAATCAAGTGCCTGCTGTACGTAGATCTCTTTTTCCCTTTTCACGATCTCCTCAGGCACTTCGTCCCGGGTGAGTGCGACGGGATTCGTAGCAGCAATATGCAGTGCAAGATCACGGGCAAACTCAGTGAACCCATCGGTTTTTGCCACGAAATCACTTTCGCAGGACAATTCAACTATAACACCGATCTTTCCACCGGCATGGATATAACATTCAATGATTCCTTCGCTGGTTGCCCTGCCTGCTCTTTTGGCTGCAACGGCCAGACCTTTCTGGCGCAGCAGGTCCACGGCCTTTTCCATATCACCGTCCGTTTCTCCAAGGGCCTTTTTGCAATCCATCATTCCTGCGGCTGTCTTATCACGAAGATCTTTAACCATCTGACTCGTAATTTTCACAATATATCTCCTCAATCTCTATATAATATCTCTGCGCGCCCAGTAATTGCCTGCCTCGGTGACAACACAATAAGGAACGAGAGAATCAGATATGACAAAGGGGCTTAGCAGCCCCTGATTTTAGCGTTCACTCAGTTACTGCCCCATGAAGGGGCAGTAGCAAAAGAGCCTTATTCTTTCACGGCGTCGACGGCATCAACAGTCTCGGCGGTATCAGCGGCCACAGCCTGATCAGCCCCGGCATCACCCATAGCTGCAAGCATTGCCTCTTCGGATGCGTCTTCACCATCACGCAAAGCCTGTCCGGCAAGAACAGCCTCTGCTATCTGACCGGTAACAAGACGGATGGAACGAAGGGCATCATCGTTGCCGGGAATAAGAAAATCAATCCCATCAGGATCGCAGTTTGTATCTGCAAGAACCACAAGTGGAATATTGAGTTTTCGTGCTTCGGCCACCCCGATGGTCTCTTTTTTAGGGTCAACAACAAAGATTACCGAAGGAACGTTGCGCATATTCTTTATACCACCAACATTCCTCTCAAGTTTAATACGCTCTTTCTCCATAAGAAGAATCTCTTTTTTGGGGAAGCGGTTAATTGAGCCGTCTTCCTGCATAGATTCAATGTTTTTGAGGCGCTCAATAGATTTTTTGATGGTCTGAAAATTAGTCATCATACCACCAAGCCAACGATGGTCAACGTAATGCATCCCACAACGTTTAGCCTCGTCCTTGATGATAGACTGAGCCTGACGCTTGGTGCCAACGAAAAGCATATTTCCACCCTTTGCCACTTCACTGGTCACGAAGTCACAAGCTGCATCAAACATGCGCTTGCTCTTATCCAGGTTTATAATGTAAATACCATTACGTGGCCCATAGATATAGGGTTTCATTTTAGGATTCCAGCGACGGGTCTGGTGGCCGAAATGAAGACCGGCTTGAAGCATTTCCTTTACACTTGCATTTGACATATTATTTTCCTCTTCCGGTTAAACCTCCATCCCTCCTTCATCATTGTCGTCTTTCAAAAAGCGACTCATGACACCGGAATGCGGGGGATGTGTGTATTTTTGTTTTACTCTGCCCATTGCAGAGCAAAACGACTGCTACAAAAAATTATTAGAATTTATCAGTTTACCATGCCATGAAATTTCTTGCAACTTTTCACGGTTGCGAATTGTTAAATAGACCTTTCCTATTGAGGTACTCTGGGGAAAAAACTTGAGGCGGTAGGCATGGCAACAGACAAAAACCTCAGAGAACAGGTTCTCTGAGGTGTGCAACTTAAAAAAATTATATTAACTCCGTCGAATCCACATCAGTAAGTTGATATTTGATGCAACAAAACGGGCGAAAAATTGTTGCGACACTATTTGATCGCATGCCACTCCTTGACTTGTTATTTTCCCTAACTCTTTGTCACTCACAAATTTCCATCCTGTTAATATCGCAACGATACAACATAGGCCATTTCCTACGAGACATGTATGGTTAATTTTAAGAGTGTCTCAATTCAGATCAGGCGAGCTAATCCATGAAATTGCAGATATTCAATTTCTGGATAATTGTTATTTGACAATCAACGAGGATGGAGCTCCTAAAAAATACTTAAGCCACTCAAAGGCAAATTTCAAAAGTTCTATATCTGATTCTTTGATTCGGCGCTTTTGATCGCGAGATATTGCAAATCTATCAAGTAGAGAATGTTTTACAACCATGAGTCGAAAATTATCAATGTCATAACACGCAGTAAATGCCATCTGTTGCTTCGGTCCTCCACTGCCTTCACCAGCCCATGGATTTCCGGAAAATACAGTGTCTACCTCAGCCCAGAGATCGTCCATAAGATTATAATCGTCAAGTCTCTGGTCCCTGATCCATTTCTTGACGGTAAATATTTTTTCTTCCTGGTGGCCTAGGCAATAGGAATGGTCGGTCATGAAATAAAAATCACTGGCGGTTCCTTTTTCCGGTGACCGATCTACTGCTCGTTCAAGGGGGTACATGCGGCAGGCAGAAGGGCGATCTGGATAGACGCCACATCCATCTTCCTGCAAAAAAGGACAGGCCCTTGTTTCATCATCGATAAGACGAAGCATTACTGAAGGGAAATAGGAATGCGTTGCTCCTTTCACTAAGCGAGCGTACTGTTCCATAAACTGCTGTGAAGATATCTGCAAACTCTTTTTAAGACAAAGCACATCATAGGGATAGAGAAACATATCCACATTTTTGCAACAGGTCATATAACAGGCAACACCAGGATGACAGTGAAAAGGGAATTTCTCTTTGCCAAGTGGTACCATACCTTCTGGAAAGTCTTTTTTGGTCTTCATAAGAGTCCGCTTAGTAGAAATGAAAAGATTATAATGGATACCCGGAAATCCAACAAATTCATCCAGACTGTCATCAACCTCACGTGCTTTTCCGTGGAAAACCTTGAAGATGGCAACAACAGTATACCTGAACACAGCAGGCTAAAAAGATAAAAAAAAAGCTGATATGAAGAATTTTCATATCAGCTTTGGAAGACAGTGGTAATATGAAAGCTAACTATCGCTCTCTTCCACTACGTTCTCACTAAAACTTACAAGTTCTAGAATAGCCATCGGTGCACAATCACCACGACGAGTTCCTGTCTGGATGATACGAGTATATCCACCATTTCTTTCAGCGAATTGTTCTTGAATCTCACCAAAAAGCTTACTCACAACATCACGGCTTCTGATGAAGCTGAATGCTTGTCGTTTTGCATGAAGGTCTCCACGCTTGGCCAAAGTAATCATCTTGTCAGCAACTTTTCGTACTTCTTTGGCCTTTGGAGTGGTTGTGACAATACGCTCATGTTCAAAGAGTGAAGTAACCATATTGCGAACCATGGCTTCTCTGTGTGAACTTGTACGACCAAGCCTTCTACCGGATTTTTTATGTCTCATAATTCTATCCTCAACTCAACTTTCTGTGATGCCGTAAGTTGAAATGTTGTTAGCAACGTTCTCTTTATAGGTCCTTGTCTTCGTCCGTATCAACTACTTCAGGTGGAACCCAGTTTTCGAACTTCATTCCGAGTGTAAGATCCATATCGGCAAGAAGTGTTTTTATTTCATTTAATGATTTACGACCGAAATTCTTGGTCTTCAACATCTCCTGATCTGATTTCTGTGCAAGCTCGCCAATAAAATTTATGTCAGCATTTTTCAGGCAATTAGCAGACCGAACAGAGAGTTCGAGATCTTCTACAGGTTTGTCGAGATAAGGATTCAATGGATTGTCAGATCCACTAGATTCATCTGCAGCTTCAGGTTCGGCAGTCTCCTCATCAAAGTTGATGAATATGGTGAGCTGAGACTTAAGTATCTTTGCCGCGAAAGCTAGCGCATTTTCGGCTTTAACACTTCCATCAGTTTCGATCTCGATGGTTAATTTATCGTAATCTGTCTGCTGCCCAACACGTGCCTGGGAAACACTGTACTCAATCTGTTTGATCGGTGTAAAAATGGCATCAATGGGAATCTGACCAATAGACAGATTTTCCTTTGACTGCTTTTCTGCCGGCTGATAGCCCTTGCCCCACTCTACGGTTAACTCGGCATGAAACTCCTTGTCACCGGTAAGCGTACATATCAGCTGATCGCCATTCATTACCTCTACAGCAGGATTACCTGAAATATCGGCAGCGGTCACTTCGCAAGGACCTTTCTTATTTATTGTAATTATCTCGGATTTATCAGAATTGAGTTTCAATCGAACCTGTTTAAGATTCAATATAATCTCACTGACATCTTCCTTCACGTCCTGCATGGCAGTAAATTCATGCAAAGCGCCTTCAATTTTTACTGTAGTGATAGCTGCGCCCTGAATAGAGGAGAGCAGAATCCTTCTCAGTGAGTTACCTATTGTCGCGGCAAACCCTCTCTCAAGTGGTTGACAGACGAATTTACCAAAAGTATTGGTGTGTTTCGTCTTATCCACCTCAAGTTTTCCGGGCTGAATAAGTTCGTGCCAGTTGCGATAAATAGGGAGATTCTCTTCAGCAATTTGAGTCATGAGTATCCTACTTTCTAAAGTTGCAATACGTATACCACGGCAATAGAGTTGAGCTCATAGATTATTTAGAATACAACTCAACAATGAGTTGTTCCTGAATAGGCATGGTAATTTCTTCACGATTAGGCAGGGTTTTGACCGTAGCCCTAAATGCATCCTTATCAAGCTCAAGCCAACTTGGAACTCCACGTCTGTCAATAGCCTCAAGACTTTCAACAATATGGCTGTTCGTGCGGCTTTTTTCCTTAATACTTATAATATCATCAACAGATACTATGAAAGATGGTACATTTACTTTTTTGTCGTTGATGAGAATATGCTTATGACGAACCAGTTGTCTGGCATGATTTCTGGAAGAGGCAAAACCAAGACGGAAAATTGTATTGTCAAGTCTGCGTTCAAGCAAAATGAGTAAATTTTCGCCTGTCACACCTTTTTGCAAATCAGCCTTATGAAAATATCTACGGAACTGTCCTTCAAGCATTCCGTACATACTTTTGACTTTCTGTTTTTCGCGTAACTGGATAGCATAATCAGACACCTTTTTAAAACGTGACTGGCCATGCTGGCCTGGACCAAAGGCTCTTCTTTCGAATGAACATTTGTCCGAATAACACCGATCTCCCTTGAGATACAGTTTCAGGTTCTCTCGTCTGCAACGACGGCAGGCAGCGCCTATATTTCTAGCCACTTCGTTCTCCGATTATTGTAATGTAAGATATAGATTATCAAATAGAACAGATTATACCCGACGACGTTTCGGCGGTTTACATCCGTTGTGAGGAATAGGTGTCACATCGATAATCTTAGTCACATCCAGCCCTGTAGTAATAAGAGCTCTCAATGCAGCCTCACGACCTGGCCCAGGTCCTTTAACACGAACCTCTACTTTCCGCATACCTTGATCAGTTGCTTTCTGGACAGCTTCAGTAGTAGCATTCTGCGCAGCAAAGGGGGTACTCTTGCGAGAGCCTTTAAAACCCAATACGCCTGCAGAACACCAGGAGATTACATTACCCATTTTATCTGAAATCGTTACAATTGTATTATTAAAAGTCGAATATATATAGATAATCCCTTCTGGGATATTCTTTTTGACTCTTTTCTTAGTGCGTGCTCCGGCACGTTTTGCTCCAGCCATTTTTTACACCTGTTTATAAATATTATTTACGGCGGGCAGCTCCGCGACGGGGCCCTTTTCTGGTTCTAGCGTTGGTTTTGGTCTTCTGACCTCGACAAGGCAACCCCATGCGGTGCCTACGACCACGATAACAGCCTAAGTCTGTAAGCCGTTTGATGTCCATTGAAACTTCGCGTCGCCTATCACCTTCTACAACATAATCAGCTTCGATTATTTTCTTGATACGGTTAATATCATCACCATCAAGATCATCACTGTTCATTGTATGAGGCAAATCAACCGTGTCAAGGATTCGCCTTGCAGAGGTGAGTCCAATTCCATGGATATAAGTTAGTGCACGATCCATGTGTTTGTTTTTAGGAAGATCTACTCCTGCTATACGTGCCAAATTCCTACTCCTTAAAAAAAAAAGACAGAACGAGATACTAAAACCTGTCGTCAAATAAGATTAATTATCCCTGCCGCTGCTTATGTTTCTTTACTTTGCAGCTAACCCGAACGACACCTTTACGTTTAAATACTTTACAATCACTACACATTTTTTTAACTGATGACCTGACTTTCATTTATAAACTCTCTTATTTTTTCTTTTTACTATTTTTCGCTCGAAAAGTAACCCTGCCCCTACTCAAATCATAAGGAGACAGTTCAATGGTTACTCGATCGCCAGGCAAGATTTTAATAAAATGCATACGCATCTTACCTGAGATATGGGCAAGTACTTTATGTCCATTATCTAGCTCCACACGAAACATTGCGTTAGGGAGTGGTTCAATAATAGTTCCTTCAACTTCAATGGCTTCTTCTTTTGCCATAAATTACTCCTGGTCGCAGACTATCAGATCGAAAAAGACATAATAATAATATAAGTACCATAAAAAGAGAAGTACTATTTCATTATGCTCTCAAAAATTTATCTCGTGAACTAAGAATTAAAGGGCCTTCTGCAGTTACCGCTACTGAATGCTCAAAATGAGCAGATGGTTTTTTGTCTGCGGTTATAACTGTCCAGCCATCTCGAAGTACCTTAACCTTATGCGTTCCTATATTCACCATGGGTTCGATGGCAATAACCATTCCTTCAATCAACCTCGGAGATTGGCCACTCTGAACATAGTTAGGTATTTCTGGTCCTTCATGTAACGAACTGCCTATCCCGTGACCAACAAACTGTCGAACAACAGAATAACCATTTTTTTCCACATGATCCTGAACCGCTTTTGATATATCAGAGATTCTGTTACCGATCACAACCTGCTGGATTGCCAGATCAAGAGATTCCTTTGTTACATGTAGTAAATCATGCTTTGTTTTACTGATGGTTCCGACAGGTATTGTCACTGCCGAATCACCATAAAAACCTTTATACAACACACCGAAGTCTACTGAAAGGATATCACCTTTCTTTAATTTTCTTTTTCTTGTCGGTATTCCATGAACAACTTCTTCATTTAATGACACACAAAGACTAGCTGGAAAACCGTGATATCCCTTAAATGCTGGAGTTGAATTTCTCTTTCTGCAGAGTTCCTCCGCCATCCTGTCAAGTTCAAATGTCGTAATTCCTGGCTCAACCACATCAAGAAGCATACTGAGGGTTTCGGCGACGATCTGGTTAGCCTCATACATGAGATTAATCTCATCAGGGGTTTTCACCAGAATAGGCTTAGCGGCCTGTCTTCCTTCACCATCACTCACATCTAATTCCGTCCGCGAATTTTGCCCTGTTTCATAAAACCTTCATAATTCCGCATGACCATATGCGATTCCACCTGAGAGATGGTATCTATAGCAACACCAACTATGATCAGCAGGGCAGTTCCACCGAAATAAAATGGAAGGTTAAACTTGGCAATGAGTATAGTTGGTAACACACAAACTATACTAAGATAGGTAGCACCTACCACTGTCAATCGAGTCAAAACTTTATCTATGAACTCAGCGGTTCTCTTACCCGGTCTGATACCTGGAACAAATCCACCGTTTTTCTTCAGGTTCTCTGCAACATCATCAGGTTTGAAAGTAACTGCGGTGTAGAAAAAACAGAAAAATACAATCATGGCAACATACAGGATATAATAATAAATCGTACCAGGCGCCATGGCAGATGATACTTTCTGCACCCATTCGACCTGAACAAACCCACCAATAGTTGCAGGAAACATCATAAGAGATGATGCGAAAATAGGTGGTATTACACCAGCGATATTGATCTTCAAGGGCAGATGCGAGCTCTGTCCACCGTATACCTTCCTCCCAACTACTCTCTTGGCATACTGTATCGGGATACGGCGTTGAGAAGTTTCAAAGAAGACAATCACACCAACCACTGCAACCATGAAAGCCACAATAAGTGGGATAAAAAACAGGGTAATCTCTCCGGCTTTAATGAGTTGTATCGAGTTGACCAACGCTGCAGGACCTCGAGCAACAATACCGGCAAAGATGATTAAGGAAATACCATTCCCTATTCCTCTTTCCGTCATCTGTTCCCCTAGCCACATGATAAAGGCAGTACCCGCAGTAAGGGTCAGCATGGTCATCAAGATAAATGGTGTCCCGGGATTAATTACTATCGCCTCGCCACCTGGCCCTGTCATACTCTGAAGCCCACTGGCTATAAATGTACCTTGGATGATACTCAGTGCTACCGTACCATAACGAGTATACTGAGTAATTTTCCTCCTACCAGCTTCGCCTTCTTTTTTAAGCGTTTCGAGCTGAGGTATGACAACTGTTAACAGCTGAATAATAATAGAGGCGGAGATGTATGGCATGATTCCCAGGGCAAAGATGGAAAAATTTTCCAAAGCACCACCGGAGAACATATTAAACATCCCAAACAGTGTCCCTGCATTCTTTGCAAAGAAAGCACCAAGAGCCTCTCCATTAATACCCGGAGTTGGAATTTGTACACCAATTCTGTAAACAGCCAACATGGCCAGAGTAAAGAAAATCCGCTTTCGCAATTCAGGTATATTGGCAGCGCTCTGCAATCCACTCATTTTTTTCCGTCCAGAAACTTATAGATATCGGCTTAGGGTGCTGTTCAAAAGATTATTACTCTTTCGGATCTACTACCGTTCCGCCAGCAGCTTCAATCTTTGTTCTGGCACTACCACTGATCATATCAACACGGACAGTTATGGCTTTACTCAGCTCACCGTTGGCTAAGACCTTAACAGGTCTTCCCTTCCGTGCCATACCGTTTTCAATCAGGCTGGCGCTGGTCACCTCAGTGCCAGCCTCAAACTTATCGAGTTGGCTAAGAGATATAAGCGAATATTGTACAGTATTAATATTAGTGAATCCCCGTTTAGGCAGACGACGCTGCAAAGGCATCTGACCACCTTCAAAGCCTGGTTTAATTCCAGAACCTGAACGGGACTTAAATCCTTTATGGCCACGTCCAGCTGTCTTTCCATGACCGGAGCCTGGACCTCGCCCTACGCGTTTTCTCTGCCTGTTAGACCCTTTATTCGGGGAAAGATTTCCTAAGTTTATCATTTTACGCCTCCTCGACCCGGATGAGATGCCCAACTTTCTTCATCATCCCTCGAATCTCCGGGGTATCCTTACGGGTAACTGTCTTATTCATTTTAGTGAGACCCAGGCCCGTAAGAGTAGCTTGAATTTTTTTGGTACTGCCAATTCCGCTCTTCACCTGTGTGAATGTTATTGTATCGGACATTTTACTACCTTCTACTTTATGATAAATAGAAAAAGAACAGCTCACCAGCGGCATGCACTGCCAATGGTGAGCTGTGCTTTAATTATGCCTGAATTTCTTCTACGGTTTTTCCGCGAAGTTCTGCGATTTTCTGTGCAGAACGAAGATTTTTAAGACCATCAAGGGTGGCTTTAACCATATTATGAGGATTGTGAGAACCAAGACATTTCGTCAAGATATTGGTTACTCCCACTGCCTCAAGGACTGCACGTACGGGACCACCAGCAATCACACCAGTACCTTCGGAGGCCGGCTTCAGCAGAACTTTACCCGCACCATAACTCCCGATAATTTGGTGAGGTATAGAGACATCAGTGAGCGAAACATAAGTCATATCCTTCCTGGCTTTTTCGACACCTTTGCGGATAGCCTCAGGTACAAGATTGGCTTTTCCCAATCCATAACCTACCTTGCCCTTCCCGTCTCCTACAACGACAATGGCACTGAAGCTGAATCTACGACCACCTTTTACAACTTTGGCGACGCGATTGATGAAAACAATTTTTTCGATAAGTTCATCAGAACTTTCGGTCCTGGAACGTTTAAAATCTGCCAAGGGGCACCCCCGTTACTCGTAATTTCATTAAAATTGAATTCCGCCTTCCCGTGCTCCTTCGGAAAGTGCCTTTACTCTGCCGTGATAGATAGATCCACCACGATCAAAAACGACTTTACTAACCCCGGCATTAAGTGCCTTTTCGGCTAGTAAAATACCAACCTGTTTTGCTACTCCGGTTTTGCTCTTATCTTCAGGATTCTGAAATCCTTTATCAACTGTTGACATGGAGGCTAGAGTTTTTCCGGATTGATCGTCTATGATCTGGGCGTAAATATGTTTGTTGCTTTTAAAGACTCTAAGACGGGGCTGATCACTGGTTCCAGATATTTTCTTACGAATACGGAGAACTCGTTTGGCCCTGGCTGTAGTCTTAGGATTTGTCTTAGCCATTTTTCCTTACCATTACGTTAGAACAGTTACTTTACAGTAAACGCTCATTTATTATTTCGCACCAGCTTTACCTACTTTGCGCACAATGTATTCGTTTTCATAGCGGATACCTTTGCCTTTATAGGGTTCAGGTTTCCTTATCTGACGAATCTTGGCTGCAGTGAGACCCAGCAGTTCTTTATCAATGGATTCGACGACAATTTTATTATTCCCTTCGACATTAATCTGAACGCCTTCCGGGAGAGAGAATTCTACAGGATTTGAATAACCTACATTTAAGGTTAAGGTATTTTCAGACATATTTGCCTTATAACCCACACCTTCAATAATAAGTATTTTCTTAAAACCCTGATCAACTCCAATTACCATATTGTTGATCAGACTCCTGGTCAATCCGCGGAATGCATTTGTCCTTTTGCTATTATCTCTGTTTTCAACAAGAACCGTTTGATCCTTCATTGAAACTTCGAGCTCTGACATGATTTCACGTTCAAGATTTCCCCTGCTGCCGGAGACCAAGATCTTTTGACCTTTTATATCCACTTTAACGCCAGATGGCAAAGGGATAGGTTCTTTTCCGATACGAGACATGATTACCTCCGTTATTTGCTGGCCTTACCAGACCTCGCAAAGAATCTCACCGCCTACATTACTGGCCCTTGCGGTACTATCAGTAATAATGCCTTTTGAGCTTGAAAGAATAGCAATACCTAATCCATTAAGAACCTTAGGGATATTGCCAACCTTGGCGTATTTTCTTAAACCTGGCTTACTGACACGTTTGATACCGGTAATAACCGGCGCCCTGTCAGAACCGTATTTCAGGTCAATACTAAGAGTGCCCTGAGGCCCCTCATCACTGATACGATAACCAACTATAAATCCTTCATCTTTCAGGACCTTGGCAATATTGATCTTGGTATTTGATCTCGGCATATCTACAGAGTCAAACTTTGCCATCACTCCATTTCTTATCCTGGTCAGCATATCTGCCAGGGGATCGCTCATAGACATAGCGAACACTCCTTATCTAAATAATGTATTCGTTCAGGTGGTTACAAGCTTACCAGGAGGATTTCGTTACACCAGTAACTTCACCACGTGATGCCAAGGTACGAAAGCATATACGGCAAATGCCGAACTTACGAATAAAAGCTTTCGGGCGGCCACAAAGTGGACACCTATTGTACTGCCGTACCTTAAATTTTGGCTTTCGTTTTGCTTTCGCAATGAGAGATTTTTTTGCCAAACCGACCTCCAGTTCTCTTTAAAGAATATTTCTATATACGGATTGCGTATTAACTTTTAAAAGGCATACCCATGTGTTTCAGGAGAGAAAGAGCTTCCTTATCAGTCTGGGCAGTAGTTACTATGGTAATGTTCAAACCTTTTATTTTATCAATCTTGTCATAATCAATTTCTGGAAAGATGATCTGTTCCTTGATTCCTAAGGAAAAATTACCTCTACCATCAAAAGATTTTGGATTAATCCCACGAAAATCACGGACACGAGGCAGAGCAATATTCATCAGCTTGCTTAAAAAATCGTACATAATATCTGCACGTAAAGTTACTCGGCATCCGATGGGCATTCCTTCACGAAGCTTAAACCCAGCTATCGATTTCTTTGCTCTTGTAACCACAGCACGACGACCTGCAATACGAGTGAGCTCATCAACAGCACCATCGATGATTTTTGGATTCTGTACAGCTTCACCAAGACCCATGTTTAAAATAATCTTCTCGACCTTAGGGGTCTGCATAATATTTGTATAACCAAACTCTTTCTGAAGAGCAGGTTTACATTCATTGATATAATGGTCTTTAAGCGCGCCCATTTGATACTCCCGGCAATTGCGTTTTTACCGCTATTATTTACTTTCGATGGATTCGCCGCAGCTTTTACAAAAGCGCACTTTTGTTCCATCTTCTAAAATTTTGTTACCAATACGTCCGGTTTTAGTACACTCCGGACAGATCAACTGAAGATTCGAAACATGAATAGGTGCTTCACGACTAACGATCTGTCCCTGTTGGTTCATTTCAGTTGCTTTGGTATGACGTTTAATCATATTAATACGTTCTACCAGGGCCTTGTCTTCGGAGGGCAAAACCTTCAGAATCTTGCCAACCCTTCCCTTATCCTTACCAGCTATCACTTCTACCTGATCATTTTTCTTCAGGTATGTTTTACCCTTTGCCATTTTCAATACCTTTTTATCAATCGAACCGTAATGGGTTGCATTGTTTGACAAGTTTTATAAAACTTCGGGTGCCAGAGAAATTATTTTCATAAATCCCTGGTTACGCAGTTCTCTTGCCACCGGTCCAAATATACGTGTACCTACTGGCTCACCATTAGGGGAAAGAATAACTGCGGCATTCTCATCAAATTTAATCCAGGTATCATCCATACGTTTAATTTCTTTTGCTGTACGGACAATAACTGCCTTTAAAACATCACCCTTCTTTACCTTGGCGTGTGGAATGGCTTCCTTAACGGCAACAACAATAACGTCACCGATGGATGCATATCTTCTTCTGGTTCCACCAAGGACCCTGATGCACAGGACTTTCTTTGCACCTGAATTGTCAGCGACATTCAGTACTGTTTCACTTTGTATCATAATTTCACCAGATTACACATTAACTGTGCTTTCTAAAAAAAATGGACTGGCAGTTCGCTCAAACAGCCTGTTGGATAATATTGCGTAAACGCCAGCGTTTTTTCTTACTCAACGGCCGACACTCCTCAATCATAACAATATCTCCGATATTGCAACTGTCTTCCGGATCGTCGGCAAGGTATTTTACGCTTTGTTTAATATATTTTCCATAGAGCTTATGACGAACCTTACGTTCCACGCGGACAACAATACTTTTCTCCATTCTGTTACTTACAACAGCGCCTGTCCTGGTCTTCTTTGATTTTTTTGTCTCACTCATGATCTACTCAATTTGAGTTATAGTATTACCGGCTACGGTTTAGTACTGAATATAGAGTATGTATTAATGCTCAGTTCTCATTGAACAGAGTATGAATACGGGCAATATCTTTCCGAAGCTCATTTAAACGAGCAGTATTCTCAAGAGGTCTGATCTTGTGCTGGAAAGAAAGATTGCCAAGCTCACTTTTCAACTCGACCTCCTTCTTCTGCAGATCCTCAGAGGACATTGAGCGCAGGTCCGACATTTTCATAATGTGTTCCTCTTGGTAATTACCTTTGTTTTAAAAGGCAGTTTTGCTGCAGCAAGAGTCAAGGCACTTATAGCAAGTTTTTCCTCAACACCAGCAAGCTCGTAAATTATTTTTCCAGGCTTGGCTATAGCAACCCAAAATTCAGGACTACCTTTACCCTTACCCATACGAGTTTCTGCAGGCTTCTTGGTCATGGGTTTATCCGGAAAAACTCGTATCCAGACCTTACCACCACGCTTAATTTTTCTATTAATGGCAATACGTGCTGCCTCAATTTGTTGAGCAGTGAGTTTGCCGCTCTCCACTGCTTTCAAGGCATATTCCCCAAAGGATATTGTAGAGCCACGATGCGCTTTTCCGCGCACCTTTCCCTTAAATACCTTTCTATGTTTTACCTTTTTAGGACTTAACATGGTTTAACTCCAAAATATCTAACGGATTTTAAAAGTATCAAAGGTGAGCTATCAAACATCTATGACGTCTCTACCACTCAACACTTCACCTTTAAAAATCCATACTTTTATTCCAATAATGCCATATGTGGTATTTGCTTCAGCCAATGCGTAATCCACATCAGCACGAAGGGTGTGCAATGGAACACGTCCTTCACGAACCCACTCACAGCGAGACATCTCTGCCCCACCGAGACGACCGGAACAAGAGATCTTAATACCCTGAACCCCAAAACGAAGGGCTGAACTGACGGCTTTTTTCATCGCCCGTCTAAATGCGACCCGTCTAACGAGCTGCTGCGCGATATTTTCCGCAACCAGTTGGGCATCGGCTTCAGGACGTCTTACTTCCTGAATATCAATAACTGCATTCCGATTGATAAGTTTCTCTAAGTCCTTTTTCAAGGTCTCAATTTCAGAACCCTTTTTTCCAATTACAATACCCGGGCGAGCAGTGAAGAGCTTGACGCGAACCTTTTCTCCTGTACGCTCAAGTATGATTTTGGAAAGACTGGCATGTTGAAGACGCTTCTTGAGAAACTTCCTTATCTTCTGATCTTCAATGAGAAAATCTGAGTAATTCTTGTTGGCATACCAGATTGAATCCCATGTGCGAGTAATGTTAAGTCTGATCCCTAACGGGTTAACTTTCTGCCCCAAAATAATCCTCCACCAAGACGCTTAGTTCATTGAAATTAAAAAATTGTGAGTCATACCCTTTACTGCTGCTAAAGTAAAGACTTATTCTTCGTCTAGCACAACAGTAATATGACTTGTCCTTTTAATTATACCTGTGGCACGTCCCATTGCCCGAGGGCGAATACGCTTGAATGAGGGACCACCATCTATAAATATCTTTTTAATATAAAGATTGTCCACATCGATTTGTTCGTCTTGAGTGGCATTTGCCACTGCGGACTCGATGACTTTGCGCAAAATTAACGCACCTTTTTTGGGCATGAATTTGAGAGCGGTTACAGCTTTATCCACATTCATTCCCCTGACAACATCAGCAACGAGTCTTGCTTTCTGAGGAGAAATGCGAATACGTCTCCCTACGGCGCGAGCTTCCATATTATATACTCCTACTAATTCTTACCTAAACCCTTATTAGGGGGTCTATTAACGTTTTCTATCAGATGCATGGCCATGAAAGGTCCTGGTAGGAGAAAACTCACCAAGCTTATGACCAACCATATTTTCAGAAACGAAGACCGGGATGAATTTTTTCCCGTTATGCACTGCAAAGGTCAGACCAACCATATCCGGAGTGATATCCGAACGTCTGGACCATGTCTTGATAACCTTACGTGATCCACTGTCATTGGCAGTGATGACTTTTTTCATCAAATGATCGTCGATGAAAGGTCCTTTTTTGACTGAACGAGCCATTGTTTGCTCCTTGTTAATTAACGACGCTTCTTGACAATATACTTGTCGGATTCGGTATTACTTCTGGTCTTGTAACCCTTAGTCGGGTAACCCCAAGGTGTACAAGGGTGACGTCCACCAGAACTCTTTCCCTCACCACCACCCATAGGATGATCGACTGGATTCATAGCTACACCACGGACGTGGGGACGCTTGCCCAGCCAGCGTTTACGACCTGCTTTGCCAAGTTTCTGGCTTTCATATTCACGATTACCGACCTGGCCGACACATGCCCTGCACAGTTTGTGAAATTTTCTTACTTCACCAGAAGGCAGCCGAACCAGAACATATTGGCCTTCTTTAGCCATAAGCTGTGCGGAAGTTCCTGCACTTCTTACAAGTTGAGCCCCTTTGCCGATCTTCATCTCTATATTATGGATGACAGTACCAAGAGGAATATTTATCATTGGCAGGCAGTTACCCGGTTGAATATCAACGTTGTCACCAGCGATAACCTGGTCTCCAACAGAGATACCTTCAGGGGCAAGGATATAAGTCTTTGCACCATCAATATATGTCAACAGGGCAATATTAGCTGACCTGTTGGGATCATATTCAATGGATACAACCTTGGCACCGATTTCAGTTTTGTTACGCTTGAAATCAATGATACGATATTTCCGTTTATGACCACCACCAATATGACGAGAGGTGATCCTTCCGTAGTTGTTTCGTCCGCCGCTTTTTGACAGACTAGAGAGTAAACTCTTTTCCGGACCATTCTTAGATAGTTCGGAGTTCTGTATCGACACGTGATGTCGTTTGCCGGCTGATGTCGGTTTATATGTCTTAATTGTCATGATTACTCAATCGCTCCATCAAGGTATGTTGGAATGATAGCTTTATTAAATCTCTTTTATGCGATCGCTCAAACAGGGTTAAATTTTACAGTTGATCTGTAAAATTGACTTTGCCTTCAGACAGGGTCACATATGCTTTTTTCCAATCATTGGTAAAGCCGGTGAACTTTCCCACTCGTTTCTGTTTGCCATGCATATTGGCAGTGTTTACATGTTTGACTTTCACATCAAACATCTGCTCAACCGCATTCTTAATATCAATTTTGTTCGCCTGACGGTGTACTTTGAAGACTATCTTTCCATCAACTTCCTGTTGAATGTTAGCCTTTTCAGTGAGGCATGGCGCTCTCAGTATTCTATGTTCGCTTTTCATGGCATCAACCTCTCTTCAAGACTCTCAACAACCGGTCGTACCAGTATTAGTTTCTTGTGCAGGAGAATATCATAGACATTAAGTCCTTCAGAAGGAAGAATCTTAAAACCGTTCACATTGCGAGCTGATTTGCTTACGATGTCATTTAGACCATCAGTAATAATCAAGCAGTTATCAAACTCAAATCCTTTCATGATACCGACAAAATCTTTAGTCTTAATAGTATTCATGACAAAATCATCAAGAATTACGAGATTACCTTCTTTCAGTCTGGCGCTCATAGCCATGGCTAAAGCCTGCTTCTTCACCTTTCGATTCAGTTTAAAAGTGTAATCTCTGGGTTTAGGGCCAAATGCGACACCACCACCTCGCCAAATAGGAGAGTTTCTGGTACCTGCACGAGCTCGTCCTGTGCCTTTCTGACGCCAAGGCTTTGCACCACCGCCTCGAACCTCAACTCTTGACTTGGTACAGGCATTGCCTGACCGTTTTGCGGCGCGCTGCATTCGCACGAAATCATGAAGCAGATGCTCCTTGACTTCGAGATCAAATACCTGAGCATTCAATTCTATCTCGCCGACTTTTTCATTGCTGATGTTAACTATATCTGCAGTTGACATTATTTACTCCTTGAGCCAATCAATCTTCTGGCTGAATTACTTGCTGAAAAGCTTGAGAAGACCTTGTTTGGCCCCTGGGACAGATCCCTTTAAAAGGATAAGATTTTCATCACCACGAACATCAATTACCAGTACATTCTTCTTCAAAACAGTGTAATTACCCATACGGCCGGGCATTTTCTTCCCCAGTACTACTCGTGCAGGCCATGCACTGCATCCGATAGATCCAGGTGCTCTGTGAAAGTTTGAACCATGAGTTGTACAACCGCCACGAAAACCGTAACGCCTTACAACACCCTGGAAACCTTTACCTTTAGAGATCCCCTGGACGTTTATAACGTCTCCGGTTTTAAACAGTTGGTCAAGGGTAACATTTTGACCTGCCTGAAACTCCTCAGGATTTTCAATTCTAAATTCTCTGATATGGTAGAACCCGTCGACATCGGCCTTTTTGCAATGACCGGCAATCGGCTTATTAACCCGGGATGCCTTTTTCTCACCGAAACCGACTTGAATCGCATTATATCCTTCTTTGGCCTGCGATTTGACTTGGATCACTTTACAGGGTCCAGCCTCTATAACGGTTACAGGAATAACAGCACCCATCTCGTTATATATGCGGGTCATACCGATTTTCTTGCCTAATATACCCATTGTTTTTGGCATAAGATTACCTATACATCTTGTAGTTTAGCGATAACAAAAGTTATGGCAATTTAATCTCTACATCAACACCTGCTGACAGCTCGAGCTTCATCAACAGATCAATGGTCTGCTGTGTTGGCTCAAGGATGTCTAGTAACCGGCGGTGAGTTCTCATTTCGAACTGCTCGCGAGATTTTTTATCAACATGAGGCGACCGAAGGACACAAAACTTGTTGATCGAAGTAGGAAGCGGAATCGGTCCGGCGACAGCTGCTCCGGTACGACGTGCTGTTTCTACAATCTCATGAGTAGATTGATCAAGTAATTTATGATCATATGCCTTAAGGCGAATGCGAATTTTGTCTGTAGGTATCATGTTCCTTCCTTATTCAATAATCTCACTGATAACGCCTGCACCTACTGTACGTCCACCCTCACGGATAGCGAAACGAAGTCCGACATCCATAGCGATGGGAGTAATAAGCTCGGCCTCAGCGGACATGTTATCTCCAGGCATTACCATCTCTACGCCT
>JAHJNL010000058.1 GCA_018820855.1 Pseudomonadota bacterium | reverse complement strand
TTTAGCTCTGTGCCCAAAACCGGCAGTCGTATGGATTGTCTTTGACTGTCATAATTAGACACTAGCGCCCACGCCCATGTGGCGACAATAAAAACAAATATGATTGCAATAATCGGCTGTGCTGATGAAATGGCATCCGCTGGGTCAGCTGCTTTTCGTCCATGAACCATGCTCACCGTGATATTTTCCTTATGTCGAATCGTATGCAAGACCACGCCCAGTATGTGAACGGCTATCACCAGTATCATTGTATATGCAAAAAATTCATGCACTTCCTCAAAGGCCTCGCCCCCCCGGAGTATCATGATGCCCGAAACAGGAAGGCCAACCAACATTACAAGCATAGCAAAGATCGCATACGCTGAGCCTGGATTATGCCCGACATACGGAGCAGCAACCCCTCGCAATACTCCAGTTACATAGTTAAATACAGCCCCGGGACTGAAGAAAAATGAAGTAAAACGAGCGTACTTCGTGCCGACAAATCCCCAAATCACACGCAAAACCACCATAACTCCTAAGATTAACCCCACAACTGCGTGATACGGGAATAGAGGGCTATGCTCGCCAAAGATAAATGCTATTAAAGCCGCCGCAACAAATCCGCAGACCAGCAGCCAGTGAAAAATACGTGTCGGAAGATCCCAAATCAGAACTTTGTTCTCTGTTTTCATAAAATATCCTCTTAAGACTATGTGGCAGTAATGCGCCACCACTCGTTTCAGGGGCGCTTCCCGGAACGACAAAGGAACAACGGGTAACGTCCGACCACAAACACTCGTTAGGACTGTTTGCCGGCAACTGGTTTACCAGCAAAGACGTAAGACCTTCGGCTTTCGTACTCTACTCCCGAATAAGGTTCTCTTTCGATTATATCAATCTGTTCAAAACCACTGTCCTTGACACAGCTGAAAATAAAATCTGTGGTGAAAAACATGAAATCCACATCGACTTTTTTCCCAAGAAATTCGTTCAGGTGGATTATCTCGTTACCAATATGATATGTGAAGAGGAAGAGTCCGCCAGGCTGCAATACACGAAACACTTCACGGAATGCTGTTTCGACCTGTTCTTTTGTAAAGTGAACTATCGCGTAGAAAGCGACAACAGCAGCAATTGAGTCGTTTTGAAATTCAAGCCTGAGAATATTCCCCTTTTGAAAATGTACCTCCGGGCAATTTCTTCTTGCCTGTTCCACAATTTTTTCTGAAAGATCCAGTCCTGAAATTTCAATGCCAAGGTTTTTCAGATACTTTGTCGTATTACCGGGACCACAGCCAAAATCCCAGACCGGTCTTCTCCCCCCGATCTCCCGGGCAAATCTATGGAGTATTTCCTGATCTTTCGGTTTCTTTTCGTGTTCACCGGAGAATGTTTCTGCCCATTCTTTTGCTACAGTGTCATACATCCTCTCAATTTTAGTCAATTTCTGTCCCATCAAGCCAACAACGCTTCAAGATTGCTTCGCATATCAGCTCGCTGAACTGGTTTTACCATAAAAGCGTCAGGTTTATTTTCCTGATTTCCCCGGAAAGGGAGCTCATCTTTTGAATAGCCACTGATCAACAAGACCGGAAGAGTAGAATTAATTTTTCTGATTTCCTTCATAGCCTCTATCCCATCGATTTCAGGCATTAAAATATCCAGAACAACAGCACAAAAATCAACATCCTGTCTGCGAACCTTATCTATGGCCTCTTTACCATTTACAGCAGTATGTACAGTAAAGCCCAGCTGCTCAAGCATCATTTTCACAACAATCAGGACAATAGGTTCATCATCGGCAAGCAGAATATTCCCTGACAAGTGCACAGCCTCATCCTTGACCTCACCAGAAGGCGGTGTTGTTTTCTCCGGGACCAGCGACAGAGATGGCAGCAGCACTCTGACAGTCGTTCCCCTCTCCGGTGTGCTTTCAATTGTTATGGCCCCGCGATGTGTCTGCATAATTCCTACGGTCAGGGCAAGGCCGAGCCCCCTGCCCACAAATCTGGTCGTATAAAAAGGTTCAAAAATCTGTTGCAGGTTTTCAGGACTGACCCCATGCCCTGAATCTTTTATCTGGCAGTATGCATACATGTCATCTTTGAGGTTACTCTCTTGAAAAAACAGGGGAAAAGTGTCTGCTGTAAAATAGTCCTGCCCAAAGGTGATTTCGATTTTTCCTGAGCCATTATCCAGAGACTCGACAGCATTTGTAACTATATTCTCTATCACCTCTTTTATCTGAAGCGGGTCTATAGAACAGTAAAGAGGTCGATCCGGTGGCGTGAATTTCAAAGAAATTGATGGTTGCAGGTTCCTTTTTAGGACTGTGACGCTTTCCCTGACAAGATCAGCAAGAGATGCATCTTCAACTTGCAGGGGTTTCTGCCCGACATAGCTCAGCATCATGGAGCCGACCTGTGATGCCCCCCTCGCTGCCTGTAATGCATTTGAAGCCATCTGGTATTCAGAAGAGTCATCGGTTAATCTGGCCGCCATGAGCTCCAGATTTCCCTGTACTCCGGCCATGGCATTGTTGAAACGATGGGCAATGGCTCCGGCCATTGTTTTAAGGCTGGCAAGTCTTTTGAGCTGTTCATTGTGCCGGCTTGTCTCCAGCCTTTGCTCCTCCTGTGCTTTTTGTTCCGTGATATCGCGAATTATCTCCATTTTTGAGATGGTACCGTCACTATTGGAGATCGGCGTTGCCACGATTTCAAAGGTTCGGCCATCCGCCATGGTGGGCGAGTAGCGGACTTTTTTACCCCGTTCGACAACATCACTCATCTTACAGTTGGAGCATGGACTTTCCTGCCCCATAATTGCCCGAAAACAACTTGTACCACGCTGATCACCAAACCAGCCAATCAACGTTTTGTTCATAACGCGTACACGATAATCGGCATCAATCACGCACAATCCCAAACCGATATCATCGATGGCCGCGATATAACGTTGCAGCTGTCCCTGACTTTGCAACAGCGCCTCTTCCGCCAGCTTGCGCTCACCAATCTCGACCCGCATCATTTCGTTGGCTTTGGCAAGATCTGCTGTTCGTTCACGAATGATATTGTCACGATTAAAGATCTGCTCCTGATGCTCATCTTCAACAGCACCTGCTCGCTCCGTAAGCTCCCTTATCCAGGGCACATGGTTCAACACAGCTTTCGTGAGACGTGTCAGCAATCCTGGTTCCTGATAGCGAAGCTCAAAATCCCAGATAGCTCTCCCGGGATCATCAGGAGTATCCGGGCCGGGATCAATGCAGCGAAGATCGACACTTATATCGGTAGCCCCGGCCAAGCGAGCATAGGAAGCAAAACATCCTGCATTCCACTGCATGGTAAACTCGCTGGTAACAATTCCGGGATCATGGGTAATGCGGATATCCACAAGACCCTTACCAAGCTGCTGAATATGATACTGTTTCGTTCTGTTATACTTGGCAGCCTCTCTGGAAACTCTACGAGCCACCCCATGGGTACCCAAGAGAGGGATTCCCAAAGCAGTCTTGAGTACCGGCTGCGTTTTGTAAATAGTACTGCCTATCTTAAACCCCAGCCTGGGATCAGGAATCTGTTTCTGAATCAGATCATGCAGGGCCTTGACGAATCTATGGGAAAACCAATACCGGGGAGTCTGCAGATGCGTGAGGCTGACCTGTTCTACCTGACCGGTCTGCAGGTTTTCCACATAACAGGGGAACATCTGAGAGATCTGTTCAATCACGCTCTGCAGCTCAAAGTTCGGATGTCGCTCGTCCAAATATTGAATAAGCCAATACGTATTCAGTGCCGACACCTCCTTCGGCATCACCTTTCTTTCTTCGCTGTTCCCCATCTGATTTTCTACTGAATAAAAATTCAGTATTAAGCTCCCTCAAAAAAATACCTTATTTGGGCATGTATTCATTGATCTCCATTCGCTTCAATCACCTCGCTTTTTTATCAAGAACGAAGCACATACCGAGAAAGCTCAGATCAATAGATACAAACGGAACTTCTGCGGCTTACATAAACTTCCACTGCACACCACAGGACAGTCCCCAGACATCCTTATCATAATGAACACCAAGCAAGTCAGTAGTGTCATCATAAAATACCTTGATTGCTCCTACGGTGAAATCGAGTGTTTCTGTCGGGCTCCATACACCGCCAATGGCAATTGTGTGTGCATCAAGTTTCGGCTCTTCCGGTAAAACAAGAAGCTGATCAACATCAAGATTATTGTCTGAATAAAGATAGCCTATGCTGGCCATCCAGTCACTGTTAAGACGATATTCTGCCGTGAAGCCGACATCATAGCTATCTCCAGCTCCATCAAAGCCGGTATGCCAGACAGCACTTTTTTCAAGAAAATAAATGAAGTTGGCATCCAGTTTGAGGGCATCGGATATTTTACAGGATAGTCCCATTCCCAATAATGCAGGCAGGTCTTCCCGCTGCTTTCTACCATCATCATATCCCATAAGTGCCAACAAGGCAGCACCCTGTCTCACCTCAAGTTCAAAGTCCAGCTCCGTCGCTGTTTCAAAGCGCAATCCTATGTTCCAGCGATTATCAGGTGCAATATTTACTCCAAACACCCCGCCCCATCCATTGGCCTCATCTCTTAGCTCAGTGACGACATCACCCAATGCAGGCAATCCTTCTGCACTGAGAGTATACTTTTTAAACGCAGTAACATACCGAAGTCCTGCAGAGAGTGAGAGTATGTTATTTGCAGAATAAGCACTGCCAATAGTATAGCCTGTATAAAGACTCTCGGCCTGGACCCGCTGGGGAAAAGTTCCGGCAACCGAGAAAGGGACACTAAGAAGACTGCTTATAAGAGTGACAGACCTGGCATTGCCATTGCCATAATCAATCTTTCCACCACCACCCACAATGGAAGCTGCGATGTAACCGGCCCATTTATCTTCTTTATGAATTGCATAAAATCCGGGAAGAAGAGAATTCTCGTTTTGCTCCATCCTGCCGACGGAGGGCACTGAGTTTGCATATGCCTTAGAGATAAACTGCAAATCGAATTTTATATATTCCCCGGTTTCCATTTCCATGACACCAGCAGGATTATACACTGTAATATCAGCATAATCCGTTGCTGCCTGCCTGTTTAATGTTCTAAAATAATCGGCACTCATATTCTGTTTATTAATGATACCTCCGGCAAAAAGTGGCGTCGTAATAAGCCATAATATGGCGGTAAACCCAATAGCAGTTACACTTTTTTTTATCATCCTCTTTCCTTTATGCTCTATTACGAAAACAATAACTCAACCTACCAAAATCAAAGCTGCCAACGTTTCTATATTGAGCAGAGTTGCAGCTTTTACAAACACACTTAATCCTGAGGAGTTAAAGAAAATCCTCCTCAAAAAGACAAGGCATCTGGCTTCCATGCCCCACGGTTTGACATTCCTATCCGACAGACAACAGGATTAACTTTATCTGTTCTTCTAACATCAGACGAGTCGAACAATATACATTCAGACAATATTAATTGATTGGAAGATACGAGCAGACAAAGAAAAATCACTATATTAATAATTAAATTGCCTACAACAGCAACAGAACATTATGATATCATTAGGCCAGAGAACACTCTCGTTTTTTTTATTTTATCTTGCACAAAAGAAGAAAGATAGTTTTTATTGAAACAATGATTTCATAAACAGTAAATCTATTACATCCTCCAATACATCGTCAAGCTGTTCATTATTATTATGTTATCCAGCATAAATCCTCCAACCACTGAACAAAAAATACACCAGCAACAACAGTGCCCCCTCCCATCGTACTATTTTTTTCTTATCTGTTATACAAAGAGGTAGCAATAACAGAGAAAGAAAGACCATCATCAAGAGGTCTTGGATGCCGCCTGATAGAGGAATAGGGATTGGTTGTATAGTTGCACTCAGGCCATTGACCAAAAGCAGGTTAAAGATATTGGAACCAACAACATTGCCTATGGCTATATCCGTTTGACCTTTCCACGTGGCAACACCCGACGTAACAAGTTCAGGCAGACTTGTACCGACGGCAATAATGGTCAGACCGATAATTTCCCTGGGTACATTGAGGAGTTCAGCAACGGCCACTGCGGCATCTACCGCAACCTTGCCGCCGAAAACCAGAAACATAAGCCCTGCAATAAAAAGCAGCAGATTATAAAAGGTTTTTTTAAAACTCTTTTTCTCTGATAGGTGCTCAGCCTGTTGCAGGAGTGGGTCTTCCTTTCTTTTACGAATAACATCCCCGATGGTATAAAACAGGAAAACACAGAATATCAACAGAAAAACAAGCCCTTCTGAGCGATCAAAAATGTTTGCAGAATTACGGAGAACAGTATCCACCCCGGCAATCAAGGCAAGAAGAGAGGCAAGCACCATCATGGGAATTTCCCGCGTGATAATCACCCCTTCAATTGCCAGCGGTCGAATGATTGCTGAAATCCCAAGAATCAAACCGATATTGGCGATATTGGAACCGATTATATTGCCAAAAGAAATTTCAGTGTTGCCTTGAAAAGCCGCAAGCAGATTAACTGACAGTTCGGGTGCACTTGTCCCAAAGGCGACGACTGTCAAACCAATAACAAGTGGCGGCACGCCAAAACCCCGTGCTAAAGCAGAAGCACCCCGGACAAGGAGGTCTCCGCCTCCCAACAGAAGAGCAAGACCGACAAAAAGAAGTAACAGATTTAAGAGCATGATATTCACTCACCAATCAGCCGAACATTCAGGTTGAGTCTCAAATGGGTACGTTGTTCAGAACACTCCGGACCGTTGAAAGATTACACTCCTATCCTGGGATGGTCACTGTTTGTTGAGGATTTCCCTATTGGTTTGCTCTCTAAACATTGAGTCAGCCATGCGCACGTTAGGCATATGCAAACAGTTGTCCAACACTTTAGGCCCATGGACGAACAATATCTCCGGTTTTACATTCACATGCGGCATATTTCCCTGTGCATCATGCAGGCTTTCCCATTCCACCATAACAAGATACTCAGCAGGTATGGTGTATCCCTCCCACACTTCAGCAGTACGCTTCAACTTGCTTCCCGAACTGTCCTTCAGGTCTTCCAGCATGGATGCAACTGTTGCATGTCCGCTGCCTAAAGTCGACAGGCCAATCCGTTTAAGGATCTGAAATCCTATCATCCCAGTGGACTCTTTCAGCATATTCATTGTTTCAATTTCACCGGCTTCAAACTCGTCTTCTTTACCGGGTCGTATCCGATGTGTTGCCAATACTGTGACAGTTTTCCCTGTATCAACCGCAAAACCTTTGGCATTCCCCTGTCCGCTTTTTTTTAACCACTGGTTCATGGAGATTAATTTGGGCAGATCGCTGTGTACCACGCGAAACACCGGTTCCTCAGGACCCTCCAGCATCACTTCACCACATTTTGCACACGTGTTGACAACCACATCTTCAAAGGTTTCATGAAAATTTTCATGGGCTTCCCACGAATCCCAATAAGTAATCTGATCAATCCAGATATGTGATAATTGCTGTCCCATATCGGTGCTTGCTCCCCAACGCATTCCCATCGGACATGCGCCAAGTTGTTTCATAAGATCAAAGCCTTTAAAACCAGGAGTTAAGGCAGTGGCAAGACACATTTTGGAACTGGCCTGTTTCATCATACCCATCAGGTTTGGATCATTCTTTACCAATACACGATTAATAGCGACGTACAAGGCTGATGCAGGTTCAGCATCAAATAATTGCTTTATGTTTAAACTCATCACACTCACCTCTTAATAAAGTTAAAGAACGATTCGGGACAAAACACCTTTATCTTTCACTCTCCACTTGTCTTATTCCGGTTTCTTTTTCTTTTCCCTTCTATTTTTTCAATAGGATCATTCACATAAACCTTGCCAAGGCCAATAGGTGAAGTAAAAGTTCCACCTTTTTTATCTTCACTGATTCCATCTGTAAAGCCAAGATCTACAGGAACCTTCCCTCTTCCTCCTTGAGCATCGACGACATAAACCGGGCGCAGGAAACCCGTAGTGGTTCCGCAGAGATCTCTACAGATTTCTTTTCCTTTGTATACTTCTGTCCTGAAGTGACCTGTTCCCTCAACGAGATCAGCATAATAGAGATAATAAGGTTTTACTCCCATTTTTCCGAGGCCGTGCAACAGGTTTCTCATCACATCTGTGTCATCATTTACTCCCTTCATCAAAACAGTCTGGTTTCCAATGGGAATGCCCAGCTCCCTTAAAACTTTAATGGCAAGATAACTCTGGGCCGTAATTTCATTAGGATGATTGAAGTGCGTGTTTATATAAAGCTGCGGATCGTTAAGTGACTGGGGGGTATGTTTTCTAAGCACCTCAATCAGTTCTTTGTCTTCAATGATCTTTTGTGGCCAGACACATGGAACTCTTGTCCCGATCCTTATCAACTCAACATGTCGAATCTCTTTTAACTTGCTCAACACCTCATCAAGTCTGTTATTGGACATCAACAAAGGATCTCCACCAGAGATCAATACGTCTCTGATATCTTCGTGAGATGCAATGTATTCGATTCCTTTTTTTATGTCCTCGATACTCGGATTCTTACGATCATCACCTACCTTTCTTTTTCTCGTGCAGAATCTGCAATACATTGAGCACTCGTTTGAGATAAGCAGCAATATCCTGTCAGGATAGCGATGGATTATTGTTCTTGGACCACCAAGCGGGATATCTCCGTCCTCATCCAGAGGATCTGCTGTCAGGTCTTTATAATGCTCAAGTTCCCCCACACTCGGAATCGCCTGTTTCCATATGCCGTCATTCATCTTTTCAATGAGACTGAGATAATATGTATTTACTCTCATCGGATACTTGCCAATTACATCCTTGAGCCTGGGATCAACTGCTACCTTCCGGCCGGCCAGCCATTTCTCCAGATCCTCGAACGTCCTTAGAGAGTTTCTCAAAATATCTTTATAAGCCATAACAAATCCTCCATTGCTTACTTCCAGAAAAAAATAGCCAAGGAGCTATCTCCCGTAACTATCAGACAGATGAGCCGGGTACTTTGCATTACTTTCCAATAATACGAAGAGCCTGCATAAAAACTTATGTCACGAATCGAACCTGCTTGCACAGGCCACTTTTTCCAGCAAAACACTATTAAACTACTGTCAAGTTACTCAATCACTCTCCCTTCACGGGCCATGATTTATTGATACCCCATTGGCTAACTTCACCTTTTTTGCTTTTTCCGAAGTTGATCTAACCAGAACATAGCGTTGCACCTTTTTCAGGTTGTACACAGCACAACACAAAAAACACTAAATGAAGGCGACTGTTGGCTGACAGCGCCATAAAAGGAACATTTTTCTCCTCATAATTTTCACCATAGCAACATCGGGCAATTTTGCAACAGGAGTTGCCTCGGTAATTGGCAAAATAATAATGTTTAAAAGGAGATGCGGAGCCAAAGCCGGGGTTCCTGTTTCATCATTTCTAAAGCAGGTGCAAAAGATTAACGGATCAATCCGATTGTCAACAAGTTGCGAGAGAGTAGATTCAACGGTATTAGGCAGAATCTGGCTGGCAAACATGTCCGGAATGAATTGTCCTTGGGCGCAGGAATAAGGTTTGTATTTTGCCACGGCAATACCTTTGTGCTGAAGTCAAGCTGTCTCACTCCTTTTACCTGTTAAAAACTTACTGTATAGCTACTAAAAATACCCATTAAATTTAAGTAGTTTAACCTTTTTTTTACAGCCTCAACGTCCGGCACAACATTCCCGGGGGAAAAAAATCTAAAACAGCATCGCTAAAACGTCATGGCTCACGGGTCAATATTAATGCAATTGTTCAATTATTAATTCTACTCTTCGTTCAATTTTTTGATTTGTTGCCGTAACATCTCGGACAGATTCCATGACTGAATTGAGGTGGTAGAGAAAAAATTTCTTTGAAGCCGTATTTAGCTCAAAAAGAGACTTTTAAAGGCCAAAACCACCTCTTCTTGGAAAATATCTGTCATAAATTAATATGTGGAATTGGTCACACCCCGTGTTCTGCGTGTTCCGTGTTCAAGGACTGATGTACAAAGTTATGCAGCCAGACTAAAAATCTGGTAATATATATTCGTGAAAACAGATACTCAGACAAATCGAACCTGTCTCTGACAGGCACAACAAGATGCATTCTGACACGAGAGATTTGTTTGGGAAAAGAACGTTCTGTCTGTAAGTCGATCTTTCAGGGGCGTGATGCGATTCTTTTTCTTTGGCTCTATCCGTAAAAGTCTGTTGATCTTGGTCCTGCTGGCCGTTCTCCCGGCTTTGGCTATCCTGCTCTACACGGGGTATGAACTGTGCGACAGGGTAGTGAACGACGCCGAGAGATATGCCCTACGCCAGGTTCAGGCTATGGCCGCCCATCACGAACGAGTGGTGGACAATGCCCGTCTCCTGCTGATGACCCTTGCCAAGTCCTCTCAAGTTCAAGAGCTTGACGTGGCTGCCTGTCAAGAATTGCTGGCTGACATCCTTGCCTGCAACGCCGCCTATATCTCCCTGTCACTGACCGACGCCCAGGGCCAGGTTCTCGTCACGGTTCCAACCACACTTTTCGAACATACCGGGGAAAGGAAGTTTTTCCAGGATGTCATGCGCACCGGGACTTTCAGCGTGGGCAACTATACCTTGCTCAAAACCGAGAAGCGGCGGGTGGCAGTTCAGTTCGTCCAACCCGTCATCCACTCCTCCGGCCATCCTGTGGGTATCCTGGTGGCCGACTTTGACTTGAACTATTTTGGACACATTTTTTACGATACCCATCTGCCGGATCAGTCGGTCTTTACCCTGACCGATGCCAAGGGGATGCGTCTGACTCGCTTCCCGGAAACCGAAAGATACACATGGGTGGACGATTTGCCCCAGATGGTGGCGCACATGTCCGGCCGTGACGAGGAGGGAACCTTCCTGGAAACCGGGGTGGATGGGGTCAGCCGTCTGTACAGCTTCAAACGCCTTCATTTTCAAGGAGCCTCTTTTCCCTACCTGATGATCCGCTTAGGGACTCCAGTGGATCAAGCCCTGGGAACTGCCCGATTCGTTATGGTACGCAATATTGTTCTTCTCTTTCTGGCCACAATCCTGGCCCTGATTACTGCCCACTTCGTGGCAGAATTTAGCATTCTGCGCCAGCTGAACCGCTTAATGATAAGCACAGATAAACTGAAAGCCGGCGATTTGAGTACGCGCACCGACATGGGTTCCGAAGATGGGGAACTGGGGCAGTTGGCCGTGGCTTTCGACAGTATGGCGGAAGGCTTGGAGCGCAAGGAAAGGGAACGGAGTCTGGCAGCAGAACAACTCGTTCGTCTCAACGAAGAACTGGAGGAACGGGTAGCACAACGCACCGAACAGCTGGCCGGCGCCAACCGGGAACTGCAAAGTACCCTCGAAGATCTGCAGCGGACGCAGGACCAGCTGATTCTTTCCGAAAAATTGGCGGCCCTGGGTGAGCTGGTGGCCGGAGTGGCCCATGAAATCAACACTCCTGTGGGAGTGGCGCTATCTGCGGGTTCCACCTTGGTAGAAAAAAATCGGACTTTGAACGAGCTGTTTGTTCAAGGGGATATGAAACGTTCCGACCTGACCACCTATCTGGAAGACTCACAGGAAGGGACGAATATGATTCTCGTGAATCTGAACCGAGCCTCGGAACTGATCCGCAGCTTCAAGATGGTAGCGGTCGATCAGGTTTCGGAAAACCGCAGAACCTTCAATGTCAAAAAGTATATTGACGAGGTTCTACTCAGCCTGCGGCCGAAAATCAAAAAAACCAGGCACCGGATCGAGGTCCTCTGTGATGATGACCTGATGATCGAAAGCTATCCGGGCGCCTTTTCCCAGATCCTGACCAATTTCATCATTAATTCTCTCGTTCATGCCTTTGATCCGGTTCAGGCCGGTGAGATCCGCATCGAGGTAAGCAGAAGCAATGGCTACCTCGAGCTGCACTATAGGGACAATGGCAAGGGAATGACAGCGGAAATCCGGGATAAGGTTTTCGAACCGTTTTTCACTACCGCCCGCAACCAGGGTTCCACCGGCCTGGGATTGCATATCGTATTCAATATAGTATCCCGAACCCTTGGCGGTACCATCACTTGCCAAAGCACGCCCGGTCTGGGGACTTCTTTTCATGTGGCCATGCCCGTCTAATAAAGGAAACCTATGTTTGCAGATTCCGATGAAATTTTATTTAAAGACGAACCACCGGAAACACCCCGGAGCGCTGTTTCCAGTCGACCCGTAAACGGCGAACCGTGGAAAATCCTCATCGTTGATGACGAAGAGGAGGTCCACAGCGTTACTACCTACATGATCAAGGGAATGAAGTACCTGGGGCGCAAGTTTCAGTTTTTCCATGCCTACAGCGGGGAGGAGGCCAAAGAGATCCTGGCCCGGCACCAGGATATGGCAGTGATTCTCCTGGATGTGGTCATGGAGACCGACGACAGCGGACTCAGGCTGGTTCGTTTCATCCGAGACGAGTTGCAGAACCACACCGTCCGTATCATTCTGCGCACCGGTCAGCCCGGTAAAGCCCCGGCAGCCAAGGTTATTCTCGAATACGACATCAACGACTACAAAGAAAAAACCGAGCTGACCCTTGATAAGATGCTGGTCACCGTCATATCGGCCTTGCGCAGTTACAACTTCATCACCACCATCGAAAATAACCGCAAGGGACTGAAAAAGATCATAGATGCCTCCTCGGATATTTTTGAGCGCCAATCCTTGCAGCAACTGGGCAGCGGCATCTTGAAGCAGCTGGCATCGATCTTCCAGTTCCAGGAAGAGACCATGGACAGTCAGGCTTCGGGTCTGACCGCCTCCATCATCAATGGACAGTCTTTGGTGCTGGCCGCCACAGGCCAGTTCTGTCAATATGTCAACCATTCGATCAGCGAGATCGATACCGCCTTGATGCAGACAGCCCTTCAACTGGCCCAGTCTCAACCCCATGGCTTTTATTGTGAGGACAGGAAATGCGCTTGGTATTTCAAGAGTCAGACCGGTTCAGAGAATTTTCTCTATTTTGAGATTGCCAAGGAACTGGACGAAAACGACCATGATCTGCTGGAGTTGTTTTTCACCAATGTTGCCCTGGCCTTCGACAATCTTTTTCTCAATAAGGGTATCGAGGAGACCCAGAAGGAGATCATCTACCATATTGCCGAGACCATGGAATGCCGTTCCGCTGAAATCGGCAGCCATATTCGCCGGGTTGCTGAATTCTCCAGGCTTCTGGCATTGAAATACGGTTTGGGAGAGGAGGAGGCGGAGATGCTTAAAATTGCCTCCACCACCCACGATCTGGGCAAGATCGGTATTCCTGATTCCATCCTCAACAAGCCTGGCCCGCTGACGCCGGAGGAATACAATATCATTAAGACCCATGTCTACCAGGGCCATGACCTGCTGATGAACTCAACCAGCCCGATCATCCAGATGGCGGCCTTAATCGTTCTCCTGCACCACGAGCGTTGGGATGGCTTGGGATATCCGCAGGGACTGAAAGGGGATGAGATTCATATCCATGGCCGGATCATCGGTGTGGCCGATGTATTTGATGCCCTCTCCAACAAGCGCATCTACCACGAGGCCTGGTCCTGGGAGGCAGTCTTTGCCCATTTCCGGGAACAGCGTGGCAAACATTTCGATCCGAAACTGGTGGATATCCTTCTGGAGAATCAGGAGGAATTCAAGGCGATCTGGTCACGGTATAATGCGACCGGCCTGCAGTTTACCTGAAAACAGCAGGTGACTTGAAAACAAAATGGCCGCCTGGTTCACTCCGTGTTTATTCGTATATAAGTGGAATCTTCATTCCACAAGGGTTTTGCCACCAAGGGGAGATACAGCCTCAGGCTCAGCCGTGGAGTAACTCCCTTTCCTGATATTGCCAAAAGCCAGCTCCGGCAGGCTGTAGAAGATGCCGCGTGCTGCCTGATGCAACCTGTCCCCGCCATCAAAGGGCAAAGTAACAAGGCCTGCTACGCCGTGCAGGGCGGCATAGCCGAGATTCAAAACACCCTGAATGGGACGCAGCAAAAGGGAGTCGTCGGTGAAAAAAAGAAAGGGTGTATCTTTGGAACGGGGTTCATACAAGGTGGCGCTCAAGGTGTTCGATTCTCGGAGCCAGACCAGAAGATCACTTTCCTGCGAATACAACTTTTCCAGATTACGCAGACGTCTTGCTGTCAATGTCTGTTCTTCCTGCAGGGAGAAGGCAGCACAGCTCTGCTCATAGAAAAGAAAAGGGATAAAGACCAGCCCGTTGTCGGGCTCAAGCCATCCGCCCAGAGCAGCCTCTCCAGACTTGGCATCGGCAAAGGTGGAATTCAGTGAACGGATCAGTTCAGTGGCACAGTTACGCAGAAAAAGATTATAACCGTAATGCTCTTCACTCTTCTCCTGCAGCACTTTCAACTCCTCCGCCATGGCCCGACTGGTGACCTGCAGATTTTCTTTCTCTATCTGCAGCTTCCCCAGAGAAACCGTTCTCCTCCGTGAGGGGAGTGTAACTTTTGACAGGATCCTCACCTCCTGCTTTCCATTCCCTGCCTGCAGCAGTTCCCAGGCCCGCGCCCGACTCGCCTCAAGGAAGGAATAGGCGATCTCCGGATGAAGTTCTTCCTGAAAAAACAGACTGCTACGTGTAACGGCCTGACGAAGAAAAGCTTCCTGCAGAATAAGCAGCCTCTCTTCTCCCAACTCCGCCTCGGTAAGCCAGACCTTTCTGACATCATCAGGAAAAGGATCCAGAGTATACAGCTGCCCTGCTGCCAGTGAACGCTGCACGACCAGATACCTTGCTGTCTGCAGGAGCAGGGGTTCACCCTTGTCCGGGCGGGTGGAGCGAAGCAGTTCAACAATGGAACAGGCCAGCTCCTCGCCAAATCGCAGCAGAGATTCTGCACCCGAAGAACTCAGCCTTCCTTCTCCTGCCATGGGAGCAATAAGAGATCTTTCATCCAGATCCCATTCTTCTGCAAGAACGCGAAGGGCCTCCCTCCACACAATCTGCTCCCGGAGTTTCCGGCCCGGTCTTTCTCCACCGCTAACGGCCGAAAAAGCCCGTTTCAGATTTTCATCTGCCTGAGCCACTGTCTGCTGCAAAAAATCCCTGCCCAGTTCTGTCTCTATCCTCGCTTTCAGCGTGACAGGAGAAAGCGTTGGAAACTCCTGTCTCGTAAAAAAACCCAGGCCGGGCACAGAGATTTCACACCTTCCGTTCAACATTTCCCGAACAAGCTTGTCTTCTTCCTGCACATCTTCGTATGCATCAAAAAACTGCTGCTGGGTAATGAGTAATTCAGTGAAGTGATTTCTTATCCCGGCATAGACCGAAGGGTCCAGGGGAAGCGAGGCAAGGGAGATAGTGCGATTATGAAGGTCGTTATAGAGAAAGCGAAAATCCGCCCAGGGCTCCCGGACAAAAAGAAAGGTGGAGTCTGGAAAAAACTGGTAGTGAAAAATAGACTCACCCAGGCGCAATGCCGTGTGGCCACCTGCAGCCTCTCCGGCATTGGCATTGACATAGAGGAAGTCAAGAGTAACCGCCTCTGTTTCTTCTCCTGTCTGAGATGCCCACAACGGGAGTGCTGGAATCAGAAGAAAAAATACATAAAGGGATAATCGTAGGACCAAGCGAATACTCCCAGCAACCCGCGGCGGCACAAGAGTTATAGGTTGTACCCCTTTAATACCTCTGCGTATTTTGAAGTTCCGGCAATGGAGCGGAAATAGGGAAGATTGCCAATGGACTCTTCGGCGACTCCGGCCCGTCTCAAGCCCTTGCCCATGGCCAGAAAAGTACTGTTTTCCTGTTCCCAGTCACTGATACCATGATTTTTGGCAATACTTGCCACCTTGCGCTGAAACTCGTCATTATTCTTTTCCCGGCTGACATACAGGACTGTGACAGCGGCAATATCTTCCTCATAAACAGTGGCGGTCTCATCAACTTTCTGCTCTTCACTCTTCTCACCACCAGAAGAGGACGTGGAGGAGTTGGAGATAGAGGTGATGGAATCAAGACTTGCAGAGACAGAGTCGGATGATTTTTCCAGAGAGTAGGAAATGGAGCAGCCTCCCTGCGACAGAGAAACAGCGGTCAATAACCCGATATATATATAATATTTTTTAGAAAACATGTTTCCTCATTTGTTGAGTCAAAAGCTGTACAATTATGCTTCTGCCACACTACCACATCTATTTTACTCTTTCCATTATTCTTTATTTTCAACTTGACTCCGCCTTTATTAGGTGACAAACTTTATTAATTCTTTCATCAAACAAGGAGAATAATACTACCATGGAAAAACTGGAACGCAGCGCCACCCGAGTACAAGGCTTTCAAGACAAGGAGATGGATTTCCAACTGATCCGTCAGCTCGGCTCCTGTGCTTCGGGAGGGGCTTCCATAGGCCAGTGCCTGCACCTTGCGGCAAAAATTGAAAGCGGAAGCTCCAGCGCCTGGGTCCGGGAATTTTCCAGCCTGGCCAGACAGCAGGAAGATGAGGCACAACAAAGACAGAAAAAGGGACACCGAGTCAGCGCCGGCGATCTCTTTCTCATGGCCTGCAACTCCTACCGGGCCGCCGAGTATTACTCATCCTGTATCGACCCCATGCACAGGCAGCTCGGAATAAGTTCCAGGGAATGTTTTCTCCAGGCCGTAGATTGTCTTGCTTACGATCTCACCACCGCCATGATCCCCTTTGCCAATCAGGAAATACCCGTGTATTTCTTCAAACCAAAAGAAAACAGCCGAGCAGAAAAAACCCTGCTCATTGTCAGTGGATTTGACGGCACCCTGGAAGAGGAATTCCTGACCCGTGGCCTGGCAGCCCTTAAACGTGGCTACAACATCCTCCTCTTCGCCGGCCCCGGACAGATGGACAGCTATCGTTTTTCCCCGGAAACCAGTTTTATTCCTGACTTTGAAAAGGTGGTGACAACCGTTCTGGACTGGCTCGCTGCCCAAAAAGTGGGAACCCCGAACAAAACGGCATTGCTCGGAATCAGCCTTGGCGGATATTTCGCCACACGGGCAGCAGCCCATGAACCGAGGATCAAGGCCCTGATCGCCAACTCTCCCATCATAGACCTCCATGCATACATGAGCGCCTTTGCCGGAGTTGATCCGGCCGCAATACCTGACGAAGAAGACTTTGGCGTTGCCGACCTCCCCATGATCCCGAACGAATTCATGAACGAACAGATGAAACTGATGAGTGCCAACCTCATCACCCGCTTTGGCAAAGGAAGTATGAAAAAGACCTTTGCCTTCATGCATGACTTCCGGGTGGAAGATGACGAACTGAAACAAATAACATGCCCATCCCTGGCCCTGGTGGGCGAAGGAGAGGGAGGAGAACCGGCAAGACAACTGGAGATTTTTTGCCGGGAAACAGGCGGCCACACAGACACCCATTATTTCACCGCTGCCCAGGGAGCCGACTCCCACTGTCAGGTAGGTAATCTGTCCTATTCGTCAGGCATCATGCTCGACTGGCTGGATGAGCTCTTTGCATAACAGGGTCTAACAGAACTGACAGCTGGAAAGCAGAAAGGGAAATAATACCAATCCATTCATCCCGGTATCCTGTCGGCAAAAACCAGGTATCTGAGATTGGTTCGAGAATCCAGAGCAGCAAAGGGATAACAGGTAAGCAGGGTCAGACAGGGTAGATCACTTTCTTCCAGATATAATCTGTCGGCCTCGCCAATGGCGGTTGCTCTGACGCTATAACTATACCACTCCCCATCCCGTGACTGAAGGCTGATGCTGTCATCAACCTGCAACTCCTGCAGAAAGCGAAAACTGGTATCCCGATGACCGGCCAGGACACAGTGACCGTCAGCACTGGGTTCGCTGCTGCGCGGGATATGACCGGGGCCGAAGGCCAGCACCTCACCACTTTCACCCTCCAGGACAATCAGATCCACGCCCAACCGTTCCACACGCAATCTCGCCATCGGCCAGGTATCAGCCCAGGGCCAGGCTTTGGTCGGTTCTCCGCGTTGCAGAGTATGCTCCCAGGCCCGATGGAGAAGGTGTTGGGCAAGAACCGCCTTTGCCTTGATCCAGCAACCGTCAGCAAAGAGTAAACTGCCGCTCACAAGAAGGACAAAGGCGGTCATGCGCAACAGCCATTCTTTCATACTCCTGCCCTCCTGTTCCTGCGCACCAGCAGAAGGGCTGCCAGCAGAAAGAGTCCTCCCATAAAGAGATGAAGCGCAGCAGGAGTTGCTGTCCTGGAAGTACCGCCAAAAATTTTGTCTGCCTGCCAGCCCTGGGGCAGATTGGTCTTAAGCGCTGCCTGTCGCACCCTCTGTTCCTGAGGTCTTGATGCCTGTTTTTCAACAGCCACAAGACTGGTATAACGACTGACCAGATGGTGCTCCAGGGCCGTTTCCAGCACCTTTTCCCTGATCTCCGACTTCTCTCCTCCCAAGGCAAGAGAATCCATAAGTGCCCGAATCTTTTTTCTGGCCCACAGCGTTGCAACACCTGGCCGCCTGGCAGCAGTCTGCGTGTGTACCTGCTCCTGCCACAGTTGACCGCCAAGGCTGCCAGTAATCTGCAAACCATCACTCTGCTCAGGAAGTTTCAGAGAGATGACCAGAGGTTCTCCCTGATAGAGGTCGGGTATGGGATCGGGGTAATATTCCATGGGCTGCCCCTTGCTGTCCACCACACTGAGCGAGATGACAGCCGGATGCTCCAGTTTCTGAAAGAGTGCCATCATCTTCTCCTGCACCTCCGCAATCTTGCCGATATAGGTAAAACTCCCCCTGCCCATGGCAGCTGCCCGCGACATGAAATAAGAATTGGGAGCAGAACCGATCCCTACGGTAAAAAGACGGGAATCTCCGAGACGTGAGCCAATCATGGCCAGCAGCGTTTCTTCATTGCCCACACAACCGTCAGTGAGGAAAATGACCTGACGAATCCGTTCATTATTCTGCCTTCCGTCCAGGGCCAGATTAAGAGCCGAGGCTATCTCTGTGCCGCCATCGACCTGCAGGGACTCGACAAAGCGGACAGCCCGATCCCGATTTTCAACATTAGCTGCTTCTGCCTTAGGGAAAAGCTTCCGGGCTGTGGAGTTGAATTCGATCACGTTAAACCGGTCATACTCATGAAGACGGGATATAGCCAGAACCAGGGCCGCCCGTGCCTGGATAATTGAGGGGCCTGCCATGGAGCCTGAGGTATCGAGGACAAAGATCAGTTCCCTGGCTAATACTTTATCTGTGTTCTCTCCTTCCGGCGGCATGAGCATCAGCAGCAGATAATCATTTCCCCCTCGGTTCTCGGTAAAAAGAGCAGCATGGGGGCTCTGCATTTTTTCAGCCTTCCACTCCAGGACAAAATCACGGTCGGCCATCACCTCTCCACTGAAGCGAATCAGTTTTGTCCCCCTCGCTTCATCGGACACGGTGATACCATGATAGAGGCTTTCCACCCCGGCCACGGGAAAGCCGGCAGCCAGCTCCACCATCAGACGAACCGGGTTCAGTTTGTTTTCCGCTCCAATTGCCACCGGCGGCGTGATTCGTGAGGCATCAGCAACCTGGTCCGTATCCAGAGACCATCCGCTGCCGGCAAAGTGAATCGCTCCCTGTTCTCCATTCTCCTTAAGCGGACTGCCAGGAATGTAGCGGGGACCTACCACCATGGGAAACCGAAGGGAAAAGACTCCGTCTGCAAGCCCCACTACCTGCTGATACTCAATCTCCACCTCCACCTCTTCACCCGGCCCGATATTGGCCACAGACATGGTAAAGATATTCGGACGTTCCTGGGCCAGGAGAGAGGCCTTTTTGCCTTCCTTCCTGGCCTGTTCATATATCTTCCGGGCCTCGATCTTTTCCCTGATCTCCCCCTCTATGACTCTCTCACCCACCCGCATGCGCAGCCGATCCACGGCACTCTCATCAGGGAGGGGAAAGACATAAATCGCCTCCTGCCACTCTTTGCTGCTGTTCAGGAAACGTTGGCGGACCATGGTTCTCGCTGCCATGCCGCTGACATAGATCTCCACATCCTGGGACAGTTGCGGGGCCGGGAGATATTTCCCCTCGCTTGTCCCGGTAAAAAGCAACTCACCCTGCTGCACCTCGGACAGATTGAACTCACCCCTGTTCCCTCGGTCCACGGCAGCCCGGCCATCCACCACCATGGCCAGGAAAATGAGGCCCATCACAACTCCCACATAGAAAACAAACAACATATTCCCCGGATCAAACAGCGCTTTGTCTTTCTCGTCTCTTTCGTTACCCATGTTCCCGCCTCTCTTCCATTTAGTCTGATATCTTGTATAGCCTTCTTACTGTTTTCCAATAAAGAACATGACAATGACAAGGCGCTGCGAGAAAGATGACAGTTCGCATAAGAAATATGACACATTATGACAATGGCCGTCTGGCCATAGCCAAAGCAACTATTCTGTGCTAATTATAAAAAAGATATTTTCAGATTCATTTTTCCTGTGGACCACAATGCCCTCCTACACCATTGCCCTGGTTGAAGACGACGAGACCCTGCGCAACAACTATGCCCAGGCCCTGATACGAGACGGATACCAGGTGACAAGTTACAGCTCCCGAGCCGAAGCCAGCGCAGCCTTTTCCCGAAAGCTGCCGGACCTGGCCATCCTCGACGTGATGCTGCAGGAAGAGATGGAAGGTGGTTTTGAGCTCTGCCGGGAACTGCGCAACCTCTCGCCCATACTCCCCATCATCTTTCTCACTGCCCGTAATTCCGACCTGGACCGGGTCTCCGGCCTCCGCCTCGGAGCCTGGGACTATCTGACCAAAGACACCACCACTCTGGATTTTCTGCCGGTGCGTATCTCAGCCCTGTTCAAGATGCTGGAAGCCATTCGGGGAACAGAGACAAAGCAGGATGAGACCGTCATCAATCACGGTTCCATACGTATCGAGGAAGAGCGCAAGCAGGTGAGCTGGAAGGGTGTGGTGGTAAGTCTGACACTTACCGAATTCTGGATTCTCAGTGCCCTGGTGCGACGGCCCGGCCATGTAAAATCACATGATCAGCTCATGGATGCCGCCAATGTGGTGGTCACCAATAACGCGATCGCCGCCCATGTCAGAAGGATCAGGGAAAAATTTCGCGAAACAGACCATGAATTTGATGCCATCCGCGCCGAATACGGCATGGGCTATCGCTGGCTGGAAAAGTGACAGAGTATGCGCATCTCTCTCCGTCTCAAGCTCACTCTTATCTCATTGCTCCTCCTCCTCATCCCTCTGATCGGCTTTCGTTTCAGCGCCATGCTCCAGTCCAGCCTCCTCGCCAGCCGGGAAGAGGCCCTGATGTTCACGGCAAAGGCCGTGGCTACAGCACTTGCCAACCGGCCGGACATCTTTGACCGTGAACTCTTTCACTCTCTGGACCAGAATCGAGATCTCTACCTCTTCCACCTCTCCAACTCCATTCGCCTGAACGGCAAGACAGACGACTGGCAGCCGGAGCTGCAGCAGAGCGAGGAATTCGGGGCCGAACATGTTCTCTCCTCTGCAGCACCGTACAACCCCGACTCTCTCAAATTCAGACACCTGCTGGGAGAACGGGGGAAGTATCTCTACGCCCTGTTTCTGGTCCAGGATGACCACCTGGTGTATCGCCACCCCAATTCCCTCTATCCCGGAAAAGCGGATCACATCCAGATCGGTATCGAGGACCGGCAGGGAGAACTCCACCGTTACCTGCTGGCCACTGAAAAAGCCGGCTGGCTCAACGGCTTTCTCATGGACCCTGACCCGAAAGAGCCACTGCCGCAAGCCAATGAACCACGCATCCAGGGGGTCTGGGCAGAGACCGAAGATGGGTATACCGTTGAACTGCGCATCCCTTTGGACATGATCGGAAATCGTCTGGCCTTTGCTGTCGCCGATGTGGATGACGAACAGGAACGAAAGGTGGAAACCATTATCGGCACGGCCAATCCCGGCCAGATCGGTGAACTGGGCTGGCTCCTTGCGCCATCCACAGCCATTGAGTCCCTGCTGCGCAGCCTGGACCGGCCTCATTCACGTATTCGGGTAGTCGATGAAAACCGGCGGGTCCGGGCCCGTTTTGGCAGCCTGGAAACGGAAACGGTGAAGAAAGAAGAATCCGAGCAGGGGCTTGACACTCTACTGCCATGGGTGCACCGCCAGCTGGCCCCTGTGTACCGGCTGTTCACCGAACCCTTCGCAGTCAACTTCACCCCACCTGCCGCCCAGCCGAAGAGACTGGATATCCAGGGCATTGAAGAAGGGTTACAGGGCAGATCAAGCATTACTCACTACCGCCTGGCCGATGCCCGGGTGGAGGTGATGGCAGCCATCACTCCCCTGCTTGACGAAGGAAATGTAGTGGGGGCGGTGGTGGTGGAGCAGACCACCAATTCCATCCTGGCACTGAAGAACAAGATGATAGAGGAATCCATCGGCTTGACGGTGATGGCCTTTGTAGTGGTGGGCCTGGGCCTCATGCTTTTTGCCTCACGCATCTCCAGCCGCATCCGTCGCCTGCGCAATCAGGCTGCTAATGCCATCAGCAAAGATGGGAGGATTGTAACTGCCATTAAACCGGTGCGGGCCAGGGACGAGATAGGCGATCTCTCCCGGACCCTTGCCTCCATGCTCGTTCAACTCAAGGAGCAGAACGAATACCGGGAAAAAATGGCCGACAATCTGGAGCATGAGATGCGTACCCCCCTTGCCGGAGTTTCCGCCTCTCTCAAGAACCTGGAAAAAGAGCTGCCCAACCCTGAACAGCAGACAAAAGACTTCATCGGTTGGGCCCTGCGCGATGTGCAGCGCATGGAATCGCTACTGACTGCCATCCGTGATGCCACAAGCCTGCAGGAAGCCCTGGAGTATGACTTCCCTGAGAACTTTGATCTCTCCTCCGCCCTCTCCCTCTGGCTGGAGCATGGCTGGCGTCCAAGCTACCCCCAGGTCGACTTTGTCTACCAGGCCCCGCCGGAACCCATCCTGATCCACGGTGATCCGGACAGACTGCGCCAGATGCTCGAGAAACTCATCGACAACGCAGTCTCCTTCCATACAGCAGAGACACCTGTCATTCTCCATCTCTCGAGCAAACAGAACAGTCTGGAACTGCGAATCAGTAATGAAGGCAGCCCCATACACCCTGATATGCTTGGACATATCTTCAATTCCATGGTCTCACTGCGCACCCAGAAAGAGACTACACCTCATTTAGGCCTCGGCCTCTATGTCGTCCGTACAATTATTGAGCACCATCACGGCAGCATACGGGCAGAGAATCTGAGCAACGGAAGGAAGGGGGTCTGCTTCATCATCTCTCTCCCCCGTAAGACGGCAACCCCTCCAACACTCACGGAACAATGAAAAAACAGACATTGATGAAGGCCATGGTTCTGCACCAGCTTGCCGATCTTTCCCAAAACCGAGCTCCTCTGACCCTGGAGGAGCTGCCGATTCCGCTTCCCGGTCCCGATGAGCTCCTGATCAAGGTCCGTGCCTGTGGTGTCTGCCATACCGAACTGGACGAGATAGAGGGAAGAACGCCACCCCTCCATTTCCCCATGATCCTTGGTCATCAGGCGGTGGGAATTGTGGTCGGCAAAGGAAAGGCTGTACCCAGAACCCAGACAGGAAATCGAGTGGGCGTGGCCTGGATTGCCTCCGCATGCGGGTGCTGTCATCACTGTCTGGCCGGCAATGACAACCTCTGTCCAGACTTTCGGGCAACGGGCAGGGACGTGAACGGGGGCTATGCCCAGTACCTGACAGCGCGGGAAGACTTTGTCCATCCCATTCCTGAACGATTCAGCGACAGTCAGGCTGCCCCCCTTCTCTGCGCCGGGGCCATCGGCTATCGTTCCCTCAAACTCACTGGTCTGAAAAATGGTGACCGACTGGGTCTGACCGGATTTGGCAGCTCGGCCCATCTGGTCCTGAAGATGGTACGCCACCGGTACCCGGACAGTGAAGTCTTTGTCTTTGCCAGAAAAGAGGCCGAACAAAACTTTGCCCTGGAACTGGGTGCCGCCTGGGCAGGTGACATCGGTGTGGATGCGCCGCAAAAGCTGCAGTCCATCATCGACACCACTCCTGCCTGGAAACCGGTGGTTGCAGCACTGCACAACCTCGAAGCGGGCGGGAGACTGGTGATCAATGCTATCCGCAAACAGGAACGAGACAAAGAAGAATTGCTGCACCTGAATTACGAGACCCACCTCTGGATGGAAAAGGAGATCAAGTCAGTTGCCAACGTGGCCAGCAGCGATGTCAGAGAGTTCCTGGCTCTGGCAGCAGAAATTCCGCTCCTGCCCGAGGTGGAGGAATATCCGCTGCCAGAGGCCAACCGCGCCCTTCTGGAAATCAAGGAGCAGCGAATAAGGGGGGCAAAGGTCCTCATCCTTCCGGACTAAGGGAACCTATCATTCCTCTGCCAATTTTTTCCGGCCTAAAAGTTTAACTGGAAAGACCAGGAGGGGGGAGGCGGCGCGTAACCATTATTTCTCCTGGCATGCGGCCAGAAACGGTTCTGGTCACCATCCGGGCTGCATTGCATAATTCCCCTGCGACACAAGGTGGACCGCCATTCATATTTGATGAATTTTTTCTCAACCGGATGTTTTTGCGCGACAAAGTGAACCTCTCTAGCGGGAGACCACTCATTTTCACCGAATCCGGTTCCCGGCTGCCCTCTCTTTGCCTGAAATTTTGCGGAGTTCTTGTTCCTCTTTCCTTTCCCATACATCTGCTGATGCTGCTCCCGGAAAACGGCAACTGCCACCACTCCCATGGCAGTAGTATCTCCCCAGGCGGCACTATACGAGTCGCTCATTCCGGTAAAATAGAACCTGTTTGTTTGATTTCGCCCGGTACGCCAGCCCCCGTATTCCTGTGTTTCATGCGGTCCGAGGATATACATACGCTCCTGAGATTGCAGATACGACTTCCTCCCGGAAATGATGTTTCTGCCATCAACGGCAAGGACAACCCCAACCCGCTCATTACTCCTGTTGCTCACGCGGATACGATAGCGTTCGGCATTCCGGGCAATGACATAACTTCGCTCCGCATCCCCCCTGCCGGACAGGGCATCAAATCGTTGTAAGGTCCCTCGCCGGTCAGAGATGATATCTACCTCCACATCACCACGTTGCTGATATCCCCTTGCCGATGACTGAACAGGCAGCATCAAAGCAAACACCAGTGCAACTATTCCCTGAAAATATTTCATGGTTCTCATCATATGTCTCCTTTTCATCAATTGATATACAGCAACCTCCGCGTATGCTTTCACTGTAGGACGAAAAGGTAGAGGAAAAAAGCCGACATCGGGTGAAATCGGGTTGATATCGGGATAACCGGCCACAGGTATTATTGTGTTTTCAACATGTTACAAAGAACAGGCTTCATGACAAAAACAGTCATTATCCCATGGCTAATGTTACCCACAGAGAACGGAATCAATCCCTGCACGAGCAGAAGACCGGACGGACAAGTGAAGGAAAGTGTGCTTCACTTGTCATCATTTCTATAAAGCGGGAACCCCTTTCAGTGCTTGCGAAACGATGATAAATGTCGCAGGATAGGACAGACAACGACAGCTGATACTTTTTATACAAGAGAATTCAATGAATGAAGAAGGGAGACGACTGAGAATGCGTGAAGACATCAACTTAGAGACTTTTAGAAAACGCCTTGAGGAACGACAAAAAATCATTTTGGCAGGAAAAGAAGCCCAGAAAAAAGAACATACAACTGTCGAGCTTGACCACGCACGAGTAGGCCGTCTCACACGAATGGATGCCATGCAGCAGCAGGCGATGGTTCAGGCGGCCGCCCGACTTACCGATGTTGAGCGCCAGCGTATCCAGACGGCACTGAGTCGTATACAATCCGGTGAGTATGGCTACTGCATCCTGTGCGACGAGGAGATTGCTGAAAAACGCTTAGAGTTCGATCCCAGTCTCTTAACCTGTATCTCCTGTGCCAAAAATGCCGAGAAGCATTAGAATCGAGGCTTGTCGGCCTCCTCTTTCAGAATTACTGCCTTGGCAGATACCAGGGAAACTCAGCCAAGGAGGAGGCTGTCATCGGCGAGCTCTTCTCCCCGAACCCTGCTGAACATCTCCAGCAGATGCGGGACATCCAGCTTGTCCCGCTCCTCTCCAGCAACATCCAGCACGATTTTCCCCTGGTGCAGCATCACCGTACGATCCCCGCAGGCCAGGGCATCCTTCATGGAATGGGTTACCATCAACACAGTGAGGGCAAACTCCTCAACCACCGTGTTGGTGAGCTCAAGGATAAAGGCGGCCATGCGCGGGTCAAGAGCTGCCGTGTGCTCATCGAGCAGTAAGAGACGACTGTCGGACAGTGTGGCCATGACCAGGCTCACGGCCTGACGCTGCCCACCGGAGAGCAAACCGATGGAGTCGCCAAGACGGTCTTCCAGGCCGAGCCCCAGGATAGAAATACGGTCCTGAAAGAGCCTGCGCCGCCCGGATGACAAAGCCAGACGCCAGCCCCTCCGTTTCCCTCGGCCATAGGCCAGGGCCATATTTTCTTCAATGGTCAGCGTTGCACAGGTCCCGGCCAGGGGGTTCTGAAAGACCCGGGCAGCATAGCGGGCGCGCCGATGCACAGGCCACCTGGTCACCTCCACTTCATCAATCTCTACGCGTCCTGCGGAGATGGGCGTCTCACCACTCACTGCGCCAAGAAGCGTCGACTTGCCCGCACCGTTAGAGCCGATGACAGTCACAAACTGACGCTCGGGCACAGTCAGTGAAATTCCGCGCAGGGCCTGATTCTCCAGAATCGTATTGGCGTTAAAGGTAACGCGGATATTCTGCAATTGTATCATGTACGCCTCACCCCTTTGCCGCCTTCAGTCGTATTCTGCCCTTCATCTTCGGAGCAATAAGGGCAATGGCCACCAGGACTGCGGTGACCAGATTCAGATCCGAGGCCTGCATGCCGAACATGCCGGTGCTCAAGGCAAAACCCACGGCCAAGCGATAGAGAATTGAGCCGGCAATAACGGCGACCACAGCCACCCAGATCCGACGCCCCGGAATCAGCGTCTGACCAAGGATCACTGCAGCAAGCCCCACAACAATGGTCCCCACACCGGAGGTCACATCAGCAAAGGAGTTGCTCTGGGCAAACAGGGCACCGGAAAATCCGACAAACCCGTTGGACAGAGCCAGGCCGAAATAGGTGTAAAAACCAATACTGCCGCCCTGGGCTGCAACCATCCGTTCATTGACACCCGTTGCCCTGAGGGCCAGGCCAAAGTCGCTGGAGAGGAGACGAACGACAAAAAAAGCAGAGAAGAGAACAAGGAAAAATACCACCCCGAGGTGGCTATAGAGCGAGTCCAGGCCCAGATTATCAAAGGGCGTGAAGATGGTGGGCTCACCCAGCAGGGCCATATTGGGCCGGCCCATGATGCGGATGTTAATGGAAAATGCGGCAATCATGGTCAGAATGGATGCCAGCAGGTGGAGAATCCCGCAGCGCACGGCCAGAAATGCCGTGACCAGGCCACAAATTGCCCCGACCAGCACAGCCATGGCTGTGGCCAGCCAGGGATTGACTCCGGCAACAATTGCCGTAGCAGCCACAGCCCCACCCATGGGAAAACTCCCGTCCACGGTGAGATCCGGGAAATCGAGAACCCTGAAAGTCAGATACACACCGAGGGCCACCAGGCCGTAAACCAACCCGATTTCCAGGGTACCGAGAAAAGCAAAAAGTGACATCTGTCAGCTCTTCCTCTTCTATTTCTTGATACTGGACGCCCGCTTGACCATGGCCTCGGGAAAGGTGATGCCAAGCTTGTCCGCAGCCTGCTGATTCAAGAACAGATCGGATCCTTTGGCAAAGGTAACCGGGATATCACCGACCTTCTTCCCCTGCAGAACGGCCTCCACATAGTCGGCAGTCTGCACACCAACCTGGTAATAATCAAAACCAAGGGAGGCAACCGCGCCATTCTCGATAAAGGTGGTTGTTCCCCCGACCACCGGAATCTTTGCCTGGTTGGCAACACCGACCAGCGCATCGATGGCACTGGCCACGGTGTTGTCAGTTGGGGCGTAGATCACCTGGACTTTGGACACAATGATCCGGGCAGCACCCTGTACATCAGAACTTTTAAGCGCCGTAGCTTCGATCACCTGAATATTTTTGGCACTGGCCGCAGCTTTGAGCAGATCGACCAGGGCCACAGCA
>JAHJNL010000057.1 GCA_018820855.1 Pseudomonadota bacterium | reverse complement strand
TTCACTCCCGCCTCACTGAATTGCAGTGCGGATATTGGCAGGAAGGAGTTTGGTGAAAATGACAAAGGTGTGTTTGGAAATGTCGACTGACGGTTCTGCGACACCGGCAACGGCCGGACAACGGGGCGATTCATGATTCAAACTGTTTGTTTGTGTGGGAGCGGTTTCAACCGCGAATATTCCCCTATGCTGCGAAAACCATCATGGGAGGTTCGCCAACCACTATTCGCGGCTGAAGCCGCTCCCACAGATGTCGAGCCGCCAGTATCGAGGTTTCCCTCTGTGGGATTTCCCCGGTGGGATTTCCTTGGGGAAGCCATGTGGGATTTACATGTGAAGAACCTGCTGTTACTCTCTTCACTCCCGCCTCACTGAATTGCAGTGCGGATATTGGCAGGAAGGAGTTTGGTGAAAATGACAAAGGTGTGTTTGGAAATGTCGACTGACGGTTCTGCGACACCGGCCACGGCCGGACAACGGGGCGATTCATGATTCAAACTGTTTGTTTGTGTGGGAGCGGTTTCAACCGCGAATACCCCCCTACACTGCGAAAACCGTCATGGGAGGTTCGCCAACCACTCTTCGCGGCTGAAGCCGCTCCCACAGATGAGGCGTAATGCTTCACTCTGTCTCTTTCTAATTTGCTATGCCCCGAATGGATACTGGTGTAAAATTGAGTTTGGCTGGAAGACAAAGATGTTAACCTTTTGCGGGACCGATAAAATTCACTCATCAATCTCCCAATCGAAAAACAACCTATGAAAATCATACATCACGGCGCCATTAACGGCGTAACCGGTTCCTGCCATGAACTGGTCATTGACAGCCGAAATTCCGTCCTTGTTGATTGCGGATTATTTCAAGGAGCTGAAACAGACAGTCGACACAATTCTGCCCCCGAGATTGATTTTCCCCTGAAACAAGTTAAAGCCCTGGTCCTGACTCATGTCCATATCGACCACTGCGGCCGAATTCCCTACTTACTGGCTGCCGGTTTCAAAGGCCCTATCTACTGCAGTCAGCCCTCCGCCAAACTCTTGCCCCTGGTTATGGCCGATGCACTCAAGGTAAGTTTCACCAGAGATCAGCGACTGATCAATAACTTTATCAAACGCCTGCAGGAATATCTGGTCCCCATTGATTATCACCGGTCCGTTTCCATCCCCTTAAGCGGCAGCAGCGAACTTTCTCTATCCCTGCGCCGAGCCGGACATATCTTTGGTTCCGCCTATGTCACCTTCCGAGCTCGAGTGAACAACATCTCGGAAAGCATTCTTTTTTCCGGCGACCTGGGAGCCCCCTACACCCCTTTGCTCACTGCTCCCGAAAAACCCTACGGCTGTGACACCCTTATCCTTGAAAGTACCTACGGCGACAGAATTCACCCTCCGCGCCGGAATCGCTGCCTGCAACTGGAAAAAATCCTGAAAAAGTCCCTGCAAAACGGCGGAACAGTCCTGATTCCCGCCTTCAGCATCGGTCGAACCCAAGAGCTTCTCTATGAACTGGAGACCATTCTCTACCGAAAAAAGAAAAAAGCAGGCAACTCCTTGAAGGAATTGCCCATCATTCTCGACTCGCCACTTGCCGGCAAGGTCACGGAAATCTACAAAACCCTGAAACCATGGTGGGACAAAGAGGCCCATGCCAGGCTGCGCCAGGGACGTCATCCCCTCTGTTTTGACCAGTTACAGATCATAGAAGATCACCATACCCATGAGAACATGATTCAGGAACTTACCAAAAACCAAAGTCCGGCAGTGGTCATTGCAGCCAGCGGCATGTGCACAGGAGGAAGAATCGTAAATTATCTCCGGGCAATGCTCAATGACCCGACCACCGATGTCCTCTTTGCCGGATACCAGGCCCAGGGAACTCCCGGTCGAGACATCCTCCAATATGGACCTCAGGGGGGCTATGTCTTTCTCGATGGACAACGGATTACCATTAAAGCTGCAATCCACACCCTTCCCGGTTATTCAGCTCATGCGGACCAGGCCAACCTGGTTTCTTTTGTCAGAACGATGCGAAAAAAACCCAAAAAAATCATCCTGGTTCATGGCGACAGCAGAGCAAAAGAAATTCTGGGTGATAAACTTCGAGAGAACTTTGCCATCCCCATAGAAATTCCTGCATAGAATCGGCAGCCCCACCTCTTTACTTCCAAGGCCTTCTCATTTATAGTCTACGGGTACATTCATTTTTAATGAAAACGAAATGGAACGATTCAACCAAGGGCTACTTCTATGACGAACATTGACATGTTATCTCTTGATAACGATATACTGGACAGTCTTCTTCTGTGTCGTGAAAAAGAGAATATATCGACTGAACTGGAAGGAGAAACCGTAATCCTTGACATGGCTTCCGGGATATACAGTGGCCTGGATGCAGTTGGCACCTCCATCTGGAACCTGCTGGAACAACCAACAACTTTTTCCGCCCTCTGTCAGAAAATAATGGAAGAATATGACGTAACGGAAGATGCCTGCCGAACAGACCTGCTCTCTTTTCTGAAAGAACTGGCCGACAATAAGCTGATTTCAATACGGCATGAAACAGCTGCTTAAATTTCTCCGTCTGCCGGTTGCTGAAAAGAAACTCTTTTTTCATGCCCTTTATCTGCTGACAATATACAGAATCCGCCTTCGAACAATTCCGATACAGGAATTGTTTTATCGTGTTCAATCCCTTTCCCAAACCAACCTGCCAGCCATCCCAGGCCCGGTTTCTCCTGCCCGTATGGCCAGACTGATCCGCATCGCCAGCCACTTCATTCCTTGCTCGACCTGCCTCTCCAATGCCCTGGCAGGACAAATCCTCTTTTCCAGTTATGGCCATAAAACCAGATTACATATCGGCGTGGCGCGTGATCAAGAGAATACTTTGGAAGCCCATGCCTGGTTAAGCCTGGAAGGTGCCACAATTGTAGGTGGGCTTCCGGACCTGGACCGGTACAAAGAACTCCCCTCTCTACCGACCAACAACTCTTAAAAATATCAGGGCAAGGCAGCCAGATGCTCGGCTAGAATTTGTGGGGCCAGATGAAGCCGACTCAGGTTCTTTGGCCTACGGAAGATAAATACGGGAATAGAACGTAACAGGGTGGACAGCTGACGAAATTGCTGAGGGCCGCCATTCTCCCCATAACGGCTGGGAATAGTATGTTGGAGAAGCTTGATAAGTGCTGCTGCTGAAGAAACCGGCTCCATTTCTTCTTCCCTGTCTCCTCCATCAAGAAGGTAGATGGCTTTCAAAGGGACAGCGTCGCGGGAAAATCGTTTATCGAGGTGCAGGGCAAACTCATCATCAATGACAGGCTCAAGGTTTGTCAGTTCACTGTTTACCATGTTCAAAGCCAATACTGTCTTATTGTCTACCTTGAGGCGGGGGAATCCCGGCAGCGCCATAACGGTATCTTTTGCAAACCGTATTACTGCCGCGTCATCTGCCACCAGCAGGTTTCCCGCCATCTGCAGGCAGGAGGCGGCCATTGACGACTTGCCGGCTCCGGAATGACCAAGAAAGACAACGCCATGCCCATTGATACTGATGACACTGCCATGAAGAACGAGCAGACCACGCTGAAAGAGTAACAGGCTCAGGACCGAACCCGTCAAATAGAGAGGAATCATTAAGGAGTTGCTATTCAGATCCGGCTGGACAAAGACCTCTTTTCCCGTACGGATAGTGAACTGAGCAACTCCTGGGGCCGACAGGACTATCTTTGTAAAACCATTATCTTCCGACAAAGAAAGAAAGGGTTTTTCCATTGAAAATTCGGCCGGTTCAACAAGCGTAACAAAGGCTTCTACCGAATCTTTTTTTTGACTCTCCGGTAAAGCCAGAGGAACTGCGGACAACAGATCAATGCCGAAACAGCTATAACGAGGCATACCGTTGCCGCAGTCCCCCTATCTTACGATTATGATGCTGACGGTCCGTGAGTTGCAGGCACTCCGGGTCCCTGAGGATTGTCAGCAGCCATATGTTTCTGGTTATACATGGTTATATTCTTCACATCACCGTGGATGGTGTGTTTAGGGGGGGTCCATTCTTTTTTTTCCACATCTTGTTTATTGTTTTTCATACGCGTTTCCTTCGGCTAAAATTTCATACATCAACATAGCCAACAAACTCTCCCTGCTTGATATTGTTTTGGCAAAATGGCTTTTCCATTTCATAAGCAGAATATCATAATCAGAAACCGGAAACAAGAAAAAGATTGATTCTCATTATTTACTGTCCTGTCAATAATTTGCACCCCTTCAGCCAAGAATGTATGACAAACGCGCAATAAAGATCAAGCGAATTATCAGCCTTTGCAATTGGGTCAGCCAAAAACTCTGCCAAGTCATCTTCCAGCACTTTTCTCTGTATAGCGCCTGCCATAAAGGAGTTCGGATTGTTTACCATTTTTTCCAGTTCCCCCTGATGAAAAGACCGCAGCCCCCTGGCGAATCCAAAACTCAAATCGCCCTTATCCGACCGCCATTGGATCGATTTGGGCAGGACATTTTCCATACTTCGACGCAGAACAAATCTGCTCCAGCCATCCTGCAATTTCTCTTCCGCCGGCAAAGCCAGACAAAACTCCATCAAACGTCGGTCATAAAAGGGAGATCGGGGTTCAATATGAAAAGGTGTCGCCAAACAACTCACCATCTCAAGAGCTGTTGTCTGCATAGGGGAAACCTGATAACGAACATGTATGGACGCAGGCCTTTTAAACGAGTCTAGCTGAGGACGGGTGCGCAGATGCAGCCCCCATTTTCTACCAAAATCCGGATCGACAATGGGCTCAAAATTCCATCCGGGTCTGAACGTTGATTTGATCTGGCGATAGATGTGAGCTACGGGTTCCCGAAAATACGGGCGAAGAACGAGAGTTTTAAACAATCTCTTTCGGCTCACTCCCAGCCTTTTGGCAATTTGCGTAACCTCTTGTATCAGCCGCCACCATTGACCACTATACATCAAACTATTGAGCCTTTCATAGCCATGAGAAACAATAGTATCGCCATCCATTCCATCGAGCATTATTCGAATCCCCTGCTCTCTGGCCAAGCGGTTTGCCTCATCCCCAAGGTGTATGTTGGGCCCGAAGAAAGGTTCATCCATCAACTCCAGATATTGGGGAAGGCGTTGCAAGGGGGACAAAAGATCCCCCCGGTAGGGATGATGAAAAAAACCACCTTGATCTATCACGGCTTGCTGATGACAACGCTCATCTATCTTTGACAAGTCACTTTCAGGCAACCCAGAGAACTCTGCCGAAAAAGTGTGCAGTTTTTCTCCACGCTCGGCAAGGATATTCCTGGCAACACAGGCCACACTGGAGGAGTCCAAGCCGCCGCTCAAAGTACATCCCACAGGATAGGCGCTTCGTAACCGGCAACGGACAGCCTCGGTAAACAGTTTGAGAAACTCTTCTGCGTATTCTTCGCTGGTTGCTTTGGGTAAACGACGAGTCGGATCAGGCTGCCAGTATTTTTGCGTACTCAGCCGTTCTGACTGAATGGATAATGTCGTTGCCGGATTTAGACGATAAATATCTCGGTAAAAGGTTTCGTGTGTGTTGTCGGTTATACGCTGCAGAAAATCGGCAACAGCCGCCTCTTTAATCCTCTTCGGTACCTGAGGAATAGCAAATAAGGCCTTTATCTCCGAGGCAAAGGCAAAGATATTTTCAGAAAGAAAATAATAAAACGGCCTGGCCCCGAGATGATCACGAGCACAAAAAAGCTGCTGCTGTGCGTTATCCCAGATCACAAAGGCATAATCACCTATAAGATGGCGCGGACAATTTTCTCCCCATTTTTTAAAGGCAGCCAGGATAAAATGGCTGTCAGGGGTTTGACCCTGATTGCTGTTTGACAGACCAAGTTCTCGGCGTAGGTCTACTCGATTATCGATGCGAGCATCGCAGCAAAGTACCAAGCCTGTTTCCCGATCAATCAGGGGAAGGTTTTCGAACTTGGATTCCGGCGTGCTATATAACAACTGGCTACCCAACGCCACTGCCTCATTTCGCCACACCCCTTCCCCATCTGGGCCACGACGGCGAAGGGCGGCCATCATCCCGTCAAACTGCCCCGGATCAACAGAATAGCCATCTCTTCTAAAAATACCGCATATGCCGCTCATTGCTATTTCTTACTCCGATTGTCCCAGGCAGTCAGACTTTTCCAGAAAAAAAACCTATAAAAATGTAGATTGCGTTACACTGCATCACTACTCGCAAAATATATTGGCGTCGATGAGTGCACGATTTCTCTGTTAGTCCTATAGGAAGTGGGATATAAAATACCCTACCGTGTTTATAAAAAGATATCCGCTTCACGTGTGCCTATAACAGGTCTATCAGCTCCACCTAAAAAGTCCACGAATTACATCTTCCGTGAAAGTATCCCCCTTACTCTTTTTTTTCGCTCTCCTGACGCTGCTTACTCTATGCAGCCATCTCTTACTGGATAAGTATGTTCTTACAAAAGAACAGCTTCTGGCCAATCCCACTTTCGCAACGAATGAAGAATATTGGGAAAAGCAAATTCCGGACGACACAGCCCTTACTGTAACTCAAAACATACTAAGCCTTTACTCAGAGAACCCGGATAAGACTGCGGCCATATCGCAGGAACGAACCTGCTCCGGGAAAGCTCAAAAGTTGCTGCTCAGTGCCGAATTAGCCACAGACTCGGTATTATCCGGAGAAAAAGGGTGGAACAAAGCACGATTCCTGTTGGTACAATACATTGAGGGCAAAGCCAACTACCGGCTACAGCATAGTGTTGCCTTGTTAAGTGGTACTCAACCCTGGAAACATTACAGTAACGTATTTACCCTGTCACCTGCATGTTCTTCCTATCGTGTTATTCTGGAGTTAAATCACAGCCCAGGACAGTTGAACATCCGGAATCTCTCCCTGCATGAAGCCCAGGAGACCACGCTATATATCTGGAGCAAATGGCTCTTAACCGGAATCTGGCTTCTCTTTATTTCAGTGCTCTTCCTTCCTGAAATCCGGGCACAAAAAAATATATATTTTAAAATCCTGGCCGTCGTCACAGTAACAGCTATCTTTATCGGGACGGCCATACCCGGAAAAACTAAAAATGACATAAAATATGACATTGCCCAGGAAGCAAAAATTATTTCCGCCCCGCTCAGGCATTCCATTCATGAACTGACAGACCTTTCCTCGTCATCCATGGGTTTGCCGCATGTAGATGTCACTAAAATTGCTCACTTCTCGCTTTTCGCATTCCTTTCTCTACTCCTTCTCCTCAAACAGGAGACACCTCACCTACGCTTGTTCTGCAAACTTTTTTTACTGGCCTGTGCCAGTGAAATGATCCAGTTTTACGCCGATGGACGAACACCTCTATTCACAGATGTAATGATCGACATGGCAGGGGTTGGGATTGTTTTTCTTGCTTTCAGGTATAGAAGAAGGGATAGAGGCTTAAAGCTGGGGGGGAAGACAGGAACGAATTGAGCTGAAGGTTGAGGATATGGGACCGGGCCTTCCACTTCCTCAAATCGTGCCTAGCCAATCAGTTCTAAACTGATTGGCTAGAGATGTTCAATGGGAGTCCGCAAGATAATTCGGCAGCAGGTGTAAGGTGACATTTATTTCACACCTGCTCACCTGCTTTCACAACCAGACACTGCCTGATTGCGATTTAATACATACAGAGCTGACAACTTTCCCTTTCAGGAAACCTCCTTAAAGCCACATCTATAAAAGCTGTTCAATTCAAATAGCGCACAAACGGCTAGCTACAGTAACCACCGAAAACATCAGCAACACTACCGCCTGTCTTATGGCTGCCTTGGTCAGGACCACCCTCGCCAGGGCCACCTCCGTCCTTTGTTAGTTGCCTGATTGTCCCAAACTGCGTGA
>JAHJNL010000056.1 GCA_018820855.1 Pseudomonadota bacterium | reverse complement strand
TCGCCGATCTTCCGGCTCCGCGAGTCGCGCAACACTCGGTACGGGCTGCTGGTTAGGCTTTACCCGATGGGGACTTCCTGCCCAGGAACAAAGGCAGGGCACCCTATAAGAAGCGCCAAGCTGCGCTTGGCGCACCAACGCTTCGTTCAGCTGCGAACTGTTTTCATCAGACATAGTTGACTACTCTTCCGGCAGCCTATGAAAAATTGTGGCTTGTTTCTATTCGTTACCATTTACCGATGGAAATCACGTTTCCCGAGACGATAATATCTGTACCGCACATATTGCCGCCATGATTGATAACTATTTTCAAAAAAAAGACATCTCTTTGACCCAGGTCAAGGAGATAGTGTGATAATGTGATAGAGTGGAAGCATAGAGAAACAACACTTCCCCTTCATTCAACGAGGATACTGATATGAAAATCATGCGAAAAATTATCGAGATTGACGAAGAACTTTGTAACGGCTGCGGCCTTTGCGTACCTGACTGTGCAGAAGGATCTCTGGTCATCATCGACGGCAAGGCCAGGATGGTGTCAGATAAACTCTGTGACGGCCTTGGCGCCTGTCTCGGCTCCTGTCCCACCGGGGCCCTGCAGATCATCGAACGAGAGGCTGAGGACTTCGACGAAGAAGCCGTGGAAAAACACCTGGCAGAGCAAAAGTACAAGGCAACACCCCCCAAGCCCTCCGGTTGTCCCTCTGCCCAGATCAAGACCTTTGCGCCCCAGACTCCATGTCAGGGAGCCAACAGACCGATTATGGGGGCAGGAGGCGGTGCCTCGGCGCTGACACATTGGCCGGTGCAGATCCGTCTGGTTCCGCACACTGCTCCCTTTCTTCAGGGTGCTGACCTTTTGGTTGCAGCAGACTGTTGCGCAGTATCGGCACCGAACTTCCAGCAGGATTTTCTTACCGGCAAAATAGTAATGATGGGTTGTCCCAAATTTGATGACGCTGAAATGTATGTCCAGCGCTTTAGCGAGGTTATCGCCAACTGTAACCTCAACAGCCTTACCATCCTGATCATGGAAGTGCCATGCTGCTCTTCCATGAACGGAATCATCAAACAGGCCATGGAGCGTGCAGGCAAAAGTGTCCCCGTGGAGCAGATCACCATTTCCACTCAGGGCACAGTCCTGGAACGAAAGAACTGGTAATCGGTCACACTATTCAGGTGACCGATCAGGCTTTTTTTATAGGAGCGGATTTAGCCGCGAACGGGGCCTGGCGCGGTCCGCTCCTCTGTTCCAGCTGCTGGGGGACTGTTCGCGGCTGCAGCCGCTGCAACGTGTAGAGTTTCTTCTCCTACGTGTTTCTCTTCCATTGGAGACGCAAACAATTGCCCTCTTGAAAGACGTGCAGGCCAAAAGGCTGCAGCAACTGAAACAACGGCCTGCCCAATAAAAACAGTTCTTCCCTGAGAACAACCTCGGAATCTTCGACAGCTTTATTACGAAAACTCAAGTCAGTATTGACCGATGCTTCCAAGTCAGCAACTGTTTGTTCCGTATCTTCCTCAAGAGCACGGGAAAGAGAGACAAAATCAGGGAGGGAACAGGTACTGTTATGTGCTCTGACCAGTTCCTGCAACGGTTCATCTTCTTCAAGAATATCCAGTCGGGAAAGAAGATCTGTTTCCACCAGGGCAAGGCTTTCTTCAGGATCCCAGCATTTCAGAGTCTTACATGCCAGAGGACGTTTTTCATAAATAGAACAGCCCCTTGTGAGGGGATCGTAGTAGCAGCAGGTCCACTCCGTGCCCGTTCCCCGTAATTTGACAATCTCAACCTTTGTCGGTTGTACCCTGTCTGTACGAGGATTGTGCGCAAACTCCCCCTTGCGGATAGTGATAAGATCCTGGCGCGGGATCAGGCCCTCGCGCAACAGAAAAAGATCCTCTCCATGCAGGGCAGCGCCTCCTTTGGTACAGCAGATTCCGCATTGCTTGCAGGATGTTTGCCGTACCCTGTTCTTTCTCCCTGTTGCCGGCACCAGCCCCATCTCTTCTCCTTTTCCGGCCTCTACAGAAGCACATCGTTTTTTGATTATTCTTCCCATTATATACTGTATTCGCCTGCATCAAGCATCTCTTTTCCCATATCAAACAAAGGTGAGAGACAAGCAGACATGCAAGAACACGAGAAACAGATTCACTTTAGCTTTACAGAAAATTATGCTACAGTTTTAAATTCTCGAGTCAATAATCACCTCTTTCCATTCACCAATAAAAAAAATGATTCCTTCCACAGCACTCACAGCCTGCCCTGTATGCGATCTGCTCATGCAAAAGGTGGAAGCACCTGCTGGAAAAAAAGTGTACTGCCCCAGATGCAATACCCCCATGTATCAGCAGAAAACAGACTCTGTCACCAAAGTCATTGCCATCACCTTCAGCGGCCTGATTGCCTACACTCCTGCTATCTTCCTGCCTCTGTTGACCCTGGATGCCATGGGTATGAGCAAGAGCGGCTCTATATTCAGCGCCTTTCTCAGTTTTTACCACCAGAAATATTTTTTTGTAGCGGTGATGGTCTTTCTCACCAGTATTTTTTTCCCTCTCTTTAAGCTGAGTCTCCTCTTTTCCGTAGCCTTACAGATCAAACTGCGCATTTACAGCCCGTCGCTTCCCTACCTCCTTCGAACGGCTCATCACCTTGACGAATGGGGCATGCCAGAGATCTATCTAATCGGTGTATTTGTCACTATTATCAAGATCAGCAGTATGGCGACCATCCATTACGACCTTGGCTTTTTCTGTTTTCTCTTTCTTGTCCTAACCACCATTGCCTCCGCATCCGCTTTGGATTCCAGAACCTTCTGGCGTGATATAGAACAAATAAAGACCTTCTCCCAGGAACCCCTGTCTCATGACAACTGAATTCCACTCCAGACAAACGGCAATGGCTGCAGGACTCATGTGCTGCCACGACTGCGGAAAACTGGTTACTGCAGACAAGACACCTGAACATGGTGTCCTGGCCTGTCCACGCTGTGACGCCTCCATACACTATCGAAACATCAATGCTGTGCCACGAACCTGGGCTCTGATTCTCACAGCTGCCATCCTCCTTTTTCCGGCAAACCTGCTGCCCATCATGCGTGTAGATTTTTTGGGCTCCCAGGAACATTCGACTATCATGGACGGCATCCTCTATTTTTTTCATTCAGGAGAATACGGCATAGGCCTCATTATTTTCATTGCTTCTGTTCTGGTCCCCCTCTTTAAAATAATCGGCATGATCCTTATTCTCCTTTCCATCCGATTCAAATGGAAGACCTGGCTTCGTCATAAGACCATAATTTTTCGCTTTATTCAATTTGTCGGTCGCTGGTCCATGCTCGATATCTTTGTCATCGCATTAATGTCAGCACTCGTTGATTTTGGCACCTTCACCTCAACCCAGGCCGGCCCTGCTGCCACGTATTTTACTGCTGTGGTCATGTGTTCCATGTTTGCTGCCATGACCTTTGACCCCAGGCTACTCTGGGATGCCTGACAACAAACATCAACCTTCAGCCTCTACCTCAACACATATTATGGAACGTCCAATCGTTAAAACGAAAAAAGGCATTTCTCCCATCTGGATCCTTCCCCTTGTCGCCCTTCTCATCGGAGGCTGGCTCCTTTACAAAGATTTCCAGGAATCCGGAATAATGATCACAGTACGGATAAAAGATGCCAACGGTCTCACTATCGGCAAAACTCAAGTGATGTTCAAAGGACTCCCTGTGGGAACATTGAAGGGATTTCAAGTGACTCCTGACCTGCAACACATTGACGCCCGGATAGAAATGGCCAAAGAAGCAAAGGAAAAGCTGACAAGCGACACCAAATTCTGGGTAGTCCGCCCAGAAGTATCAATGAATCGCATCACAGGGCTTGATACTCTGGTCAGCGGCAGTTACTTTGAAGTTCAGCCCGGAATCAAAACAGATCAATCCCATTTTTTTAACGCCCTTGACGAACCACCGCCTCTCTCGGAACGCGTACCAGGACTGCACCTGACCCTGCAATCCCCCCACTCCACTTCCCTTTCTCCGACTTCTCCTGTACTCTTCAAAAAAGTTGAAGTGGGAGAGGTAATCTCCGAAACCCTGCAGAAAGATGGTTCCATAGAAACCAAGATCATCATCTATCCGCAATTCATGAGTCATATCACCACAAACAGTCGTTTTTATCTCAGCAGCGGTATTCAGCTCCAGGCAGATCTGCCAAAAATTTCCTTACAGGTCGAACCGATCAAGGCCATTATCAGGGGTGGTGTCAGTGTGGAAACCGTTCCCGGAGGGAAAACAATTGACGACAAGACAAAAGAATTTCCTCTTTTCAAAGACCAGCAAACGGCTCAACAAGCCGATGACATTGAAATACAGCTTACCTTTTCTGTTGATCACGGACTGGAGACCGGTGCTGACATCCGCTATCAGGGCGTTAAAATCGGAGCAGTTACCCAGATAGAGCTTGAGGATGATCTCAAAACTGTCAGGGCAAAAGCCCATATCGATAAATCCCTGAATCGCCTGCTCAACGAAAATACCTATATATGGGCTGTCAGCCCCAGGTTCAGTCTGGCTGGGGTCTCCAACCTTGATACGGTAATCAGGGGACCTTATCTTAACCTGATCCCCGGCAGTGGTAAGCCTGCAAAAGTATTTCAGGTACGCGATGCAAGACCGGTAAATCTGCCTGAGAGTAACGGACTGAACCTCATCCTGCAAACAGACCGTCTTGGCTCCCTCGGATACGACAAACCGGTTTATTATCGCCAGGTACAGGTCGGTCATACAACCGGCTACGAACTCTCAGCCACCGGCCAGAATGTGCTCATCTATCTCAACATCCATGAACCCTACGTTAACCTGATTCGGGAAAATACCATGTTCTGGAACATCAGCGGCCTCCGCATCAAGGGAGGATTGATGACATCGATGAAAATCAGTACCGAATCCATGGCAGCAATTCTGGATGGAGGAATCTCGTTCAGTACCCCGGAAAAAGAGGATATGGGAAACCGTGTAGCCAACGGTCACCACTTCACCCTCCATTCCGACGCGGATGATGCCTGGCTCAATTGGAGCCCGGCCCTGGAGCTGGGAGCACTTCCGGATAAACTGATCCAAGAACAGCCCAAAAAAGACGAAACGCCCACTTCCTCAAAGTAGGGGTATATGCAAACTTCTCACCAGCCATACGGCATCTCAGTGCGGATACAGGTAAATTGGAAATTGCACTGGAGCCGGTTCAAGAATTTCTCAAAAGTATCTCCGCGCGTACCACATTGTGCCATTGTTTATTGTCAGGTATTGTTATAGAATTCTTATAAGAGCAATTTCGGTTCAATTAATACAAGACAATGCCAAACCTGTCGTGAGGCAGGGACGGAAAGCTACGGATCTGCATCAGACAGCCGGGCTACCTTGCAATGAGGTGGTTCGGTTTTTTTTTATTTTGCCGAAGAAGGACAATCCACCTCACCAAAATCGATATCCAGAAGAAACACCATACTAACAACAGTTGTGTATCAGGCCTCTAACAAGAAGACAGAGAAGGAACAGGCAGCGTCACACAGATATTCACTTTTTTTCTTTATCTCTTTTCATGTTGAAACGGTTCCACCAATACCCGAGTAAGGCGGATCCACCAAAACAATTCACCTCTATCAGCAAGTATCAGGTACACCGTTCATGAATCCTGCGGAGATAATATTGCATGCTATCGCTTCAGTGCCATCAGTTACGACCTTGAGCTGACTAAGTTTACAGGAGTACTTTTCTGCTCATCAAATATAAAAAAACAAGGAGGTGATGTGAAAAAAGCTGTTTGGTAACGAGTGGTCAGAAAGACAACTATAAAAAAAACAAAGGACTGTGAAATGAACAAAAAAAATAATCTGCTTATTAAGTCGATTAAAGTCTGCATTATGTTGCTTGTAGGGGCCACGTCTACGGTCGTTTTTGCACAGCAGGGGAAAGTCATTTCCAGCTATGGACCAACGAATCAGACCGAGACCTTTGATCAAATCAAAGCATCACGCATGGCGGTGAAAGGTGAGCGCGCCAACCTGCAAAAGGAGTTATTAACCTCACGCTATGACCTTGCAAAGAAGACCGCCAAAGACGTCATGTCAGGAGGAAAGCCCCTCCCACTTGGACCGACAGCTAACCTTCAAGGATCAACCTGGGGCGCTCTCGACAAAATGACCCCCGAACAGATCAAAGCAAAGGGAGTGTTCCCGTACAAACCCCTGCCGTTTGCTGATCACGCAGAGGGAGGCATGCTCTTCCCGGAGATGATCACAAAGGCTTTACCGCGGCTGGTTCGCTTTGACTTGGATTTCGATCTGCCCGAGCATATCCTGCCGGACCCAGCCCCGGCAATTTTCCTGACCACCCGCCCCGACCTTGGTGATGTGGCAAAGGGACGACTCGTTACCATCGACAATTACTATGAGATTTTTAACGGTATCCTGAATCCCAAACAGCTCGAAGGCCTGCGCCTCCTGGTAACTCAGTTTCCCCAACAGCAATTCAACGCGACAGAAGACCGGCGTACCGACAGGCCCAGTCTGGGTGTAACCTGTTTCGACTGTCATGCCAATGGTCATACCAACGGTGCAAACCATCTTGTTGGCGACATCAGGCCGCAGGAATTCAGACATCGCATCGAAACCCCTACCCTGCGAGGAGTGAATGTGCAGCGACTCTTCGGTTCCCAGCGGGCATTGAAAACAGTAGAAGACTTCACCGAATTTGAGCAGCGCGCAGCCTACTTCGACGGCGACCAGTGCATGGCTGCAAAAAAAGGGGTAAATGTTCTTGAGAGAGGATCACAGGTACATTTCATGGCTGAATTCCTGGCACTGCTTGATTTTCCACCGGCAGCCAAGCTCGACATTTATGGCGAACTTGATCAAGCCAAGGCTACCCCCAGTGAACTGCGCGGCGAAGAAATTTTCAACGGCAAGGCCCGATGCTCCACATGCCACCCAGCTCCCTACTACACAGACAACAGCATGCATGATCTCAAGGCTGAGCGGTTTTACAAGATGGAAATGGCAAATGGAATGATGATGGCCCACGACGGTCCTATCAAGACATTCCCCTTGCGAGGTATCAAGGACTCTCCCCCCTACATGCACGACGGGAGATGTTTCACCCTTGAGGATACGGTGGAGTATTTCAATCTTATCCAAGAACTTCACTTGAAGGACCAGGAGAAGACCGACCTGGTCGCCTTCCTGCGTTCTTTATAAGGAGAGTCTGTAGGCAGGCAAACGAGGGGGGCTTCTGTCCCCCCCCTCGTTCCTATGAGATGAACACAAGTTCAATAACAAGAAGGTGCGTCACTGAAAACAAGTCCACCCGGTTCTTTTGCAACTGGTGCAGCTTTGCTCATTTATGCCGGAAAGAGCCATTGCTCCTGTGTGTTTTCAAGTCCAACTCCAGGTACCCCGCCCAAACTGTCGATATCCGTATTGCACCCTTGACCGCATACGGCAAGAGATTCACAATACAACAAAAATAATACGTATAATCAAGCCGTTCCTCTTTTTTTTCTTTGAGTGTAAATATCTTCTTTTGCATGCAGAACGTGTGATACAGTAAACTTGTGTCTGTGCTCGACCTTCTTATGAAAAAGGTCGTTCCTCCAATCAGGGAAAACAGATGAACAATTTTTTCAAATGAATTTCCACTGTGCACAATTTTGCCGAGTGATCCTACAATGTGCGTCCACATTACTGAGGATCATTTCATTAGCCGCTTTCAAGCAAAATGCTGGAAAGTGATTTGCAGTTATTTCACCCGAAGAAGGAGAATAATGAAGAATAGGTACAAGGCATTTCTGATGGGCTCGACACTGGCTATTACCGCTATGACTCTGACAGTCACCACCATGACGGCCACGGCCACGACAATGGTCAAAAAAGAAGGTGTGGAAAGCCATAACGAGGCCTGGGCTCAGCATTTTCCTCTGCAGTATGATTCCTGGAAACAAACAATCCAGAGTGAACGGATCGATGATATGCTCGCCAAAAAACCGCAACTGGCTGTACTCTGGGCCGGATATGGTTTTGCCAAGGATTATAATGCCCCACGCGGCCATTTCTACGCCGTCCAGGACAACATCAACTCTCTGCGTACAGGTGCCCCGGTAGGACCAATAACCGGACCGATGCCCACGGCCTGCTGGAGCTGCAAATCTCCGGATGTGCCGCGCATGCTGGAGAAAGTAGGTGAGATGGAGTACTTTACCGGCAAATGGGCCAAGTACGGTGACGAGATCGTCAATCCCATAGGCTGTGCCGACTGCCATGACAGTCAGACCAGCGAGTTGGCCCTGTCCCGTCCCTACCTTAAAACAGCATTAGTAGCCAGCGGTGTGAAGCTCGAGGAGATCACCCGGAATGACATGCGTTCCCTGGCCTGTGCCCAATGCCATGTTGAGTACTACTTCAAGAAAACGGAATGGACTGACAAAGACGGTAACCAGAAGACCGCAGCCGTAGTCACTCTCCCCTGGGCCAATGGGCTCAGCGCCGAAGCCATGGAAAAATACTATGATGAAATAGAGTTCAAAGACTGGACCCACCAAATCAGCAAGACGCCGATGCTCAAAGCCCAACACCCCGGTTACGAGCTCTACAAGACCGGTATTCATGCCCGCAGTGATGTCTCCTGCGCCGACTGCCATATGCCAAGCAAGAACAAAGACGGCAAAAAGTACTCCGATCATAACCTCCAGAGCCCGCTCAACGATATCGGGGACACCTGCCTCAACTGTCATGACAGGTCTGAAGAAGAATTCCGAACCATTGTTGAACAGAAACTGCAGCGCAAGGAGCAGTTGATGGAGATAGGCATGGACAACCTGGCCAAGGCCCATCTCGAAGCTGGTAAAGCCTGGGAGTTGGGAGCAACTGAGGCTGAGATGGCCGATATTCTCAAGGATATCAGGCACGGCCAGTGGCGCTGGGATTACTCCATCGCCAGTCATGCTTCCTTTTTCCATGCCCCTGAAGAAACCCTGCGTCTACTGGCCGTGTCTAATGAAATTGCTCAGTCCGCACGTCTGAAACTGGTCAAGATCCTTGCCAAGTATGGGGCTGTTGAATACATGGCTCCGGATTTTTCCACCAAAGAAAAGGCCCAGGGACTCGCCGGCGTGCCTTTGGCCAAGCTGGTCGCTGAAAAGCAGCAGTTCAAGGCCACCCTGCTTCAGGAGTGGAACCAACAGGCAGTCAAGAACGGGACTCTGAACCTTGACTCCCGCAAGGGCATGAGTGACAAAAGCTCTTACTCAAATTAAATCTTCTTTCTGCCCGGAGTTACCGGATGTTCAAAAAGGCCCTGACCGGAACTCATTCCGGCCGGGGCTTTTTGCATCCAGAGTAGCCTAATTCGGGAAATAGCTGCTGACAGCCAAGTATTACTAATCAGGCGACAGATATCTCTCCGGGAGTGCACACGTTAAGATACCAGCCTGCTAGTTCCAGTTGAATTTAAGAAGAACCCGACGTACACTAGTAGTGTTTCCTGCCATTGTATATTGATAATAAATTTTTTCTACTGCGTAAGGAATAAGATAAAGAAAGACCGACCACCATAAAGGAGTAAAGATGGACAGACGCAATTTCTTAAAACAGGTAGCGGTGTTTTCCAGCGGCATCCTCCTCGCAGAACCGGTATTCCGGATCACCCCCGATCTGCTGGCTGCTGAAGCAGTGGCTCCGATACTCAGCATTGGCACCGGAAAGAACTATACGTCTCTGGTATCTTCGGTGTTGCAGCCCCTGGGAGGAATGGCTGCCTTTGTCAAACCCGGCGACCATGTGGTCATCAAACCCAATATAGGCTGGGATCGACGTCCTGAACAGGCAGCAAACACCCATCCGGAAATCGTCAGGGCGGTGGTGGAACTGGCCATTATGGCCGGAGCAAAAACAGTGCAGGTCTTTGACCGCACCTGCAACGAAGAACGGCGCTGCTATGTGAACAGCGGCATCAAACCGGCCCTTGACGCCATGGACAGCCGCAAGGTTCAATGTAACTACATCGATGAGAGAAAATTCATTCCTGTGACCATTGAAAAAGGAAAATCCATCAACAAGTGGTCCTTTTACAAGGATGCCCTGCAGGCCGACTGCTATATCAATATCCCGGTGGCCAAACACCATGGTTTGGCGCGACTCACCCTCGGTATGAAGAACACCATGGGGGTAATTGGCGGCAACCGCGGCAAAATCCACGGCAACATGGGACAGAACCTTGCCGACCTGAACACGGTAATCCGCGCCAACCTGACCATCATAGACGCCACCAGAATTCTTCTCCGCAACGGTCCCCAGGGCGGTAGCCTCAAAGACGTTAAGGTACTCGATACAGTCCTGGCTTCACCCGATCCGGTGGCTGCCGACGCCTACGCCACCACCCTGTTTGGCCTCAAACCTGATGAGATAGATTCCACCAGGGCTGCCGCAGAAATGGGACTGGGAGAGATGGATCTCAATAAAATGGATATCCGGACGGTATAGGTACAGTATGGCGACCCAAATCACCCTGCGCACCTGCCGCAAACTATCCCAGGTCCTCTTCCTTTTCCTTTTTCTTCTTCTCTTTCGCCTCACCGATTACTCAGGCCTTGACGAGATCCCCTATGCGGTCAACATCTTTTTCCGCTGGGATCCGCTGGTGGCAGCAACGGTGCTCCTGGCCACCAAGACCTTTATCTCTCTTCTCTTGCCGTCTCTGGTTATCATTGCCCTGACCGTTGTTTTCGGGCGCGTATTCTGTGGCTGGATTTGTCCCATGGGCACCCTGCTGGACGGAGCTGGCAAAGTAATCCATCCCTCCCTTCAGCCCAATCGGTTACTGCGCCTGGTCAAATACATCCTGCTGGCAGTTATTCTGACTTCAAGTCTCTTCGGCTTACAACTGGTCGGTTTTTTCGACCCCTTTTCTATTCTGATCCGGGGGATGACCGTAGGCGTTGATCCGGTCTTCAACCTGCTGGTCAGTGGCTTTTTTGATCCAATCTACCGTTATGCACCACAATGGCTCAGTAACCTTAGCGAACCAATTTATACAGCCCTGCGGGACAGCGTGCTGCCTCACAGGCAATCATTCTTTCTATTGAGTACCCTGTCTACCTCCATTCTCATCGCAGTGGTGGCTCTGGAAAAACTGGGTAAACGTTTCTGGTGTCGCAATCTCTGTCCACTGGGTGCGTTGCTGGCGATCTTTTCCCGCTTTTCTCTTTTTCGCCGCTTTCCGGGACGATCCTGCAAGGAGTGTCAGCACTGCGCACCTTCTTGCAGAATGGGTGCCTTTGACCCGACGAGTCGACACATACGACATGAGGAGTGCAATCTTTGCATGGATTGCGTGGACAACTGTGTCAATCAGCCGTCCAGGTTTCGCTTTCTCCTGCCGGACAACCGGCTGCAAATTGATATAAGCCGTCGCGCCTTTATTGGTGCCGGGCTGGCAGGTATGGCCCTGCCTCTGCTGTCCCAGGTAAATGCCGGCGACAGACTTCCCCGCCCCACCTTACTTCGCCCACCAGGGGCTGATGCAGAAGAGTTTTTCTCCAAATGCGTGCGCTGCGGTGAGTGCATGAAAGTCTGTATCCAGAACGCGCTACAGCCTTGTTTTATGGAGAGCGGCTATGAGGGCATGTTTACCCCGAGGCTTATCCCCCGCATCGGTTACTGTGAATTAAACTGCACCCTGTGCGGCCAGGTCTGTCCCACCGGGGCTATCCACAACCTGAGCCACTCTGAGAAGAAAGCCTTTGTCATCGGCAGAGCTGTCTTTGACAAGGCACGCTGCCTGCCCTTCGCTGACAACAGCCCCTGCATTGTCTGTGAGGAACACTGTCCTACCCATGACAAAGCCATCAAATTTGAGGAGGTCACAGTAGTCAAGCAAAATGGAGAATCAATTGACTTAAGACAACCCTACGTTATTCCGGAACTTTGCATTGGCTGTGGCATCTGCGAAAACAAATGTCCCCTTCCCGGTCATTCCGCTGTTCGAGTCCTGAGCACCAGCACCACATCAGGGGATGAGGAATATGGGTATGGCGCATACAACGAAAAAGACAACTTACAGAAAAGGAGCATGTCATGAACATAGGATTTATTGGACTTGGCCATCTTGGAAAAGCCGTTGCCACCAGACTCATTGAGTGCGACCATTCACTGGTCGTATACAACAGAACCCCTGCCAAGGCCGAAGGATTGAAGGCCGAGGTGGTCACTTCTGCGGCAGCCGTCCTCAGCAAAACGGAAATAATTTTTTTATGTCTCTTTGACTCTGAGGCGGTACGGGAGGTGCTGACCGGAACCAGCAGCCTGCTGTCTGCCGACCTCACCGGAAAGATCGTTATTGACCTGACAACCAATCATTACAGTGATGTGCCGGCCTTTCACGACATGTGCCGCTCGGCTGGCGGAGACTACCTGGAAGCACCTGTCCTCGGCAGTGTTGTTCCAGCATCACAGGGCAAGCTGACCGTCCTCGTCAGTGGTCGAAAAATCGCCTATGATCGTGTCCAGGAAATACTGCGAAATATCGGCAGTAACATATTCTATCTCCAGGAACCTGCCCTGGCCACAAAGATGAAACTGATCAACAACCTAGTGCTTGGCACCTTTATGGCCACCCTGGCCGAGGCCACTGCACTGGGTGAAAATGCAGGTATCAGCAAAGGGGATATACTCGAAATACTCTCGGTGGGAGGTGGCAGCTCACTTGTATTGAACGCCAAAAAAACAAAACTTCTGGAAGAAGATTTTTCCACTCACTTTTCCTGCGCCCTGATTGCCAAGGATCTGCACTGTCTCCTGGACCTGGCCAATAGCCTTCACAAACCACTTTTCACCGGAGCTATAACCAAACAGCTCTATAGTCGAACCTTTGAGGAGGACATCGCACAGGAAGATTTTTCGGCCATTTATAAGATTTTCAAAAAGTGATGGACTGTTTCGGCCCTTCCACTTGATCTCTTCGAGGTCACTCAGGGAAGGTGTCTTCACATAATCAATCCATTGCTGCTTTCAAAGCTTTTCTAGGAGCTGAATCAGATGATACTTAATGTTTAACAAAAACAACAAATCCCTTTTTTATAGCGCCTGGATAAGACTGATTTTTGCATATCTCATTTCATTTGTCATAAGCTTTGCTGCAGGAATTTTTTTTATAAAAGGTCTCAATATTGCCCCGGAAATAATATGGGAATTTTCTACTAAGCGCCTTTCTTATGCATTTCCGATTTTGGAGACCGGAGCGGAAATGGGGATCGACAGAGGAATCTTAATATTTATCTGGAATACTCTGGGTGCATTACTAACGATTTCTTTTCTTTATACTGCACCACTCTTTAATCCCCACAACATTGGATTATTCCCACAACATATACGAAAAGCATTCTGTGGCAGAAAAAGAATGAAGCTGTTCTGTTTTCTGCCGGGATGTTTAAAAATAGAGGACGAGTCGCTTCGCAGATTATATGTGTGGCTTATGGTCCCCTGGTTGGGAATGATATTGCTTGGCATAGAAAGCGGCCTGACTGTCTCAACATCAACCTACATGTTCGGCTCTTATTTTATCGGCTTTGTCTCCTTCATTCCGCATGGAATAATTGAAATTCCAACCATTTCCTTGGCCGGAGCAGCAGCTTTTTCTGCACATTTATTAATTAAGGAAAAAGCCAGAGGAAACATGACAAAGGAAATTTTCGAAACTATAGACAGCTATAAAGCTGGACTCCCCTTACAAAAAATTATTCTGATTGTCATAACCAGTCTGTTACTAGCGGGATGGGTTGAAGGACACATAACACAGAAAATTCTAGATACCCTGCTGCAATAACAAAATGTAACTATGTTACAGTCTGAATAGAAAAGAGGGTTAACTCCCGTTTTCTTCCAGCACGCAAGATAAACGCAGGGGCCGGTTGAAAGAGATCCGAGTTTTTATACCCCCTGTAAAACGTGAGGCAGAAGATACCCATCGACAAGGAATGGATGCTGAATCCGGTTTAACCTTCTGAATGATCCGGGACTCTATCCATACAGGGGACACCTGCCTGACACAGGCCACAGGCGTAGGTATTATTGCCGAAATGGAGACAATAGGCATGATGGTCGGTATAGGGTCGTGGAGAAGGAGGAATGATGCTCTTTGCAATCACAGAGCCCACCCGCACCGCCTTGCCCACAGGAGTAATCAAACCGTCACACAGGCCAAATGTGCCAAGGCCTGCTGCATAGACCGCGTGTCACTCCGACCAGTTTGAACAGGGAGCGTATGGCCCCTGATCAGACCGACTCCAGAGAGGAGAAAGCATGGGCGAGAGCGTCGGAATGTTTTCTGCTGCAAGGTGTACTAAAAGATGGTTGCGGATGGTGTTGTTAAAGTCCTCACCCATGGCCCTGGTATGCACCCAACGTCTTGAAGGCCGTTTTTTTTGACCTGCCCGCTCCTGCCGTGTTGTCTCCGGAGAAGGTAAAATCCAGCTAATGACGGTCGATCTTATTTTTTACCGCTTTTTCGGGAAAGGTTTTTTGAAAGAACACCTGGAAAATAGCCCCTTCTCAATTTTGTTTCCCGAGCCTCTGCCAACAAACCTGCGGGACCTGATCAAAGAAAACGAAAAAGCAAAAACCGGCTGATGAAAGAAGTCAGGCGAGACCTTATGTTATCCCCCTTTGCTCTGGTGCACAAAAAAGGGATACGTTCATCTATACAGTAAACTTATGCGAGCAATCGTTTACTGTAAGCAGTCAACCTGTTGTTGAGGAGACGCCGTTCATTGGCATTCAATTCTTTTTCATTGGCGATAATATCCATGTAATAACCGGTAAGACCTGAAAAGGAACTGGTCGGGTGAATAGTCAACCAGTGTTCTGCATAATCATCAGCGAAAGCACGCTGAACAATTGTTACTATGAGTTCATCGTTATCTTCAAGAGCCCACTTAATGACCTGGTCAAAGAGATGGGCTTCCTTTTCTTTTCGGTATTCAGCCCGTTTAATCATATACTCCGCACCTTGCATATACTCTCCTCTTTTGTGTTCAACTTTTATACAGGCACTTTCCTGTCTCTCTGTCAGGAGTTGTTTTAACCTTGTATGTTTATGCGTAAGCGCTACCTGAGATGTTTCATCAAAGCGCAGCGTTACTTCTCCATAAGCAAAACGGATGAAGCTAATAAGTTAATCTATAAAATGAAAGAGTGAAATCAATTTTGTTGATGTCAAAACAATATAACGGATATTTATCCTTCAGACAATGACTATCCACAAGCCGGTAGCTCTCTTTCTGCAGCCGATATGCCGTAACTCAGAGATAATATCAAGACAGGGCCGACAAGGTAAGCCCTTGATGTTACGGCGCAAGCAGACAGACAGACTACGTAACTGTATTACATGGCTGCCCCTCCCTCACTTGTCGACACTCTGCTTATGCCTGTCGCTGCCCTCTCGTTTCACTCCACGAAATTGACAGAATCAATAAGGACAAGACTTCGCTCCTTTTTCAGGTAATCACTTTTGCTGTTTTTTTACGTTTTTGTTTTGCAATATATCACAATTCTCGACATACACATTTGTCATCCATGCAGCTATGTGGTTCAATAGTAATGTGATCCAGATGCTGAATATGGTCAAGACGACTGTGGTACTCTTCCGGTGAACGGGGAGTACTGGCAACCAGTGTGAGAAGAACGCCATAACTATTTGAGCTGATCTTCCACAGGTGAAGATCAGCAATTTTGGCATCCTGGTCAGCTTCAATAGCTTCAATGATGGCCTGTTTTATTTTATCATCCTGAGTTCCATCAAGAAGAATGAAGCCACTGGATTTAAGAAGCCCCCAAGACCAACTCCCGATAAGTACTCCTCCAACCAGACCCATGACCGGATCAAGAAAAACCAGACCAAAGTATTTTCCTGACAGCAGGGCAATGATAGCCAAGACCGATGTTAGGGCGTCTGCCAAGACATGAAGATAGGCAGCTTTTAGATTATGGTCATGGTGATGAGCATGGCCATGCTGGTCTCCATGGTCGTGCTCATCGCCATCACTCTGGAGCATCCAAACGCTTAGCACATTGACCAACAAACCGATAATAGCGACTATGATTGCCTCATTAAAACCGATATCCACGGGATGCAGAAAGCGTTTGCCGGATTCAACTATCACATACACTGCGGTAACACCTAGAAACAGTGCAGACGTATACCCTGCCAGAACACCAAACTTGCCGGTACCAAAGCTAAACGTGCTGGTATTGGCATATCGCCTGGCCATGACATAGGCAAACCAGGTGATGCCAAGAGCAAAGACGTGTGTCCCCATGTGCCAGCCATCTGCCAGAAGGGCCATGGAACCGGTGAGAATTCCGGTGGCGATTTCTACTGCCATGGTGATGAAGGTAAGAATGATAACTGCCATGGTTTTCCGTTCATTGCTTTTGCTGCACGGATCGAAAATGTGGTTATGGTTTAAATCCCGTTGAGATAAGATATGCATAACAAACCGTAAGGTATGGAAGAAGAATGGAACATGTTCAGACTTCAGCTAAGAGACTGAACAGTGAGAAAAAAGAAAACATTTTCCGAGTAAAATAATTATTGTTTTTCATCCAGACAGATTATGAATGACATCCATTGCATTGCTTGGCCTTCAGCCTATTAACCAAACCAGTCACGTTGGAGTTATCCTTCCAATACGTGTTCAACAGCAATGCTGTACGCAATGACAATCAGAATGGCATGCGAACTTCATTGAATTATCGTATTTTTCCTAAATGTTCCATCAACTCATCAATGAGCTGATCACGATTGGCCATATCCAGACTGGCATTCTGGACACATCCACGGATATGATCACCAACAATTTGCAGCCACACACCACGCATGGCACCAGACACCGAAGTAACCTGACGAAGGACATCCATACAGTCCTTATCCTGTTCAATCATCTTGGAGACCCCCCTGATTTGACCTTCGATTCGCTTGAGTCGTGTCACCAGGCGCTTTTTATCCTGGTCTGTTCCGCATAATCCCATAACCGCCACTCCTTTTTAGTATATAGGGGTATACCCTATGTAAAATATCCATAATGTCAACCCTTATTGATCGGTTTTTGATAGGACGGGTGAGGAAACAATAAAACTATGGAGGACTATTATGGCTCTGAGGTACCGGTACCTGAAAACATATTTCAGACAGGCTTTTTGCCAAGCAGATAAGACTGTATCGAAAAGCGTAACTGTGAGGAACGAATACGAGGCAGGAGTAAAGTAAGGTTAGCTGGAAAGCAAAATTATTACGGCACCTGCCTGCTCAACGACGAGCCACAGGCAGCATTCACTTACTCGAAATTCCAGTTAAAGGATATTGAACAGATACAGATTGATGGTTCAGTAACTTATTTTTAGCAAAAGACAAGGTGTCTTTTGCTAAGTTATAGCTCACGAGATGCTTAGCCCCTAACGCTTTCTTTACCTCAGAACTCTATCTTGAAGCTGTAAACGCCCTCTTCCACAACACTTTGCACCTTATAGCCAGAGTGGTTGAATATTGCCTGCATCCGCTTGTTATCACGCAGGACCTCTGCTGTGAAACCGGCGATACCGCTTGCCTTGGCAAGGGTAATCAGGTGTCGGAACAGAAAGGTTCCCAGTCCCTTGTTCTGCCACTCGTCATGGACAATAAAAGCAACCTCCGCCTGATTGGTACTCTCATCAAGATAATACCTGCCGACTGCTACCATATTGTCACCATGGGCCTCGGGCAAGGTACCGACAATGGCCACATCCTTGCGATGATCCACATAGACAAAATTCTGTATCTCACGCTGTCCGAACCGCTGATTATGACTCATGAAACGATAGTACAGGGTTTCCTGGGAGAGGGCATAAAGCAGATCACGCATCAACGGCTCATCCGTGGGGTGGATTGGCCTGAAATGAATCTGGGTTCCATCATCGATGAGATAAGTGGTCTTCATCATATCCTGAGGTGCCACCACGAATTTCCCTTCGACCTGAATAAAATCCTGACGAATAAATTTGGCCTCAATCGCGTCTTTCAAAAGCCGTTCACGATGATCTGGATGGGCAATGGCAATCAGGGCTAATGTCCGATCCTGCACTGATTTCCCGTGCAGATATGCCACTCCGTATTCAGTAACCACGTAATGAACCGTAGCTCGGCTCACCACTACCCCGGATCCACTGCTCAACCGGGCATTAATTCTGGACCTACCGTCCCGGGTGGTCGAAGGCATAGTGATAATGGCCCTTCCCCCTTCGGAACGGGCTGCCCCCCGATTAAAGTCTACCTGCCCCCCAACTCCTGAATAAAAGACACCGTCTTCCGAATCCGAGCAGACCTGTCCTGTGAGATCAATTTCCAGAGCCATGTTGATGGAAACCATGCGATTCTGTTTGCCGATCACATTTGAATCATTTACATATTCTGTTGGCCTGAAGGAAAAAAGAGGGTTGTCATCCACAAAGTCATAGAGTTCCTTGGTTCCCATACAAAAACTGGCCACAATCTTCCCACGATCTGTGGATTTCCTGTTACCGGTCACAGCTCCTGACTTGATCAGATCAAGAAGATCATCGGTAATCATTTCCGTATGTATCCCCAGATCTTTTTTCCCTCTGAGCGCCGCCATGACTGCCTGTGAGATCCGCCCGACTCCAGGAACTCTGCCGATACCAAATTCCACTGTAGAGCCGCTGGGAACAAGGGCTGCAACCAGTTCGGCAATCTGTGCACTGACCTGGTGCACTGGTTGAGATTTGCGTTCCAGGAGCGGAACATCTGCTGGCACCAGGATATCGAGATCGTACACGTCAATGAGGCTGTCCCCTCTGGTCCAGGGCATCTGCGGATTGACCTGGGCAATGACCAGAGAGGCATTTTCAGAGGCACTTTTGACAATATCCACGGACACGCCTAAACTCATCTTTCCCCGGGCATCCGGAGGGGTAACCTGAATCAGAGCCACATCCAGGGGCAGCTGTCCGGAATTAAAAAGACGGGGAATGTCGAACATAAGAATGGGGGTATAATCTCCTCTCCCCTCCTGAATAACATCGCGAACATTATGGCCGATAAAAAAGGAATTTATTTTGAAACAAGTGGCGAATTTTTTGTCGGCATAGGGGGCATTTCCCTTGGTCAGAAGCTCGACAATTTCCACATCTGCCAGATTTCCTGCCATCTTGGTCATGGCCTCAACGAGAACCGTGGGTTCACCGCAGCCAGTGCCGAGAAACACCCGATGCCCTGATTTCAAATGAGACAGGGCACGCTTCGGGGTCATGATCATGTCTTTATAGGTTTCTTTCCAATTCGCATCGTATTCCATGATTTCCCCTACTTCTCTTCCGGCAATGGAGCCAGAGTCATTCGTACATCCGCTACCACTGGTTCAGAACCAAAGTCGCCGACAATAAACGGGTTGATATCTAATTCCAGAATCTGCGGAAAGTCTGTAGTCAACTGACTTATGCGCTGGAGGCCCGAGGCAATGGCTGCAATATCCACACCCTTATTGCCACGCCGTCCCTCAAGCATAGCATAAGACTTGGTAGACATGAGCATCTGAATGGCCTCCTGTTTCGTAATAGGTGCAAGGTGAAAGGTAACATCCTTCATCACCTCGACAAAGATTCCGCCAAGACCGAACATGAGCATAGGACCGAACTGGGGATCACGAGTCATACCGATAATGACTTCCAGTCCTTTACATGCCATCTTTTCCACGTAAACCCCTTCAATCTTTGCATCCGGTACCTTCTTGCCAATCTTTATGGTCATGAGATCATAGATATCTTCGGCGGCCTCCCCGTTAGCCACGTTAAGGTGCACTCCACCCAGGTCACTCTTGTGGACAATATCCGGAGAAACAATCTTCATGGCTACCGGATAACCGATACGGTCTGCAATTTCTCTTGCCTCTTCCGAGGAAGAGGCAAGAGATCCTGAGGGAATCCGGAATCCGTAGGCCCCCAGAACATCCTTGCCTTTGACCTCACCCAACTGCAACAGACCAATTCGCTGGCGTCGGGAGAGGATGCGCTCCACCCTCCTTCTGTTAACCCGGAAACGGGTTACTCTTCGGGGTGGCCGCTGTTGCCAGGCCGCATATTCACGCATTCCTCTGAGGGCTGAGACAGCCCGCTCCGGAGATTCATAATCCGGAAGACCGGCTGCGGCCAGTTCCTTCCGTCCGGGCATAACATCGGTTCCTCCCATAAAAGAAGCCACCACTGGTTTAGTGCCGTCAATGGTATTTGCTATGGCCTGGGCGGTTTCTGCAGGGCGAGTCATGGCCTGAGGAGTGAGAATCACAAGGATGGCATCCACAGCAGGATCAGATTGGGCCGCCTCAATGGCGGCCACGTAACGTTCAGGATCAGCATCACCCAAGACATCGATGGGATTGCCGACACTGGCAACACGAGGAAGCTGATCACGCAGGGCGCTGGCCGTATTACGATCCAGTTCAGCCACACGCATTCCGGCACGTTCCACGGCATCGGCAGCCATGGTTCCGGGACCACCTGCATTGGTAATGATAAGAATATTATTACCTTTTGGAAGAGGCTGCATATAAAGGGCTGTGGCATAATCAAAAAGCGCTTCGAAATTGTCTGCCCGTACCACTCCGGACCGTTTAAAGGCTGCACCATAGGCGGTATCAGCGCCTGCCAGCACCCCGGTATGAGATGCCGCTGCCCTCAATCCAGCAGCAGTGGTGCCTGCCTTTAGAATAATCACAGGTTTCTGAGCTGAGGCTTCTTCTGCAGCTTTTACAAAATTTTTGCCGGTAGAGATATCTTCCAGATACCCTACTATTACTTTTGTCTCTTCATCTTTGGCCAGATAGGAGAGGATATCCACCTCAGAGATATCTGCCTTATTACCGATGCTGATCAACTTGGCGAGGCCGAGATGCCGTTCTGCTGCAAGATCAAGCATAGCAGTACACAAAGCACCGGATTGGGAAAAAATGGAGATTCCACCAGATTTGGGCATGGCTCCGGCAAAAGAGGCATTTAATTGATTTTTTGTATTAATCAACCCCAGGCAGTTCGGTCCCAGGATGCGGATGTCATGACGCCTGCAGAACTCAACGAGCTCCTGTTCCAGAGCAAATCCTTCCGGACCTATTTCCCGAAATCCCGAACTGGTAACTATCACCGCCTTGGCCTTTACCTTCACACACTCTTTCACAACGTCCTTGACCTGAGGCTGCGGAACAGCTACCACCACAAGCTCAACCTCTTTTCCGTATTCATGAAGGGATGGAAAACAGGGAAGACCGAGCAGTTCGTCGGCAGAAGGATTGATTGGAACAATTGTCCCCTGATAACCGTCTCGGATCATATTGGCCAGGATATCATGACCAACCTTTCCGGCTGTTCTTGAGGCTCCGACAACGGCGACACTCTTGGGATGAAAAAGTATATCAATAGTCATAACAATACCTTATTTTTTTTGAAGAACAGGTGAGCATTTCGCTTATGAAATCATGCCCTTTTTACAGCTAGCCCCGCATCCTCCAGGAGTGAATATACTTTTGCAATTTTAAATGTATTGATCCGCAGATAAATAGTATTGCCCTTTCTCTCGTCATAAACACGCATCAATCGGGTAAAGGGAATATTCTGTTCTTCCAGAAGATTTACGATCCGCGTCATGATACCATGACTGCCATCATCATCAATACCTATGAGCATAGATCCTTTTTCTCCGACGCCAAAGAGTTTTTTATACGCTGTCGTCAGATCTCTGATGGAAAAGACGCCAACCACTCTCTCTCCATCCAGCACCGGCAGAGCACCCATCTGATCGCGATCAAAGAGAAAAAGGGCATCATCGAGGGTAGAATCGAGTCTCAAGGTGACACAATCGGTGGACATGATCTCGGCAACAGTCGTCTTTTCCACTTTTTCGTAAACCAATCGCCGCTCACTGTCTGTGAGAACCGATGAAGGATAAGCGGATCGCAGATCACGATCAGTCAGCATCCCTAACAAGGCACCGTTTTCATCAACCACGGGCAGGTGCCGAAAACGGAAGTCATTAAGTAAAGCCCTGGCCTCGGGAAGAGACATGGCCGAAGAAACAGTAACAGGATCAGCTGTCATATGTCGTGAAATATACATGGTTCGCCTTTATGGGTAAAAGAACTGATTATCTGCCCAGAAGTCCTCTGACATAAGCTTCCACCGAGTCTCCGAGCACAGAGAGTTCATAACCTCCCTCTAAAATAGAGAGAATTCTACCCTCAGTAAAACGCTCAGCCCAGTCACGCATGACCAAGCCTATGGTATGGTAAAGTTCCGTGGAGTAGAGAAGCCCCGTCATCTCATCTTCTCGATGAGCGTCAAATCCGGCTGCAACAATGATCGCGTCCGGCTGCCACTCTTCAAGTTTTGGGAGGATGACATCCTGAAGAAGTTTTACGACCTGACTGTCACCAGCCCCCGGAGACAGAGGGAGGTTAAGAATTGTGCCCTTACCCTCTCCCATTCCATGTTCATCTGCATAACCGGTACCAGGATAACTGAAGCTTGGATGTTCGTGGATACTTATATAGTAGCCTGCGGCCTCATCTTCGAAGGCAGACTGGATACCGTTTCCATGATGGCCGTCAAAATCAAAAACCAGGATTCGCTTTTTACCATAACAATATTGCCAGTATCTGGCTGCGACAACACAGTTATTGAAAAAACAGAAACCAAAAGGAATGTTGTGTTCGGCATGATGCCCTGGAGGACGAACCAGGCAGAAGATATTGTGGGCTTTTCCTTCTTCTATAAGATCTATACCGGCTAGTCCGGCACCTGCAGAAAGGCAGGCGATATCATAGGAATCGTAACAGATCTGGTTATCGGTATGATCAATGTAGGTTCGACCGGCAAGAACTGCTTCCTCAAAACGAAAAAGCCAGTCTTCGGTATGGACTTTGGCAAGCCATTCCCGCTCAGCGACACGAGGAGCAGCAAAGGCAATGTCGGCAAAACAAGAACTTGCCTCCAAAGCCTGAGAGATGACCTGAAGTCTGACCGGACTTTCCGGATGCTCCCCTCCACCTGTATCATGCTCGAGGTAGCGTTGATCGGTGATAATAGTAAGAGGTGCAGACATTGTCGAATTCCCTGAAGTCTAAAACTTTCATTGATCATATTCCAGCTTTCGGTGTACTGTGTACAAGAACCTTTTGTCAACTAATATCGATACAAAACATCTATTTATTCAAGTGTCAAAATGCCCCATAACACTTTAGAATATCACATAACATCGAAAAAGGAGCGGCGCCACAAACCATGAATCTGACCTTTTATCATTCCACCCTCTGACCCCGCTGCCGCATGGCAAAAAAGGCTCTGGACGAGCTGTTACTGAATATGAATGATGTACATTTGGAAGAAGTTGAGGTAATGACCAGCCCGTTGCGTGCTTTAAAGGACGGTGTCAAATTTATCCCCACTCTCAAATGTGGCGCTGAACAAGTGAGCGGAATTCTGCTCAACCGAGACAAACTGCAGGAGTTCCTGCAAAGAGTGCTCCGCTCATGAAACAGTTAATGCTGGACTCTGTAACGCCCCTGGACTTGGTGGTCTGGCTTCTGGTCCTGGCCTTTTTCTGCGGCAGCGCCCTATTCTTTCATGGCAATGTACAACTTTCCTTTATCGGTGCCTGTGGTATTATTGTTGAAATGATGATTATCGGCCTGTCCGTAGAGATCATCATTGAGTCCATCAAACACATCAAAGGAATCGGCACCGTCACCGGATTTATCACCAATGGTCCGGAGGCACTCTGCCTCATTGCCGGCCTGGCAGCCGGCGATGTCCTTTTTGCTGCCTCCACCCCGCTAGGGTCAAATTTCATGAACCCGATCCTGCTCCTCACAGCTGCCATCATCTGCGGCAGGACTCTGCAGACCTTCAAAACAAAACCCATCTACAGCCTGGCTACCACCCTCTCAACTGCAACCCTGGCCATAAGTTTTTATTTGCTGGACAAGTCATTATATATATATTGGTTAATTACCGCCTTATTGCTGACCATTCCTCTCTTTTTCTTCAGACCAAAGGAAGGGGAGGAAGAGAGTGATGAAATGTATCACCCCGAGGCCAGACCCTGGTTTTTCCCTGCAATTATCCTGCTTTGCGGGGCCGGCTTTTTCCTCGACCCTGTGGTCTCTTTTGCAGCCGAGCATTCCAAGGCGCCAAAAGGGGTAATCGGTTTTCTAGTCCTGGCCACACTCACCTCCTGGCCGGAGTTCAAGTCCTGTCTGGCTCTGCTCAGCCGTAACAAACCTCTGGCCGCCGTGCTCAACATCACCGTCTCCAACATCACCAATATCTGGCTGGCAGCCGGCGGCATCGGTTTTTATTTTTGGAACAAATAAGCCAACACAATTTTGCGCCTCAAAATTATTAACCACTTCCTTGCTTCAATATTCTTCTGTTCACAATATATAAATGAACCTGTAGACTGTTGGTTCCAACTGCCGCCTACGACGCACGACCACTAGCTAAAATGGCGGAGCAATAGTGACCAGAATACGCATATCCGTCTCAGCCGATACCCCATGGGGTTCATTGATATCACACACTAAAATATCACCTGTCTCTGCTGGCAGAGCGGTATCACCTTCTCCTAAGAAAAACCCCTTTCCCTCAATAACGTGAATACTGACCTGTCCATCTGCCGCATGACGATGAACAGGAAAAATCTGTCCTGCCTGCAGATTAAAATTTAAAATCCTGAAGTAGGGAGAATCATGAAGCAGAAAACGTTTAAACTTCTTTGCATCAAATTCTCTGGTTTCTGACAGACGAAGGCATTTCATTAATTCACCTCTTAAAGGAAATTATTTTTCTTGCATGGAATAAACTTTGCAATAATCACCATAACACTTGCTATTCAATTGCAAAGGAGGACAATATGGAAATAGGCTCAAGCTCAATGGCTGCACGGGGAATGGCATCAAACAAGGCAAATGTAGAACAGGCTATCCTGCAGAAAACCCTTGAAAAGACAGAACAATCGAAACAATCAGACGCACCAAAAGCCGTAGAACAGGTGGCTAGCGACAAGCAGGGAAGGATAGATTTTTACGCCTGAGTCAATCTCTTGGCGCCACTTCCCCTTATTACCATTTTGTAATCAGGAACTCCATAGTGAATGACAATTGCACTGTGGAGTTCCTGTTACCTTGTTCCCAGGGCTAACGAATTCTGTTCAGACCGCTCAGTACCGCCTTAATGGAAGCCACGATAATATCGGTATCCATGCCTACACCCCATTTTTTCCTGCCATCGGGCATCTCTATCTGAATAAAAGCCACTGCTTTGGAGCTTGAACTCTTGGTCAAGGCATGCTCATGATATTGGCACAGGGTAAAATCTCCGCTAAGCTGACTGCGCAGGGCCTCACAAAATGCGTCCAAAGGACCATTGCCCTTTGCTGCAATTGTCTTTTCAACACCCTCATCTGCAATAACGGCTTCAATCTCGGCCATGGAGCCCTGCTCATCGCGGTCAATATGACGTTTGATAACGTTAAACTTTTTCAGGGAATAAGGAGAGCGGATTTTCAAATACTCTTTTTCAAAGGCCTCCCAAACCTCGGAAAGCTGAACTTCCCGGCCGACCTTGTCGGTAACGTTCTGAACAATGGCGCCGAACTCCGGGTGCATATCCTTTGGCATCTTCACCCCGAACTCTCTATCCATCACATAGGCCACACCACCCTTTCCTGACTGGCTGTTGATACGGATTATCGACTCATAGGTTCTGCCCAGATCAGTTGGATCGATCGGCAGATAAGGCACTTCCCACCTGCACTCTTTATCCTGCTCGCAAAGAGTTATTCCCTTATTGATTGCGTCCTGATGCGACCCGGAAAAAGCGGTATACACCAGTTCTCCGGCATAAGGATGTCGAACATGAACCGGAATGTCAGTAACATCTTCGGACACGCTGATCACACGGCTGATATCATGCAAATCCAACTCGGGATCGATTCCCTGGGTAAACATATTGAGGGCAAGGGTAACAACATCCACATTACCGGTCCGTTCACCATTGCCAAAAAGTGTACCCTCGACCCTGTCTCCGCCGGCCATCAGAGCAAGCTCGGTTGCAGCAACAGCACAACCACGATCATTATGGGCATGCAGGCTGATTATAGCAGCGTCACGATTTTTCATATTCCGGCAAAACCACTCAATCTGGTCAGCATAGACATTAGGAGTGGCCATCTCCACTGTAGCCGGAAGATTTATAATAACAGGTCTGTCAGGTGTCGGCTCCCACACATTCATAACCGCTTCACAGATGGCAAGTGCAAAATCAAGTTCTGTGCCGGTAAAACTTTCCGGAGAATACTCGTAGCGAAAATCAGTTTCTGGATATTTTGCGGCCTCATCCTTGATAATCTTTGCGCCCTGGACAGCAAGTGCAATGATTTCTTCTCTACTCATCTGAAAAACAGCACGCCGCTGCAGAGTAGAAGTTGAATTGTAAAGATGAACTACCGCCCGTTTTGCACCTTTCAAGGCCTCGAAACTTTTTTGAATAAGATGCTCTCGAGCAGGAGTCAGTACTTGAATAAAGACATCATCCGGAATCAACTTATTTTCAATCAGAGTTCTGGTAAATTGATACTCCACCTGTGATGCTGATGGAAAGCCCACCTCAATCTCTTTGAAACCGATATCTACCAGCAACTGAAAAAGCTCAAGCTTCTTCTTCAGATCCATAGGTTGAATCAGGGCCTGGTTCCCATCACGGAGGTCAACGCTGCACCAGCTCGGTGCCTTAGTTATTGTTTTTGCCGGCCAGGTCCGATCGGGAAGATCCACCACGGGATAAGGCCTGTATTTTCTCACTGCTTCTGCTCTCATACCTTTTCCTCTTTTCTGTAACTATTCAGCATCACTTCATCTGTTCACAGTCAAGCCGTCCGACATACATAGCTGAAGAGCTTGACTGCAAACACTTGGAGGACTCCTGCACTGTAACCTTCCAAGGTTTGATGAAGATTTTTTTATGCACTTGAATAATTACTTTTTTTCTGTGCCGAACAAGCTTGAAACTGACCTGAAACGAAAAAGGCCGCAGTTTCTCACTGCGGCCCTTGACGAATTTTTGTTGCTATGACAATCTATGTTTCACAACTCTCCGGTCTCTACCACAGTCGATTCCCTAAACAGGGTCAATAGGACGAGAGCTAGGAGATGTTTTTTGCACATGATATTTTTCTTTATAAATATTTTTAATAGAAGATCTCAATAGATAATCATTGGAATCGACTGTTGTCAAGCACCTTTTTCCCGGGAAAACGATTCCCCTGGCAATAAATCTTGTGTTTTTTGCTCATAATTCCTAAGCTTTTTACTTTGTATGCAAAACAGTCACACCTTCCATATTGACATCCACCTCATTGAAAGATATATTTTATTCTTTTCGACAAACAGATGTTGCCTGTACCGATGACAACTTTTCTAAACCCTAAAGGATAGGTGTCTCAACAGTTGACCGTAATTATAATAATAATTTCACTTTTAATTTATCTTCATTAAAAGCAAGAAAATTATCTATAATGCACTAAAAACCTCAACATTGAAAGGACGAGGGTTCATGGAAAAACTTAAAGGCTCGATTGCCATTATAAAATGCCTCAAGGAAGAAGGGGTTAAGACGATTTTCGGTTTTCCCGGAGGAGCAGTTATCGACCTCTACGACGACCTTTACGACTCTGACATCACTCATGTTCTTGTTCGTCATGAACAAGGTGCCGTACATGCTGCTGACGGCTTTGCCCGCGTAACCGGTGAAGTCGGGGTTGCCCTTCTTACTTCGGGCCCTGGTGCCACCAATGGAGTAACAGCCATTGCCACAGCTTATATGGATTCCATCCCCCTGGTCATTCTCACCGGTCAGGTTCCGACACCGCTCATTGGTAACGATGCCTTTCAGGAAGTTGATATTGTCGGTATCACAAGGCCCTGCACCAAGCATAATTACCTGGTAAGCAAGGCTGAAGACCTTGTTCCTACCATACGTGAAGCATTCCACATCGCCCGCACCGGCCGACCCGGCCCGGTTCTTATTGATCTCCCAAAGGATATCGTTGCATCCATGGTTGATTTTGATGAGAAAAAGCCCATCCGCATGCAGAACTATCAGCCCACTTATGAACCACATATGGGACAGATCGAAAAGGCATGTAAAGAGATCCTGAAAGCCAAGCGGCCTGTCCTCTATGTTGGTGGCGGAGTAATTCTTTCCGATTCCAACGAAGAACTTACCGAACTTGCCAACAAACTGAAAATACCGGTAACCATGACCCTCATGGGTCTGGGCGGTTTTCCCGGCCGCAATGACCTTTCCATGGGCATGCTCGGCATGCATGGAAGCTATACCGCAAACATGGCGGTGGCCAAAAGTGATCTTTTGATTGCTGTGGGTGCCCGTTTTGACGACCGGGTAACCGGTCGGGTTGATGCCTTTGCTCCCCACGCCAAAATCATCCATATTGATATCGACCCTACATCGATCAGTAAAAATGTGGCGGTTGATATTCCTATTGTCGCCGACTGCAAACATGCCCTCATTGCAATGAACAATTGGTTCACCACCTGTGGACACAACCTTGAAGAAGTTGCGGCAACACACGCACCTTGGCTCGAGACCATCGCAGATTGGACCACAAAACACCCCATGGCCTATCTGAATGAGGGTGAAATCATCAAGCCTCAATACGTTGTCGAAAAACTTGACGAATTGACCAATGGTGATGCTATCATCACCACTGAGGTCGGCCAGAACCAGATGTGGGCAGCCCAGTTCTACAAATTCAGCAAACCCAGACGCCTTGTTACTTCCGGTGGTCTTGGAACCATGGGTTATGGCCTGCCGGCTGCCATTGGTGCCAAAATGGCATTCCCTGATGCTATGGTTATTGATGTTGCCGGTGACGGTTCCATCCAGATGAACATTCAGGAACTGGCCACTGCCAAACAGTATAAGTGCCCGGTTAAAATCTGTCTCCTGAACAACAACTACCTGGGCATGGTTCGTCAGTGGCAGGAGCTGTTTTATGACAAACGGTATGCCGCAACCGTCATGGAAGTAACTCCTGATTTCGTCGCCCTGGCTGAGGCCTATGGCGCTGTTGGACTTCGTGCCACGAAAACCAGCGAAGTGGAAAGCGTCATTAAAGAGGCATTATCAATAGACAACGTCGTTCTTATGGACTTCCGTATCGCCAGAGAAGAAGGCGTCTTCCCCATGGTACCTGCTGGTAAGGCCACCACGGAAATGCTTCTGGTCTGATTTACACCACTGTCTTCTTGCATTATAATTTTGAGGCACCTGCGGGTGCCTCATAAACATATTTTTTGTACAGGATAAACCGATGAAACATACGATATCAGTCCTTCTTCAAAACAAGCCGGGCGTACTTTCCCGGGTCACCGGGTTGTTCAGCGGCCGTGGGTTCAACATTGAAAGCCTCAGTGTTGCAGAGACCCTCGACTCCACCATCTCCTGTCTCACCCTGGTTACCAGTGGTGATAACGCCATCATTGAACAGATCACCAAACAACTGCATAAACTCATTGATGTAATTAAAGTCACTGACATCAGTGAAAGTGAATATGTAGAACGGGAAATGGTTCTCATCCGGGTCAAGGCCGAGGCATCAACCCGTGCTGAAGTTTTACGCGTTATCGATATCTTTCGCGGTAAAGTCGTCGATGTCAGCCCCAAAACATATACCGTGGAACTTACTGGCTCAGCGTCAAAAATCCAGGCAGTTATTGATATTCTCCGTCCCATCGGGATCAAAGAAATCGTCCGTACCGGTACCATTGCCATGGCACGGGCCCCAAAGAAATAATCCGGTAACTGACTGTCGTTCCTGACACTTAAAAGCCGGATCACGCCAAAAGCAGGTAGCGACATGAGTCGTAACCTGCTTTTGGCGTGTAATAACTTCTTCAATTCCTATATAAAAACACTATGACATCCCCCCGGATTCCTGTTGCTCTGGAAGGCTATCCTTTCATTGGCTTTTCTGCCTTTATCACCCTGATTACAGCCATACTTGGGTATGATTTTCTGGCCTGGCCCTGTCTTTTTCTGACAACCTTTATTGTTGCTTTTTTCCGTGATCCGGAGAGAATGAGCCCTGCTCCACCTGATGCCCTGCTTTCTCCGGCAGACGGAAAAATCATTATCATTGAAGAGCAGTTTGATGATAAATACCTGCAGCAGCAGGTCATCAAAGTTTCCATTTTCATGAACGTCTTCAATGTTCATGTCAACCGTATCCCGGTTAATGGAACAATTGAGGCGATCCGGTACACACCCGGCAAGTTCTATTCTGCGGACAGTGACAAAGGCGCACTGCTCAATGAACACTGCGCCGCTATCCTGCAAACAGAAAACGGAGAGCGCATGGTTTTTATTCAGGTCGCCGGACTTATTGCCAGAAGAATAATCAACTGGCTCGAACCTGGAGACACAGTGCAGCGCGGTAAACGTTTTGGTCTCATCCGTTTTGGATCACGTGTGGATCTATACCTGCCAATAAATAGTAAAATTGAAGTTAAAATCGGGCAGAAAGTACGTGCCGGGGAAACAGCACTTGCTTCATTCTCCTAACGAAAAAAACTTTCTTATTTTGCTTTTATTTCAAAAAGACATACAATAAATATATAAAGGTAGATATTAATTCCCTTCATCTTCTTTGGAGTATATTTGATGGAAGATAATTCTCAAAACATGAGCAATCGTTTTTACCCATTGCCGTGTATGTTCACTCTGGCCAGTTCATTCTGTGGCTTTTATGCAATCATTGCTGCAATTAACGGCGAGTTCAAGACAGCTGCCGTTGCTATTCTTGTGGCTGCCGTATTTGATGGACTGGATGGCCGTGTGGCACGAATGACCGGAACAACAAGCCAGTTCGGAGTAGAACTGGACTCACTCTGCGACATGATCTCCTTTGGTGTTGCTCCTGGAGTTGTTGTCTTTCTCTGGGCTCTTCACCCCTATGGCCGTTATGGCTGGCTGGCCGCCTTCCTCTATGTGGCCATGACATCGTTACGTCTTGCCCGCTTTAACTCTCAGGATGTTGGTTCAACATCAAAAAACTTTGTTGGCCTACCTTGTCCGGCTGCTGCCGCCATGATATCTGCATCCATCCTTTTTTGTAATTTTCTTGGGATTACCGGCGAGGTCAAACACATATCTCTGCTCTTACTCGTCTATATCCTTTCTTACCTGATGGTGTCCACACACACCTACTATAGCTTTAAAGAGGTGCCTCAGATCAAGGTAAACCGCTTTCAGATCCTTGTCGGTTTTCTCCTGCTCTTTATGCTCATTGCAGCAGAACCTCATATCATGATTTTCACTCTGTTCCTGGGCTACCTGCTCTCGGGACCTGGCCATGCCCTTTTCAAAAGAGTCAGAAGTATGAAAAAATCAAATCTGCCATTACGAAACCGGGATCGCTGACCCATTCCTCTCTTTTTTAAAAAGGCGAATCCGGTTGTTTCAATCGGATTCGCCTTTTTTTATTCCTGAAACAATGCATATTGCTCCCACTGAAAAAATTTGTTAGTTTCTTTTTCTTTACAATTTAACATCCCCTGAAAATGTTATCATTTTCAGGTTACAAACATTTCCCCCTGTAATACGAATAAGGATACAAAATGAGTGATAATAAGAAAAAGTATAATGTTGCCATAGCCGGTGCCACTGGCGCAGTAGGCGGTGCCATGCTTGACGTACTGAGACGGCGTGACTTTCCCATCAATGAATTGCGGCTTCTCGCCTCAGAGCGTTCTATTGGAAAGAAGATCACTTTTAAAGATAAAGAAATTGAGGTGCAGTTGCTTAGCAAAGACGCCTTCACCGATATTGACGTCGCCCTCTTTTCGGCAGGTGCAACCCGTTCCTTTGACTTTGCTCCTGCAGCAGCCAAGGCGGGAGCAGTAGTTATCGACAACTCCAGTGCCTATCGCATGGATCCTGAGATTCCACTCGTTGTTCCCGAGGTAAACGGTCATGCCATTGCCCAGTATACCAATCACGGGATTATAGCCAATCCGAACTGCTCCACCATTCAAATGATGGTTGCGCTGAAACCCATCTACGACAAGGTTGGTATTAAACGAATCGTTGTTTCCACCTACCAGGCCGTTTCCGGAACCGGTGCCAAGGCTATTGAAGAACTGCATAACCAAGCTCTTGCCTATGCTGCCGGCAAACCCATGGAAGTCTCGGTGTATCCGCATCAAATAGCCTTTAACTGTCTTCCTCAGATAGATATTTTCATGGAAAATGGATATACCAAGGAAGAGATGAAGATGGTGAACGAAACCAGAAAAATTTTTGAAGATGCCTCCATCGGCGTTACGGCAACCGCTGTCCGGGTACCGGTCTTTTATGGACACTCCGAGGCCATAAACATCGAAACCAAGACCAAGATCAGTGCTGCCGAGGTCAAAGAACTGCTGGCAACAGCTCCTGGTGTAAAACTGGTGGACGACCCTGAAAACGGAAAATACCCTCTGGCCATAGACTGTGCCGGGAAATTTGAAACTTTTGTGGGCCGGATTCGTGAAGATGAATCCATCGCCAACGGTATCAACATGTGGGTTGTGTCTGATAATATCCTCAAAGGTGCTGCCCTGAACGCCGTTCAGATCGCTGAGGCCTTTGTTCGGAAATATAAATAATTGCGGATAATCAGTGGCCAGGCTCGGGGAAGAACCCTTTATTCTCCGGGCCAGTCAAAAACTATTCGTCCTACTGCAGACCGGGCAAAAGAAGCCATATTCAGTATCATCGGAGAGCGAATCGTTTCTGCCCTTGTCCTTGACCTGTTTGCCGGAACCGGGGCACTGGGCCTTGAAGCCTGGAGCAGAGGCGCCAGACAGGTCGTTTTTGTGGATCATCATGGTAAGGCACTAGAGCTGATTAGAAAAAATTGTTCACTCTGCCTGCAGAACATGGACCCTTCTCTACAAGAGGCACTTATCATTATCAAACACGATCTCCGCCGCGGCCTGAACCTGAAATTCAGAAAAAACCCTGCTCCGCCATTTTTTGATCTTATTTTTCTGGACCCGCCATATGGTAAGGGGCTTGCCAAAGAAACACTGGAAAACATTAACAATAGCGACCTCTGTGGGCCAAACACACTAATCATTGCCGAGGAGACTAGCGGAGAAGTATTACCCGACTCCTTTTCCCATCTTGTTCTTTCAGACCACAGACGTTACGGTGACACTGCTTTCTGGTTTTACACGCCGAAAGAGATCAGGCAGCACTCTAATATTTAAACTATCATGCCTCCATCAAAAAAAACCCTCGCTGTCTATCCTGGAACCTTTGATCCCATTACCATGGGACATCTGGACATCATCGACCGCGCGTTGAACATTTTTGACAAGGTCGTCATTGCCATTGCCATTAATCCGGGAAAAACCCCTCTTTTCTCACTGGAAGAACGGCTGGAGATGGCCAGGCAATGTTTCCCTGACGACTATTCCCGAATAGAAGTCACTGGTGTTTCTGGACTTTTAGTGAAATATGCAGCAAAAAGAAAAGCAAAGGCCATAATCCGCGGCTTACGAGCTGTTTCAGACTTTGACTACGAATTTCAGCTCGCCCTCATGAACAAAAAGCTGGAACGGGAAGTAGATACTATTTTTCTCATGCCAGGATTTCGCTGGATATATATCAGTTCATCTATCATCAAAGATGCTGCCAGGCATGGTGGAGATGTCAGCGATCTGGTGCCGGAACATGTCAATCGACATCTAAAGGCAGCGTTCGCCAAATCTTGACTTCGCTCTCCGACTCTTTGATGACACCTCCAGTAAACACAAACACAATTCACTCGCACGGAAAACGGCGACGTTTTCTTTTCTTTTGTGCAGGCCTTGCCGCCCTCTATCCGCTCTTCCGTTTCTTGGGATATTCTATTCCGCGTAAACCCAGGATTGTCGAAATCCCTGCGCCATTACCCATCGGAGGATTTCACCTTGGAGCGGATTATATCCTTTTTGACAATGGTGAAAAAACATGGGCTCTTTCCAGGCGTTGTACCCACCTTGGCTGCACCATCAATTATCGGGAAAAAGATGGGATACTGGAATGCCCCTGCCACCAGAGTCGTTTTTCACTTGAGGGAAAGGTCCTGCATGGTCCAGCCGAAAAAGAACTGCTTCGCTACAAAGTGGAAAAGTTAAAAGACGATGGCGGCTATATTGTCAGCATTTGATATCCGGAATACAGTGACAGCCATCCTAAAGATATTCAGAGAAATTCGATGGGGGGGCTGGTCACTCATCTCACTCTACATTTCTGTTTTATCCGGAGTAGTTGTTGCACTGCAGTATAGCCCGGAAACACCCCTCTATTCAATATCAACCATGGATCTCCTGGTTCCTTTCGGGGCTTATTTCCGTTCACTGCATTTTTATTCCAGTCAGCTCTTTTTCCTCTTTTCCATTGTCCACATGATAGCTGTATTTGAGCAGGCCCAGACCTATTCCACGAAACAATGGATCAAACTGACCGCCACCCTTCCGATAGGTCTGCTTCTCCTTTTTACCGGATACATTCTGCGCGGCGACAGTACCGGATCTTCAGCCGGCCTGATAGCAGAGGCCATACTTCTTGACCTCCCCTTCATAGGACAACCAATAAATGACCTTTTTTTCTCCATCTCCGATAATGGGATGAAAAGGATATACGTCAATCATATAATCGGACTTGGTATCTTCTGGGGATGGTTGGCTTGGTTTCATATAAAAAAATATACGGTTTCTTTTTCCCAGCACCTCCCGCTGACCATCGGCACCCTGCTGTTCTCTCTCTTTATTGCCGCCCCTTTTGAACCAGAGCACCTTGGAGTCTTCCATATCTCCGGGCCATGGTTTTTCCTGGGTCTGCAGGAACTCCTGATATACCTCCCCCCTATTCTCGCTGGGTTCCTCTTTCCCTCTTCTTTACTTCTTAGCCTCGCCCTATTGCAAAGGAAACACAAGGGATACCGCTGGTACCTCCTGTATACGGTGGTCTGGTTACTGATCTATACACTATTGACAACAATCGGCCTGAACCGATAAATGAGATGGCGGGCTTGGTTCCCCCCCTGGTCACTGCTAATAAAAAAGCACCTGGCGACGACAATCTGTAGAAACGATTTCAGCCGCAAGCGCGGCTTTCCACATCGCTCAAACAGACAAGGGGAGCGTAATAAGGAACCATTTTTTAGGATAAATTCCCTCTTACAGGAAAAACAAAAAGGCGGAAGATGCAACAAGCATCTTCCGCCTTTAACAAAGAGCTCTATCCAGGAATATCTGCTTGAAAGGACCCTTTTCTGTAAGTTTTTAAGGGGTAGCAACAGTCAACAGTTAACCAATAACCCTTATACTTATTATCAGAATTTTATTTTCTATTCACGGATAAGCAAAAAATACCTATATGGCATTAGAAGAGATATCCCACATTGACAGCCCAGGCATGTTGTTCTGACTCTATCTCTTCCCATACTGTGTGGTTTGGAACAACACCATAGATATACTCATAAAAACTTGCAAACTCTGCAGCCATAGTACCATCGACTTTCATCTTCTTGTAGTCATATGAGGCGGTCATAAACCAGTTCTCGGTAAAGTCAAACTGTCCCTCTACCTTAAACATCCATGAATAACCATCCAGATTGCCTTTGTTCACCTTGTAACGGAGCATATGCTGATCAACATTTTCTGCATCCACCCAGGGAGAATAACTGATATTGGAGAGCAGACTGAACTGCTTGCCAAGCTTGACCTTACCACCCACCTGTAAGTAGGGAATATTATACTCAAGTGTGTAACGAATTGCGGGACTGCCATCACCCACATAGTCAAACCCTTCCATACCGGATGGTGAGTACTGCCTGACAACCGATGCCTCATACTGCCAGTTCTGATAGAGATATCCAGCACCACCATTTAGTGACCAGTTATCACCTTGTAGGAATTTGTATTTCAAACTGAAATCGAACTCATATCCATCAAAATCAGTAATATTACTATTGGAATAAACGTCAAGTTGATTGGGGTTTGAATCTGTGATCCAGTCCTTATCAATCATCTGATCACTGGGATCCGTGATATTCTTTTTTACGGAGGCCATGAACATCCAGGTATCATAAAATTCCACATTGGCCCGTGCTGTCGCCATGGCTATATCCAGTGGAAAAGCAAGCTCACTGAATGGAAAATAACCTTGATCAACTGTGCCATCAAACCATTGCACCGGGTTCCCTATCTGGTACGTATTGTCGCCTGACCAGGATTCGACACCAATCATCAACTGGGCTCTGGCCACCCCGGTGATGACTTCCACCGGTTCAACATTAATGCTGTTGGTGCCTGCACTGACAGGCAGTGCCGCCAATGTTGTGAGGCCTATGACCAGACCTGCAGAAAGCGTTAACTGGCTCATTACTCTTCCCCTTTTTTTTAAGATTTAAGTTTTATTCTCCCCTCGTATGCTAGCAGCAAGCCAAACAAAAAATCAAGTTATTTCAAAAGGTATTCCCCAAAATCACAAAAAATGCCACTTCTCAAATAAAACAAGACATCACCCTGTTTTCACGTTGCCTACATACTGATACTCTTATAGAAAATAATATTCGGTAAGAGCTTAGTTCTTACCACTTGTTTATCATGACAATGGTACTTGCCGCTGAATAGTGATATTTTCTGATTATGCTGAGGGAAAAGGAATTGACAATTTTGCTCAGACTAGGATCTAATTGCCCTATAAATATTTTCCCGAAGTTATTCTTGCCATGAACGCAGGAGTCAATCCATTCTGGCTGTGTCTATTTTCTATCAGTGCTATCAGACTGAAAGCTGAGTCAATCTCACCCCTTGCCATCATGCAACAAGAAAAAAAACATACCATATCTTCACAAAGGCTCAACCTGCTGGGAGTCACACTGGTCCTTTTCTGGTCAACATCTGCCACAGCTGCCTCTCTGACAGAAATCCAGGGATGGCTGCAAGCCCATAACAGTTACCGCACACTGCACGGTGTGCCTCCCTTGGCCTGGTCCGCAACAGTTGCTGCCAGTGCCCAGGCCTATGCCGACACCTGTCCTTCCGCTCATTCAGGCTCCGCTTATGGTGAAAACCTGGCCTGGGCAACATATGATATGGGAGAGAGCAAAGTCGTCCGGATGTGGTACGATGAAGAACCGCTCTATGATTACAACAACCCGGGTTTTAGTTCTGAAACCGGGCACTTCACCCAGGTTGTCTGGAAAGGAACTACAGAAATTGGCTGCGGCTTTGCAACAGGCTGTGGCAATGACTGGCCCTACATGTCTAATGTTTGGGTGTGCCAGTACAACCCGCCTGGTAATTACATCGGCGACTTTGCCGAAAATGTGTTTCCGCCCCCCCCCAGTGAAGGAGGTGAAATATCAACACCTGCAGACACCAATGGACTCACGCCTATCCTCCATCTCCTCCTCTCAAAATAAGAACACCATCCAAAAAACAAGATAGCCCTTAATCAGAACCTCTTTTTTTCCTTGTTGAGCTGACTCAGCGATGTGACGATGAAATCGAGAGGTGGCCTGACATTTATGTCTTCGACCTTTATATTGCGGACAATGCCCTCTTTGTCAATTATGATAAGCGCCCTCTCCGTGGTTCCGTCGCTTCTAAGGACACCATAGCTGTCAGCCACAACTCCGTGAGGCCAGAAATCGGAAAGAACCGGGAACCAGACATCTCCCATCTGCCTGGTCCACGCATAGAGCGTTGGAATGTTATCCACCGTTATGCCTAAAATGATGGCATCCTGCACCTCAAACAGCTGTCTGGCAAAAACATAGCCGGGCCATTGATCGGAACAAACCGGTGTCCAGGCTGCAGGGACAAAGGAGAGTACAACATTTTTCCTGCCTTTAAACTGGCTCAAGCTCACCCGTTCCCCCTGAATTGAAGGCAGGATAAAGTCTGGTGCCGCGTCCCCGACCTTAATCTTCAATTCGCTGTCAATTGGCTTGAGAGTTTCTGGAACAAAAATGAGTTCTCGAAAATTTTTCAGCTCATCGGCCTGGATGATATCAGCAGGCATAAGGATGATCAGGACGGCCGACACTGAGACTGCAATGCTAGCGAACATGGTCGTCCTCTTTCACTCCGGCACGCTTCAACAGAGTTTCAAAGAACTCAGCGTGATCAGTAAATCCACCTGATTTTCTGAAGAAGATAACATTGTTTTCTCCATCTTTTTTGCATGCGATAAATCCTGGGGTCCCTGCGCCGGCAAGAGCATTGTATATCAACATGTCCGGATCGGAAAAAAGAGGAAAGGGAATATCAAAACCTTTGCGAAAGGTATCAACCTCAAGATTGGTATTATTAGCACCAATGCCGATGAGCACAATTTTCAAGTCCGGCCGCTTGCTCTGTTCCATTTTTTTATAGAGTTCATTAACAGTCGGAGCGGCCTGTTGGCAGTAAGGGCAGTACATGCTGAACAATTCAATCATCAGTATGTCGGCATCAATTTCATCGAGGGTAAACGGTGTACCCGGCTCCCCCTTAAGACCCAGATACTGGATATGTGCTTTATTTTCCGGAACAGTAAGGGTGATTGTAGGAAGTAACTCAACATCAGGTTCGCTTTCAGCAGTTGAAACGCCTGCCAAAAAAAAAGGCAGAAGAAAAATGATCAGGGTAACCATGGTATTTTTTTTCATAACACCTCTCCTTGATAAGAGTTACTGAACGAGTCCGGACCTGATCGGAGACCAGGCTCGTAAAAGTGAAGCTTACGGATGTTAACAATTGTATCAGCGACAAACAAAATAGAGGAGATAACCCTCATATTGCATCTTATCAATCCAATCATTAAACACAAGGTCGCTCTTTTAATCCGGAAGAAAAGCCAGAAACTGTTTCACTGTTTTTTCTCAGCTCTGATCGTGACGATAATAATTTGTTTTAGTTAGCAAAAATATGTTGAGACTGATGCTATTAACACCTTACTCAATGCAGGGAATGTTAATCAGAATAAAATAAATAAAGACTTGGCTCCTCCTTTTTTGCCTCGCCAGTGTAACCATTTCCTTCAACAACCGTTTCCTAAGATGGAAGACAATTATAACTTTTTGCCAAAAGGAGGCAATATATGCGGAAATGGATCGTGTTGATCTTTCTTATTCTTTATATGGCCGCAAACCTAAATGTGGCAATGGGAGGTGATTATGGTCTGGATGGAGCGGCTCCGAATTCCGGTGACGGTTATCCAGACGGAAGTTTTCTTTAGGACGCTAGATGTGAAAACGGCAAATCCCTACATGGTCAGCGACCACGGCATGGCCATTAACGGTTTAAAATAATATAGTAACAATGAGGGACAAACCACGATTTCCATATGTTGTAAGATCGTGATACAACCCACTGTTATTCCCTTCGGCGTTACGCTAATTTTAATACCCCGTTATAGGGATTTGCCTGTCATTTTTTACCCGCTTCGATAATACAATACAGGGCATGAATATTGGCCATTGAAAAATAGTCGCTAACTCTCGCTGAAATCTCATATGATCCACATAATCATGTGCTGAAAAGCATCGTTCTGATACACAAGCAGAGTTAGTTCTGAGTAGCTGCTGCAGAACTGATCAAGATTTGACTGAGAAAAATCCAAACATCAGCAGCAATATAACTACAGCGTATAAGCGGCTCTCGTGAACGCTGTTGATCGTATCAGGTCGTATTCATTTGTGATTGTTATTACAAATGAAATGATTTTATTCTTACTCATGACGTCTCCTCTTTTTGTTGGAATTTAATCTTGGCGGATTTGTTGCAGCAGGATACCTCATTTTTTTTCAAGTCCTCCTCAAACAGCACTTTCAATCATAACTCTAGAAAGAAATAAGGGTCCAATATCCATTTGTCTATAACTTACGTTACAGCAATGGGAAGAAGCTCCGTGAGAATTCGTCCAGTTAACTGAATCATAATAGACCTCCTATTCGAAGAATAGGAGGTCTATTTCTGACTGAAGGAAAGATATAAAAGCTGTAACCTTTAGCTAAGTTATACGTTTGATTTTTATGAGGCAAGGAAAGAAGGGATGGGCATAAGCTGGCCGGAGAAAAACAGAAAAAAGCTACAACCTATGGAGGATAATCATGAAACGTACTATCAAGATAGTATTTGTAATCCTGGCAGTTGCAATGACTTTCTTCGCCGTACAGAACGTGAGCGCAAAAGGTGGAAAAGACACCACCTATACTGTGGAAGGAACCATTGATTCAATCTCATACCAGCCCAATGTAGTCACGGTCCTCGACAGTGAAGGCAACACCACTGATGTTTATGGTATAAGTTTCAACTACCTGTGTAACCAAAAAGATGTCTGTCTAGCAGATGGCGATTACGTCTCCATTGACTACTACGAATTTCTCTGTGATAGCGGCATAATCAAGGCCATGGCTACCAGTATAACAGTGGACAATGTCACGTTTGTGCTGAGATAGCTATCCTCAAACATTTTTGCAAGGTCAAAGCAGGAAATCAGCGTTAGCCAAGATTTGCCCAGAGAGGAAACTCTCAATAAATATTTTTTCATCCCCCTTAATATTTTGATAATGTTACAAGAATTGAGAACAACACAAACAACCTGTATAGAAATACAGTGAAACTTCAAGTTACATCTTCTACTGGCCACTTTTAAAGAGTCCCCCCGCATTGCGAGAGGACTCTTTTTTTTATTTCCAGTTCTTGATTCGAGCAGCCTTTTTTTTGATGGAGGACTGGGAAATAAATAGAACTAATTCACGTTGTGGAGTTACAGATGGATCCTCCCGAATTTTCCTATCTTTTTTGATACATATAAAAGATATGGGTGTCACTGATCCTCTTTCTGACCACTTTCAGATTCATTCTTAACGCTACCTCCTCAAACCAGTCTGGAAAAAATCTGACTGCATCAATGGGATAACGGTGATAGAGAAAGCCCGGCATAACAGTATGCACGATGAGATGTCCGTTTTTCTGAAGGATATTACTTAAATCTTCCAAATGCTTATATGGGTTTAAAAGATGCTCTAAAATCGCCTGACTGATAACCAGATCGAACTTCTCTTCCACAACAGGGGCATTCTTCTCAAAATCCCACATAAAATCGGTATCGACCAATCCGGTTGTAAACACTTTTCCGGCATGAATGATCTTTTGCAACCGACTCGCGGTCTCTTTATTCTCGCCGGCAAAAAGGATACATTCAGGGTGGAGATCCGTTGCCCATTTAATGATCTCTCCATGGTACATACAGGATTCACTGGGGAGATCTCCGAAAAAGAATTTTTCATATTCTCCCTGATCAAAAGAGCCATACAGACTTTCCCATCGGGCAAAATCTTCACGAACCTCTTTGCTTGTCAGGGCTTTCAGAAGAAATGCTTTGGTCTTTGTCCGCAGTCCCATTGGTCCATCTCCATTGAAGTTGACTGTTATATACCTACAACAAGTGCATGAGATATTTTATTTGTATAATTTCAAACAGGTGCAACAGATCAAAATGCTTGTGTCAAGCAATACAACGATCTGAATTTGGGAAATTAACAAGAGTTAACCAGAAATACAACCAGATCCGCCTATATTGTATTGTTTTGCTGCTCACAGTGATTCCTTTTACTTTTCGAGGGTTCGGAAGCAAATAACCACAGACCTCTATCACGAAAAAAACGATATTTTCAGCTTATCAGGATCGTTTATTTTGCAGTGCTGACAACAACCCCCAAATTTTCCGGCCAACGTCCGACACGACTGGTGCCGGAATTGACCAAAAGTCCTCCGATGCTCAAAAACATGCAATGAACGACATTAAATCGGCGACTTATGATGTTAACAGATTTTTCTGGATCAACAGTGGTGAGGAAGAACTTTTGATTCAACCTCAGGTACCTAAACGATTCGGGATCAATCAAATTGAAAGGACTGATACCAACGGGCAATACATTTTTGGTGAATTTATCACCCATTTCTCCGATATTGCACCGCTTCCGCAACATGAGAGAGTTCCAGCCGTTCACGGCCGTCCATGTCAGCGATAGTTCTGGCTATCTTCAAGATACGGTGATAACCGCGGGCGGAAAGGCCCAGCCTCTCAACACTCTTTTCAAGAAGTCGTATACATTGATCGTCCAGTTTACAATAGTGCTCAATTTCCCCTGGTCCCATCTGAGCATTACAGTAGATTCTCTTGTTTTCACCATATCGCACTTCCTGCACCTTTCTGGTTGCATCCACCCTTTGCTTGATCTTGGCAGAAGACTCCCCCTGGCGCTCATCATTGATCTCTTTGAAAGGAACGGCTCCAACCTCAAGGTGGAGATCAATGCGATCCAGAAGCGGTCCGGAAACCTTGGCGGTATAGCGCTGAATCTGCTGGGGGGTGCAGTTACATTCCCTCTTCACGTCACCGTAATACCCACAGGGACATGGATTTGACGCCACAACCAGGACAAAACGGGCAGGAAATTGCAGTGTCTGATTGGCCCTGGCGATGGAGACATCTCCAGCCTCCAGGGGCTGGCGTAAGACCTCCAGAACATGTTTTTTAAACTCTGGCAGTTCATCGAGAAAGAGGACTCCATTATGTGCCAGTGACACCTCTCCGGGTCGAGGGTTCTGACCACCACCGATGAGACCCGCATCGGAAATGGTATGATGCGGGGCACGAAAAGGCCGTCTGGCAATCAGGGGCGTATCGGCATTGAGTTTACCGACTATGGAGTAGATTTTAGTGGTTTCCAGGGCCTCCTCAAAACTCATATCAGGCAGAATAGTCCCAAGTCTACGAGCCAGCATGGTCTTGCCTGATCCCGGCGGGCCTTTAAGTAGAACATTGTGACCGCCGGAGGCTGCGATCTCAAGGGCCCGTTTCACATGTTCCTGGCCTTTTACCTCCTGAAAATCCACATTGTAGATTGCATTTGAGACCAGAAGATCACTCTGATCAAGTTCTGTAGGAAAACATTCGATTTTCCCTGCAAGAAAATCCACGGCCTGGTGAAGGCTATCAATTGCAATCACTTCAATACCGCCAACAACTGCAGCTTCTAGCCGGTTAGCAGTTGGTACCAAAATGCCTTTTAATCCCTGTTCCCTGGCATTAAGGGCGACAGGCAAAACCCCTGGAACCGGACGGACAGCACCATCTAAAGAGAGTTCACCAAGGACACAGTACTGTTTAAGTTTTTCAGGTGCAAAGAGTCCTGATGCAGTGAGGATACCAAGGGCAATGGGCAGATCGAAGCCCGCGCCTCCTTTCTTGATGTCGGCCGGTGCCAAATTTACGGTTATTCGCTTTGCCGGAAATTCATAACCGCAATTCTTGATTGCTGCCTTAACCCGCTCCTTGCTCTCCCGCACACTTCCGTCCGGCAGCCCGACAGTGGTAAACATCGGCAGACCTCTGGCCAGGTCCACCTCGACCATCACTGAGAGACCATCCACACCCTGCACTGCGCCACTATGGATCATTGCCAACATTATAAAATGTTCCTCTGCAGAATTATAAAAGTAAACGGATTTGTTACTTTCTGCGCTTACTCAGGAATAGGTCCAGTCTCCTGCATACTGCCGCTGCATGGCAGGGCTGTAATCACCGTCCTTATGACTATAGATATAAAACGGCGGCAGGACTTCTCCCCCCTCCCCTCCATTTTTAACGACCTCCAGCAAAAGCAAACGTGCACTGGTTGGCGGTTCCGGATAGGAGTAAACAAGCTGCATCCGTTTGACAGTCAGGCGCTGCTGCGGCAGCAGGCCAAGCAGGGTCCCCACTTTTTCTGCGGGATAGATCATCACCAGCCTGCCCTTATTTCTGACAACGGCAGCGGCGGCGGCGAGGATCTCAGGCAGTGTACAAGCGATCTCATGTCTGGCAATCAGTGCCTGGTCATTTACAGATCGCCTCCCACTCCCAATGGTGTAAAAAGGCGGATTGCAGACAACGGTGGAAAAGGATTCCGGGCCACAATGGCTGAGAATATTACGCAAATCCCCTTCCACCACCGTCATCTTCGCTTCAAATTGGTTGAGACGGATATTTTCCCGGGTCAGTTGTACAAGTTCGGGCTGCAACTCAAAACTGAGCAAAGACCGGATGCGCTCTGAAGCCCGGTGAAGCAGGATGAGCCCCACCACTCCGCATCCGGCACCGAGATCCAGAATCGTTTCACCCTTGCCGGGACAAACGAAATGGGCAAGGAGCACGGCATCCAGAGAAAAACGATAGCCATCCCTATGCTGCAGACAATGCAGACTCCCGTCAAAGAGGGTATCGCGGCTTCTCTTCATGGATTCGTTTATCTGTTCCGATTCAGCCAAGCCTTTCTATTTTATAACAGTTCAAGGGAGGTAGAAAACAACTTATGTTACCATTTTTCTACACTAAAAGTGCTTACCAGGGCCACAGATTTGCTCGACCAGGCAGGTGAATCTATAGCCAGAGCTATATAAATCTGACTGGTCGAGCGAAGAGGGGGGACCAGTGGACGATTACTCTACCTGTTCACCTTCTACCTGCATATTAAAGAGGAGCCCGGTCATGATCTTGGGATAAAAATAGGTGGATTTATGGGGCATGATCAGCTTTTCATCAGCCACCTCCCTGACCTGCTTGATGCGAGTGGCATTCATGACAAAGAGCAGTGGTGTTACCTGGTTGTTCTCGTTGCATTCCTTGACCGCCACATCCATGGCCTCGTCCGGATCGCTGTAATAGTGAATCAGGTTCTCTTCTTCGCAACGGTGATGATCAAGTTCCAATGCATGATTGATAATCACATCAGAAAGCACCACCACGTCCAGCTCCTTCAGTTGATCAGGCTTATCTGCCATCAGATCCTTGGCCTCTGCCTTCATAGTCAGGAGAAAACAACGATCCTCGCCCGGATGATAGACGCCAAACAAAGTGGAAACCTTTCCTGAAGAGCTACGTGCTTCCTCATCCATCCTGCCCAGGACTTCAGCAAGAAGGACCTCCCGGCTGCCGCCACTGATCTCTTCGAGAATGAACCAGGAATCGAGACGCACACGGAGTTCATCCATGGTCAGTCGCCCGGGCCAGCTCAGAACTCTGTGCGTGGGCAGGATCGACAACCCCGGATCCTGCATGGGGCAGAGATACATCATGATATGGTTGGCCGGGTCTTTCTCGGAAAAATGTTCTTTGCGTTCCCGCTGCAATCGCCTGTAGGCAAGAGCAGTGGTATAGCGATGATGGCCATCAGCAATATACAGCGACTTGTCCATGAAAAAATCCTGGACCTGCATGATAACCGCCCCATCCGTTATCCTGTACAGGGAATGGATACAACCGTCTCCATCAGTAATCCGACCCATGGGTTCCTCTTCTTTGGCTGCTTCGAGAATATCGAGAACCCGATTTTCCTCATCGGAATAGAGAGAAAAAATCTGACTGAATTGGGCCTTGGTGGTGTCAAGCAGCCGCAAGCGATCGCTGATAACAGAGGCAAAAGTCTCTTCATGAGGTTTCACCACCCCTTCTCCGAACTCAGAAAGTCTCACTTGGGCAACGACTCCTTTTCTAGTGAGCATTTTTCCGGAAGGATGCTTATACTGAACGGTATAGAGATAGAGGGCCGGTTGATGATCACGAAGCAGAACACCTTGATCCAGCCACTGATGAAAAAGATCAGCGACATCCTGATACCGGGAATCACCCTCGGAGCCAGGACCTGGATTCTTGGTAATGTCGAGACGGATCATGGAGTAGGGATTTTTGGCCGTATAAGACTCAACGGCGTTTTCACTGATCACATCGTATGGCGGAGTGACGACATCATCAAGACTGCCCACTTTTTCCACGTTGAAAGAAACGCCCCGGAGGGGTGCGATAAAGGCCATGCGTATTAGCTCCTTTTTTGCTACAATAGGGAATTTTCACTAAGACAACGGTAAGGTTTTCATCACGAAACGAGCCCACCTTATCGAAACAAAACACTTTAGTCTCAGTCAGCTGAGGACAGAATTGAATTATGTCCCACAGGAATCATAAACTTTAACACTTAACCTGATATATTTTCAAGGTTTGCAGTGAATTTCTCTGATTATTTTCATAGAGAAAGGCACCCTGACCAAGCCCTGCAACGGAGACCAACACATGTATGACATTTTTGTAAAAACCCATTTCGCCGGAGCCCATCACCTCCGTGACTATCCCGGTAATTGTGAAAAACCGCATGGCCATAACTGGAATATCCGAGTTACTGTGCGTGCAACGGAAGTAGATGAACTGGGTATGGGAATCGATTTCAAAGTGTTAAAAAAGAAAGTCAATGCAATCGTCGATGAACTGGATCATCAGGATCTCAATGAACTGCCCGCCTTTCAGGATCGAAATCCTTCATCCGAGCATATTGCTGCCTTCCTCTTTGACCAGCTGAAGCCTGAATTACTGCATGATCGCTACAGCCTGTACAGTGTGGAAGTATGGGAGACCGAGAACTCCGGACTCATCTTTTACGGACCCAATGTCCGACCTTAAGATTTCCGAGATCTTCTATTCGATACAGGGTGAGTCCTCATATGCAGGACTCCCTTGTGTCTTTATCCGCCTGGGTGGCTGTAATCTGCGCTGTAACTACTGTGACGCCACCTATACCTGGACAGAAGAACAACTGCAGGGAATTGAATCCATTGTCTCCGCCATTGACCGCTTTTCCTGTAGTCTTGTCGAGGTAACAGGGGGAGAACCGCTTATTCAAGAGAATACTCCTGAACTGCTGAGCAGATTGCTTGAGCGTGGCAAGACAGTACTGCTTGAAAGCAACGGTTCCATAGCCATTGACAGAATCCCAGATGGTGTTATTTCAATCCTGGATGTCAAATGCCCTGACAGCGGTTCAAGCAACTCTTTTCACCCTGACAACATGCGCCTGATCAAAGAACGACTGCAGAGGAAAAGAGGATCATGCGAACTAAAATTTGTCCTCGCTTCCAAAAAGGACTACCTCTGGGCAAGGGATTTTGTAACACAGCATGAACTGATCGGGTTGCTGCCGCTTCTCTTTTCCCCGGTACAGGGACGACTCGCGCCTCCTGATCTGGCTGCCTGGATCTTAGAAGATAGCCTGCCCGTGCGACTGCAAATCCAGCTCCACGTCGCTCTCTGGCCCGATATCAGTCGAGGAGTATGACATATTGATTTCTCAATTTAGTTACACAGGAACACAGATGAAAAAAACAGTTGCCGTTGATGAGGCAGTGGGAATGGTTTTACCCCACGACATCACTGAAATAGTAAAAGACAAATTCAAGGGAAGGGCCTTTACAAAAGGTCATATTATCCGCGCAGAAGATGTGGAACATCTCAAACGGCTGGGTAAAGAACACATCTATGTTCTCAAGCTCGGTCCTGAAGAAATCCATGAAAACGAAGCCGCCCAGTTACTTGCTGACGTCCTTGCCGGTCCCGGCACCACACTCTCTGCCGAGCCGGTTGAGGGAAAAATAGCTATCCATGCTGCATGTGACGGACTCCTTAAAGTCAACGAAGAAGCTCTCTACCGCTTTAACCTCCTGGGTGAAGTGATGTGCTCCACCCTGCAGACCAACACCCCTGTCAAAAAGGGAGAAACCATTGCTGCCACCCGCCTTATCCCACTTATCTCACAACGGAACATTGTTGAACAGGCCACAGTCATAGCCCAGCAGACAACCCCGGTCCTCGAGGTTAAAGAACTGCGCAAAGCCAGGGCAGGACTGGTCATCACCGGCAATGAGGTCTTTTCCGGCAGAATTGAGGACCGCTTTGAGAAGGTACTGCGGGAAAAACTTACGGCTTTGGGTTCCGAGGTCATCTGCGTCACCTTTGCCCCGGACGATATCGATACTATCAGCGAGGCCATTAGCGCAAGTATTGAAAAAGGTGCCGACCTTATTGTGACCTCAGGCGGCATGTCCGTAGATCCTGACGATGTGACCAGAATGGGCATCGCCAAAGCCGGGGCCACCGACTGCTATTACGGCACCCCCGTCCTGCCGGGAGCCATGTTCCTGAGCGGTCATATCGGAGACATTCCGGTGCTGGGATTACCGGCCTGCGGTATGTTTCACAAGATCACAGTATTTGATCTCGTCCTGCCGCGAATCCTTACCGGGGAAAGCATAGGTCGTGAAGAATTCGCCAGGATGGGACACGGCGGACTCTGCCGCAATTGCAAACAGTGTCAATATCCGGTCTGTAATTTTGGCAAATAATGATGAATGAAAACACGACACCAAAATCTCTGCATTGCAGTCTTACAGCCGCGCTGACCGGTTCTGCCTGTCAGATGCTGGCAGATGCAAGCGGGCTCCCCAAATCCAGAATCAAGGTTGCCATGTCCAAGGGTGCCGTTTGGCTCACGCGAGAGGGTGCCAAGGAACGACGCATCCGCAAAGCAAAGTTCATGCTCAATGCAGGCGACAGGGTTCAGCTCTTTTACGATCCCAAGATACTGGCCCTGACTCCGCCCGAACCTCATTGTTTAGAAGAGACACGGGAATACAGTGTCTGGTTCAAACCGCCCTGGCTTTTCAGCCAGGGAACGCGTTACGGTGACCACTGCTCCCTGCTCCATCTGGCAGAAAAACAGATGCAACATATGAAATTCAGGCTGATCCATCGTCTGGATCGCGAAGCATCGGGCTTGATATTACTGGCACACAGCTCCAATGCAGCACGACTGCTGTCACAACTCTTTCAGGAAAACAAAATCGAGAAGAACTACTTTGCAGAGGTGTGGGGAAATCCGCAACTCCCGGAAGAGGGCCAACAGTTAACAGGTTCTCTTGACGGTAAAAAGGCCTGTACCGAAATTCTGACTGCGTACCCGGGAGAATCGGCAACGAGTTCTATTCTGAACATCCGCCTGCACAGCGGGCGACTACATCAAATTCGCAGACACCTGGCTGACTGGGGCCATCCCATCCTCGGGGATTCAAAGTATGGGCGCAGTCTGCTCAAGGAGAAGCACTCCACGCTCCGTCTCTGTGCCTGGAGACTCAGCTTCCTGTCACCATTTGACAGCAAGGAACACTGCTATCAGATCCCTGCTGATCTTAGCCCTTCTTTTTTTGCCTCGATTCTTGATATGAAAAAAGATGCCGAACCGCCAAAATAATATCTGGTGGGAAAATCAATGCAGCAGGCTGAGTGCCAGTTGGGCTGCCTTATCTGAGGCCCCTGGCTTGCCAAGGCAATCCTGTACGTAAGAAAGTCCCTGCAGCATCTCTTCTCTACGCTCTGAATTAAAAAGGATGGAAGAGAGTTCTGTGTCGATCCTCTCCGGGGTGACTTCTTCCTGCAGTAATTCAGGAACAACTTCTTTGCCGGCGATGAGATTAACCAGAGAAAAATGTTTAATCTCTTTATTGACGAGGAGTTTTCCCAGGAAATAGGTTCTGGGTGAGACTTTGTATACCACCACCATGGGCGTATTCAGGATGGCAAGCTCAAGGGTAACGGTGCCGGAGACAACGACAGCGGCATCACAGGCAGCCATCATATCATGTCGTTTTTCTTTGATAAGACGAACATCAAGGCCCTGGCCGAACTCATCAAGGCCGTTAGACCTGATCTCTTCTTCAGTCACAGTGGAGGCCAGAGGGAGAAGGAACACCAATCGCTTGGCACTCCTTTCCTTTAAACGTTGGGCAGCCTGCAGCAAAGTAGGCAGGAGGGAAGATATCTCCTTCTTCCTGCTGCCGGGCATAAGACCTATACAGATATGTTCCGGATCAATACCATGATTCCGACAAAACTCCTCGCGACTGGTGGAGCTGTGTACAGAATCAAGAAGCGGATGCCCCACGTAGTCGGCAGCAACTCCACGACTGCGAAAGAACTCCTCCTCAAAAGGAAGAATCACCCCAATCCGATCCACTCGCTGGCTGATAGTCTTGACTCTTCCTGAGCGCCAGGCCCAGACCTGAGGACTGATATAGTAAAAAACAGGAATGCCAAGTTTTTTGGCAAACTTGGCAAGCATGAGATTAAAATCTGGAAAATCGATGAGAATAAGCAGTGAAGGCCGTTCCTGAGCAAGGGATTTTCGCAGAATTTTCCTGGCTGTAAGGATATCCGGAAGATGGGAAAAGACTTCGGCTATTCCCACCACCGCAATTTTCTTGGCCTCAAAGAGGATCTCTACTCCGACTGCAGCAAGTTCCCGGCCGCCCATACCGCAGAAAGAGAGTTCGGGCCTGCACGCCTGCATGGCTGTTACCAGTCGTGCCCCGTGCAGATCACCGGAAGCCTCTCCGGCAATGATCATAACCCTGTTGTTCATGAGTTAGAGGTTACCAGTGCCGGTAATGTTATTTTCATTTTTCTGCCGACATCATTTCGGCATAGACCCCAAGTTTCAGGTGTTCTCCGATTTGTTTCATCACCTGCAGGGCTACGTCCAAGGCTCTTCTCCCCTCATCACCGGAGACCAGAGGTCTTGTTCTGTTGCGCACATTCTCGACAAAATGCATAATCTCAGAATTGAGAGCATCACCCTCAGGAAAGGAGCGGACCACCACATCCTGCTTAGGCATTCCATTTTCCTGAAATTCGCCTTTTTTGAGGTTAACAGTCATCACCTTGCGGTTGGCGAAATCCACATGGATTAAGGCACCTGGCTGAAATATACGCATACGACGGCTATTGGTTCTGGAAATCCGAGACACCGTGACATTAGCGGTGGCCCCGTTCTCAAAAATAAGCCGGGCATTGGCAATATCGGTAAAATCGGTAACAACCGGTGCCCCCACTGTATGAATGGTCTGCAACGGAGACTTAATGATATTGAGGATGATATCAATATCATGGATCATGAGATCAAGGACCACATCCACATCCACGCCACGACTCTTAAAAGTGGAAATACGCTGACTTTCGATAAATATCGGCGTAGTGAGCGACGGTTCCATGGCCTGCACCGCAGGATTGAAGCGTTCCAGATGCCCTACCTGAAGGATCAGGCCACGTTCTGCAGCCCTGCCGATGATATCATCAGCCTCTTCTAATGTCGTGGTGATGGGCTTTTCCATGAGCATATCCACCCCCGCCTCGATACAGTCCAATGCTACCGCATGGTGCTGGCTGGTCGGAACAACAACGGATACGGCATCCACCTCTTTTAACAATTGACGGTAATCGCTAAAGGCCGCACAATTATTCGCCTTGGCAACACTCTCAGCAGCAACAGTGTCAACATCAGCGACTCCGACAAGTTCAACTCCCTCTATTGCAGCATACTTCTGGGCGTGGAATTTGCCAAGATACCCCACACCGATAACTCCTACTTTCATAATATTATGTCCTTTAATGACCTTACGAGAAATCAGATTCCCAAATAGGCCTTTTGAATATCCTGGTTTTGCAGCAGATTTTTGGCAGTGTCACTGATAGTAATTTTTCCGTTTTCGATGACATAGCCTCTATCTGCAATATGCAGTGCCTGATTGGCGTTCTGCTCAACCAGGAAAATAGTTGTATTATTGTCTTTGTTAATCTTTTTGACGATTTCAAAAATCTGTTTGATGATCAGGGGAGCAAGCCCCATGGAAGGTTCATCCAACAGCAGCAACTTTGGCCGAGCCATGAGTGCTCTCGACATGGCCAGCATCTGCTGTTCTCCTCCACTCAGTGTACCACCATCCTGATGACGCCGCTCGGCCAGGATAGGAAAGAGAGAAAAAACATAGTCAAGGTCCTCCTTGATACCCTTCCTGTCAGTCCGGAGAAAGGACCCCATATCCAGATTTTCCTGAACAGTGAGCTGAGAAAAAATATGCCGCCCTTCAGGTACCTGACAGATCCCCTTGGCGACCAGCTTATCCGGAGACAGTTTATGCACCGGCTCTCCTTCAAAGAGAATCTTTCCGGAACGAACAGGAACGATCCCGGAAATGGCCATCAGGGTGGTACTCTTCCCAGCACCATTGGCACCAATCAGAGTAATTATTTCTCCCCTGTTGATAATCAAGTCAATCTGGTGCAGAACCTGGATATTGCCGTAGCCTGCATTCACATTCCGTAACTCAAGCATCAACATCCTCCCCGAGATAGGCCTTGATCACAGCAGGGTTAGAACGTACCTCTTCCGGTGTCCCCTGCGCAATCTTTTTCCCGTAGTCCATGACAAAAATTCGATCCGAGAGACTCATGACAAGTTTCATATCATGTTCAATCAGAAGAATAGAATGCCCTTCGCTGCAAATCAGGCGAATCAGACTGACCAGGGCCTCAGTTTCCTTGGGATTCATCCCTGCTGCCGGTTCATCGAGGAGAAGAAGAAAGGGTTCAGTGGCCAGGGCTCGTGCTATCTCCAGGCGACGCTGGGCACCGTAAGAAAGATTTTTGGCCTGTTCGTTGACCTGTTTGTGCAACTTAACCTTTTTCAGGATCTTATAACTGGTATCGATGATTTCCCGCTCTTCTTTTCGGGTTGCAGGATTTCTAAAAATTGCTCCAAAAATAAGGGAGTGAGTCCGGCAGTGTCTACCGATCATCACATTCTCAAGGACACTCATATTGGCAAACAATCGAATATTCTGGAAAGTCCTGGCCATACCTTTTTCCGTAATCCTATTCGGTTTCATGCCGTTGAGTCGGGTCTCTTTACCCGTCTCCGGATTACGGAGCCGGATCTCACCGGAACTGGGTGTGTAGATACCGGTCAGGCAGTTAAAAAACGTTGTTTTCCCTGCACCATTAGGACCGATTAAGGCAACAATCTCACCAGGATAAATATCAATATTCACGGAATCAAGCGCCCTTATTCCGCCAAAATTCATGGTCAGATTAGTTACATTCAGTATTGCTTCACTCATGGGTCATTCACTTTCTGAAGATGGCAGTTTTTTAAATTGATAACTCCGCCGGACGTTGGAAATAAGGCCTTCGGGCTTAAATATCATCATGACAACCAGGATACCTCCAAAAGCCAGCATCCGATATTCAGCGAGGGCACGCAGGTATTCAGGAAGAAGGATAAGGGTCAAGGCTCCCAAGATAACCCCGACAATAGATCCCATGCCGCCAAGCACCACAATGGAAAGAATGATGGCCGATTCCAGGAAGGTGAAACTTGCAGGATTAACAAAAGTGGTTTTGGCAGCAAAGATGACGCCCACCAGTCCGGCCCAGAAAGCACCGAGGCTGAAGGCAATGAGTTTAGTCCTGGTCTTGTCTATGCCCATAGCCTGACAGGCGATCTCGTCCTCACGCAGAGCAAGCCAGGCCCTGCCAAGGCGAGAACTCTGCAGCCGATTGACCACAAAGATGGTGAAGATCACCAAGCCGACCACCAGGTAATAGATATAATTGATTGAGGCCGAAAAGGACAAATCAATACCGAAAAGACCGGGCCTGGAAATGTTGGCAATACCACTTGGCCCTTGGGAAAAATCATTCCAGTTCTCCAGAATCAACCTGATAATTTCGCCAAACCCCAGGGTAACGATGGCCAGATAGTCACCACGAAGACGCAACACAGGAAAACCGAGAAGCACCCCGACAAAGGCGGCCAGGAGACCACCAATCGGCAGGACTATCCAGAAACCCAAGCCGAAATGCATATTCAGGAGGGCATAGCTATAGGCCCCGACAGCGTAAAAGGCCACATATCCGAGATCCAACAGACCGGCCACCCCAACCACAATATTCAGCCCCAAACCCAGGACCACATACATCAGAGCGGTGGTCATGATGTTGGTCTGATAAGCAGAAAAGAGGTGGGGAAAGAGGATAGCAAAGGCCAGGCAGGCAAGACACAGCGGATAAAGGAACCTCGGCTCGCGCAGGATGCGATGGACAAAAGGTTCTGTGAGTGCTGTCTGTGCCTTTTTACTCCCGGCACGACGTTCCTTGCGCACAAAATAGACCTTGACCAGGATGGAAAGAACAAAGCTACCGATAGCAACAAAAAACATGTTGTCCCAGCGCCAGGTTACAATCCGTTCTATGGGATCAACCTTGATCACCATGATGGGGAAAGTGAGAAAGGCAAACCAGATTGAGACCAGAAGAGATCGTTTCAATTCATTTACAGGAAACATACTGATATCCGCTTATACTTTCTTGGTTTCAGCCTTCCCAAGAAGACCGGAGGGTTTGAAAATAAGAATCAGGACCAGAAGAGAAAAGGCAAAAACGTCTTCATAATCAGAAGAGACGTAGCCAGTGGCGAAACTCTCTGTCAAGCCAAGCACAAGGCTGCCCAACACGGCTCCGGGAATTGAACCGATCCCACCCAGAACTGCGGCAGTAAAGGCCTTGATCCCGGCAATAAAACCGATATAAAAATTAATTTGTCCGATATGGGAAGCAATGAGCATCCCACCAATGGCAGCAAGAGCAGATCCGATGACAAAGGTCGCTGAAATGACTCGATCCACATTAATTCCAACCAGCATGGCCATGGTACGATCCTGGGCAGTGGCACGCATGGCCTTACCGATCCGGGTAAACTTGATCAGCAGGGTAAGAGCGAGCATAACCAAGGCAGTGGTGACCAGGATGACCATATCGGAAGACCCGACGATATGGGCCACGGGTTCCATAAAAGCAAATTCAGGAATCAGGGCAGGAAAAGGCAGAAAATCGGAAGTCTGGGCCAGCAGTACATAATTCTGCAGGAAAATAGACATACCGATGGCACTGATCAGTGGTGACAATCTCGGTGCATGACGCAGGGGCCGGTAGGCGATTTTTTCAATAGTTACGCCGTAGGCACTGGACCAGACAGCAGCGGCAAGAGCTGCAATCACAACAATGGCTAACAGAGGAAAGCCATAGATAGAAAGCACTGTAGCCACAATGAAAGAGGTAAAGGCCCCAATCATATAGATCTCACCATGAGCAAAGTTGATCAGCCCGATGATACCGTAGACCATGGTATAGCCAAGGGCTATCAGGGCATAAATGGAACCCCTTGTCAATCCACCAAAAAAAAGTTCAATAAAATAATCCATATGAGTCGATTGATTTATAAGGATTTGCGTTCAACATCAGGTAGGCGGGCCCGAAGCATACGCCTACCTGCAAGACTCCCAGGCAGGAAGAAACCATAAATTAACGGCTGCATCTATCAAAAAAATTGCCTGAAACAGAGGTATTTCTCTGTTTCAGGCATGAACCGAACATAAAAAATTGTCTTACTTCTTTACTTCAACGTACTGACCATTCTGCACCTGATACATGGCAAAGCCAACACCAACTGCATCACCCCGTTCATCAAAATAAATGGTTCCCACTGGTGTATCAACCTTCTCGGTCTGCAGAGCCTTCACCACGGCTGCCATGTCGGTGGAGCCAGCTTTTTCAATGGCATTCAAAAGGGCAAGAGCTGCAGAGTAGGCATTCTCATAAAAAGCACCAGGATCAGCATTGTAAGCCGCCTTATGAGCCTCAATAGATGCGGCGGAAAGTGGATTTTTAGAGTTATCCTGAGGACCGGAAGCATAAACACCTTCAGCATTTTCGCCGGCAACCTTGATAAAGGTATCGTCTTTCACACCATCATCGGAGATAAATACGATGTCCATACGTTTTTTCTTCATCATGGAGACAATCTTAGAGGCCTCTGGATGATAGCCGCCAAAGATAACCGCATCAGCACCGGAGCGTTTAATCTTCTGGACAATGGCGGTGTAGTCAACAGCACCTGGGGTTACACCTTCAAAAAGGACAACCTCAGCTTTCCCCGATTTCTCGACAAAGACCTTGGCGAATTCGGCAAGACCTTTCCCATAATCCCCCTTATCGTGAATAACGGCAATCTTCTTGGCACCAATGGTACCAATCGCGAAGTCAACTTCGGTCTTGGCCTGGGCATCATCAGAAGCGATGGTTCGGAAAAAGTTGGGATAATCTCCGGACTGGGTCAGGTCAGGATTGGTAGCAGATGGAGACATAACAACAATTCCAGCCTCCTTGTAAATAGGAAGTGCAGCCTTGGTGGCTCCGGAACAGATATGACCTAGGACTACGTCTACACCCTTTGTCACCAGAAGGGTTGCACTATTGGTGGCTACTTCGGGTTTACAGATATCGTCCTCAACCAGCAGCTCTACTTTCTTGCCATTGATTCCGCCTTTGGCATTATACTGAGCAACTACCAGTTCAGCGGCCTTAACCGTGGGCAAGCCATAAGATGCAAGGTCGCCACTCTGGGCTCCGGCCACACCGAGTTTAATGGTATCTCCTGCAACAACAGCACCCGGTACAGCCATGGCAAATCCTAAGGCAACGGCTGCAACAAACAATTTCTTCTTTAATCCTGATTGCATTGTCATCTCCAGTTAATAAGAAATTATATTTTTACCCTCACTGTTTCAAAAAAGAAGACCTTAAAACAGAATAGGGCTGAAACTCTTTGCAAATGATAGTATCCTGATCCGACTATTTAGTCAAAAGGAAGACGAGAATAATAACAATAATTAAAAAGTCACGTTTTTTCTCCTCACTTTCTACCCCTTAAAAGACTGTATCACAATAATTACCTTACTGACATATGGCAGATAATTTTTCAAATCTCTTTTTCCTCGGCCGCCCTTTCAGTCCTCTATACAGTGCTGTCATGAAAGCCAGGGAAACGTTATACCTCAAGGGACTCAAACATCGTTACCAACTTCCTGTTCCAATAATTTCTGTCGGTAATCTAACCATGGGCGGCACAGGCAAAACACCTGTAGTTGCCTATCTCGCCTCTTTGCTCCTGAAAAAAGGACTCAGACCGGCGATCATCTCCCGCGGTTATGGAGGGGCTGCCGGAAACAAGGTCAACGTGGTCTCTGATGGCAAAACTATTTTCCTCGATGCCTCTGCAGCCGGCGATGAGCCCTGTTTTCTAGCCAAAAGCCTTCCAGGGGTGCCGGTTCTTACCGGTATTGTGAAAATTCTCCCCTGCCGCCATGCCATCGACAAGCTGGGCTGCAATATCCTTCTTCTTGATGACGGATTCCAGCACCTTTCGGTGCAGCGCGATCTGGACTTGGTCCTCTTCAGTGGGGCAAAGCTTGCCGGCAACAGTCGGGTATTCCCCGGAGGCGATCTCAGAGAACCGGTTTCTGCCCTGAAGCGCTGCCATGGCTTTATGCTTACCGGAATCACAGATGCAAACAGGGACCGCTGCACTCAATTCCGCGAACTCCTGCAGCAACGGTTTCCGCAGAAACCTGTTTTCCTGTCTACGTATCAGCCAGTTGGGGCAAACCAAGCAGGAAGTGATGAACTCCACAACCTGTCCAGCCTGCCAACACCTCTTTATGGCTTCAGCGGTATTGCCCAACCTGAACTCTTCCGCAATAGCCTGGAAGAAAACGGCATATCCCTTTCCGGATTCATGGCCCTTAAAGATCACCAGGCCTACTCTCAGGGTCTGCTCAAAAAAATCAATAAACAGGCTGAACGATGCGGTGCTTCAGCCCTGATCACAACGGAAAAAGACCTGATCAAACTTCAGAGCAATTCCTTCCAGCTCCCCTGCTTTGCTCTCAAAATGGACGTCCATCCTGATCCGTCTTTTGTGGAATTCATCAATGGCGAAGTGGAAAAATTCTGTTCCCGCTATACTGTCTGCTGTGAAGACAACTAACTAAACACCGACCTCCATTTGGTGGATGTAAAGAAAAGACTGAAAATCCAAATGACGGTCTGAAACCATTCCTGAAGAGCGTTAACAGAGAGAACAGACAATATCCATACCCACTGAAATCATGTCACTTTTCCCGCAGCTGTGTCATTCTCCCCACAATTATGGGATAAAACAGAAAAGACGCCACATCCACACAACCTCCTGATTAAACGTTATTTATCAATACAAAAAACCCTCCAGCGCTCCAATTTTTACGGTGGCATATTTTTTGCATATATAGATTTCAAATACATATGTTTCATTTATCTATATAAGGACCTACAATGGCACACTCTCTTGATCCTCATCAATATACACTCAAAAAAACAGTCAGCTGCTGTGGGGTTGGTTTACACTCAGGCAATACCGTAAACCTGACTATCAAACCGGCTTCAGAAAATTCCGGAATCCGGTTTTTCCGCACTGACATAATTGGCAAGGGTTTTATTCCTGCCCATATGGACAATGTCGTAGACACCAGGCTTGCCACCACCATCGGCGTGGAAGGAATGCTGGTCTCAACCACAGAACATCTCATGGCAGCGCTGCAAAGCTATGGTGTTGATAATGCAGACATCGAAATTGATGCCGCAGAGGTACCGATCATGGATGGCAGCGCCGGTCCTTTTATGCTGTTACTGAAACGTGCTGGCCTGAAAAAACAGAATGCCATGCGTAAAGTCCTGCGTATAACCAAAGAGATTGTCTTCAAATCCGGAGAATCCGAGATCAAAATAACCCCTTACGAAGGATTCAAGATCAGCGGCAAAATCCACTTTGACGACACATTAATAAAAAAACAGTCCTATACCCTTGATCTCAGTTCTAAAAATTTCCTTGAAGAAATTGCGCAGGCCAGAACATTTGGCTATGTTGAGCAGGTCGAGGAACTCTGGGCCAACGGCCTTGCTCTGGGAGGAACCCTGGACAATGTGATTGCCATTCACTGGGACAGGAACAGTATCCTCAATGAAGGTGGACTCCGTTTTAGTGATGAATTTATTCGCCACAAGGTCCTTGATCTTATCGGAGACCTGGCCCTGATTGGCTGCCCCATTCTCGGCCATGTCATTGCCAGCCGTTCGGGACACACCCAGCACCTGGGTTTCATGAAAGCCCTTGCCCAGGCATCAGACTGCTGGGAAATTATTGAGATGAAAAGAAACGGAGGACATTCCGTTTTTCAACAAGTAGCATCTTCAACAAAGGCCGTAGGCGATCGACTTATTCCCTTTTTCACCAGCCCTGCCATTACTACACCTAACAGGGTTGCCCAGGCCTCTTGCTGAGCGCAAGAAAGACGCCCACCGATCCCCGCCTCACCCCACATTCTCGCCCCTGTCAGTTTTTCCCACCCGCACAGATCATCTCTAGCGGGTAGGAAAACGACACAGGCACAGAATATCCGGTCAAGCTTCCTGCATAAAAAAATATTAAAACAGAGCCAATTATCACAGCATTAGGCCCCTGATCATTCTCCGACAATTTTTACCAGCACCCTCTTCTTTCTTCGTCCGTCAAATTCCCCGTAAAATATCTGTTCCCAGGTACCGAAATCCAGTTTTCCCCCGGTTATTGCCACTACCACCTCTCTGCCCATGATCTGTCGCTTCATATGGGCATCTGCGTTGTCCTCATAACCGTTATGGCGATACTGCTCAACCGGGGCATGCGGCGCCAGTTTTTCCAGCCAGACATCATAATCATGATGGAGCCCGGCTTCATCGTCATTGATAAACACAGAAGCGGTAATATGCATGGCATTAACAAGAACTAACCCCTCCCGAATGCCACTCTCCCGCAAACAGTCTTCAACGGTCGGGGTAATGTTCACAAACCCTCGCCTGGATGGCACTTCAAACCATAATTCCTTTCTATAGCTTTTCATTTTTCTTCTCCGAAACTCACACCTGAAATTTCAAGTTAGCTGATCTTTTTTTAAAACCATCATATGCCTTAGATACCATAAAATGTATGGCATCCTAAAATGATAAATTTTTAAATATACACATGTAGTGTCCGGGCACGAGTTTATTATGCCAGGTAACATTGATCAGATTCATACCAGATTCAATCCAGCAGAATTAGTATTTAAGTTGACCGGCAAACAGTTATTTCGTAAAATACGATCAGATAAACAAATAGATGAGGCAACCATGTTTCTACATACCCTGCGACACCTGCTGCTTTCTATATCCCTGCTCTTATTTGCAGCACATCCTGCCGCCAACAAGGCGCAAACATTATTGAACTGGTGAATAATGGCCTGGTCGCCTATAACGAAGGGATGGTAAGAAAGCACTTTATTAGTTACAGGCAAACTGCAAAACAGGGCAGTCCTGCCGCATGGCATAACATTGGCGGTATTTTTTTAGAAGGGCGCGGAACTATCAAGCCTGATATTGGCAAAGCACACCACTACTACCATGTCGCCTCTCTCCTGGGCTTTAAACAATCACAATATCTGCTAGGTTCCCATAATCATGAAGGAACTACTAGTGTCTCGTCAACTCTCATGTGTCGGATAAAGACGCAGTAATTTTATCCGAGCATTCTCAGTAGTAAAATGCCAATTCACTTTAGCATTTTTATTGTTTCTATGTTCCTGCCACGCACTTGCTTCTTTTCTAACTTC
>JAHJNL010000055.1 GCA_018820855.1 Pseudomonadota bacterium | reverse complement strand
CAGGTGCATTGATCTTTTGTCGTCACTAGTGGTTGTTTATGGTTTGTCTTTTTCCTCTGTGTGATATTTTTCGGAAAAAAATTTGACAGATACTTACCCATGATGACATGGTTACCTCAGGAATAATTTGTCAATTGTTTGGAGAAACTGATGAGCAGGGATTTACTCAGTACACGTGAAGTTGCAGGGTTTCTCAATGTTAATGAGAAGATGGTCTACTCACTGGTAGCAGATAAAGGGCTTCCGGCCACCAAAGTTACCGGGAAATGGCTTTTCCCGAAGCATCTGGTTGAACAATGGGTGGAAAACAACACCTCTAATTTTCCGCAGAGTATTGACCGCCTTTCTACATATAAGGATCTCGTCATTCTCGCTGGCAGCAACGACATTCTTCTCGATAGTCTGATTTCCATGTACAACCGGAATTCAGATTGCCTCGCAGTATTCGGCAATCTTGGTTCCATGGGAGGCATACATGTTCTGCGCAGGAACCTCTGCCACATTGCCTCTAGCCATCTTATGCAGGCGGATGAGGTGGATTATAATTTCGATACTGTTCGCCAGGAATTGGACACGATGCCCGTTGTCGTGAATTTCTGCAGGCGGCAGCAAGGATTGCTGCTGGCCAAAGGGAATCCGAAGGGTCTGACCAGTATTGATGATTTGAGAAGGAAAGATATTAAAATTGTGAACCGCTCACTTGGAACCGGTACCCGTTTATTACTCGACAATGAGCTGAAAAAGGCAGGTCTCAGTGGCAGTCAGATAGAAGGATATGAGCGGGAGGTGAATAAACATCTCGATGTTGGTCTGGAAATTCTTTCTGGCCGGGCAGATGCCGGGCCAGGTATTGAGGCCGTGGCTTGCCTTTTAGGTTTGGATTTTCTTCCCATTCGCTGGGAACGGTTTGATCTGTTGGTGCATAAGGATCATTTTTTTGACAAATCCATCCAACAATTTCTTAGTCTGTTGCATGACCGGGAATTCAGGACCTTGGCCGATAGCACAGGCGGCTACGATTATAATCTATCCGGAAGGATGATCTTTCCCGGATAGGGAAAACCACGCCATTATACTGAGATGTATGGTGGTAACTACTTAGCGTTTAAAGGAGAAAAAGAGGTGATTATGATGAAAAGAGTAATTCTTGCAGTGTCTATTATACTGTTTTGCTTTACGTTGCCGGGGCTTGCCGCGTCAGAAGATAAGGTTCTGAAAATGTCGACCACAACTTCGACCCAGGCTTCGGGTTTGCTCGATATTCTTCTTCCGGAATTTGCCAAAGACACCGATATCCTGGTTAAAGTTATAGCCAAAGGCACAGGGGCTGCCATTCGTGATGGCATAGATGGCAATGTTGATATTATTTTTGTCCATGCCAAGGGCCGGGAAGAGAAGTTTGTCAGTGATGGTTTTGGAACCAAGCGCTATCCGGTTATGCATAATGATTTTATAATATTAGGACCTGCGGCTGATCCGGCAGGTATCAAAGGGTGTACTGATGCTGCTGAAGCGATGCGTAAAATAGCTTCTGCTTCTGCTTTTTTTGTTTCCCGTGGCGACGATTCCGGAACACATACCAAGGAACAGGCCTTGTGGAAAGCAAGTGGACTGCCTTTGGAACAGGGATCGCAGACCGTCATCAACAAGGGAGTGGAAAAACAGGTGAACTTTGAAAGACCAGCAGGAGACTGGTATCTTTCCATCGGCCAGGGCATGGGTAAAGCACTTACACTAGCTGATGAAAAACAGGGTTACATCCTGGCTGATCGCGGTACATACATCAAATATAAATTCGGTCGCGATATTCCACTAGGGCTGGAGGTCCTCTGTGAAGGTGATTCCGCGTTGGCTAACCCCTATGGGATTATTCCGGTTAATCCGGCAAAGCATCCTCATGTGAAAAATGATCTGGCAGTGCAATTTGCCACGTGGATCACCTCTGCCCGTGGTCAAAAGCTGATCGGTGACTATCGCCTTCTTGGTCAACAGTTGTTTTATCCTGATGCTATTCAGTAGAGGCAGCGTGTTCTTTTTTCAGTATATATCAGGATAAGACCTAGTGGATATTTTTGTTGACAGCCTTCAGTCTGCCATTTTACTTGTCTGTTCTCTCGACAGGGAAATGCTGACCATTGTCATGGTTTCATTGCAGGTGAGCTGCGTCTCCACCGTCCTTGCTGGACTTGTCGGGGTACCGACCGGATTTTTCATCGCGTTACGGCGGTTCCCCGGTAAGGCCATGCTCATCACCGTGTTAAACACCTCATTGGCGTTGCCCACCGTTGTTATCGGTCTGTTTGTCTATGCCTTTATTTCACGGCGAGGAGTTTTCGGACCCCTTGACCTGCTGTATACGCAAAAGGCCATAATCATAGGTCAGGTAATTTTAATTATCCCGTTGGTCAGTGCCTTAACAATCGCGGCCATCAGCCGGATAGACGATCGTTACCGTCGCACAGCCATGACTTTGGGTGCCAACCGGATACAGACAGCGAAGGTTATTCTGTTTGAGGCTCGCTTCGGGATAACGGCAGCCATCGTGGCTGCGTTTGGCCGGGTGATTTCCGAGATTGGTATCTCAATGATGCTGGGCGGCAATATCAAAGGATTTACCCGGACCATGACCACAGCCATGGCACTTGAATATGATAAAGGTGCCTTCTCCCTTGCGGTGGCTTTGGGTATTGTGTTGATGACCCTGAGTTTTGGTATGAATATCCTTTTTCACTTTTTTCAGGGCAAATACCGCACATGAAAGTGTATTCGATTCATAATGTAAGCAAATCCATTAACGGTCGGACCATTTTGGATATTGATCATCTGGAGCTTGAGGCCGGTCGGATCTATGGCTTGCTTGGCCCCAATGGTGCAGGCAAGACCACTCTCCTGAATATCCTTGGTTTTCTGGATCAACCTACTTCAGGCCGTCTTAACTTTTTCGGTAAAGCTGTTCGCTTTCACGAAACGGATTTGCTGCTTTTGCGGAAAGAGGTTGTTGTTCTGGATCAGTACCCGGTCCTTTTCACTACCTCTGTGTATAACAATCTGGAGTTCGGGTTAAAAATAAGAAAGGTGGAAAGGGCGGAAAGGGAACGTGTCATTGACGAGGTGCTTGATCTGGTGGACATGGCTTCGTTTAAACATGAACCGGCTCACAATCTGTCAGGTGGTGAAACCCAGCGTATTGCACTGGCCCGGGCACTTGCTCTTTCTCCCATGGTGTTTCTCTGTGATGAGCCCACTGCCAGTGTTGATATTGAAAATCAGGCTGCCATTGTCGCCCTGCTTAAACAGATCAATGAAAATAAAAAGATAAGTATTGTTTTCACCACCCATGATCGTCTTCTTGCTGCAGGACTGGCCCACCATACCCTTGTCCTTAATGAAGGACATCTCGTCTCGACAAGTTATGAAAACACCTTTCCATGCAGGATAGAGCCTGAAAAGGATAAACAGGTGCGCTGCAGCATTACTGAAAGCGCATGGATCTTCCTATCAGCCACCAGATTCAAATCTCCGATCGGTAAGGCACGTGTTTTTATTGATCCGGAAAAGATTGAGTTACATACCGGTGAAACGACCACGGGGGCTGCCAATTGTCTTCAGGGTAAGATCCTTCAGCTTATGGAAGAGTCAGGTAGGATCCGAGTCGTGGTAACTGTCGGATTCCTTTTGACTGTTATTCTTACACGCGGGAAATATAATTTCCTCCGTCCCGGTATCGGCGATACGGTTGTTGTCTCAATACCTCAGGATGCTGTAACTCTATCCAGTTGAGAACAATGTGGAATAGGCAGAAGGTAACAACAGATTGATGGCCAAAGGCCAAACAATGTGATTGCTGCTGTTTGATCTGCCCGGATAAAAATCAATAACTGTTTGATCTTCATCTTGTTATCTTTTCCCTAAGCCCTAAGCCCTAAGCCCTAAGCCCTAAGCCTCTTAGCTGCCCTCTCTGAATAGTCAGTCACAAAAAAAACTCCCTTCCTCTGTTCCTTTCTTTGGTCTGCGGAACAGGCGGTCATTATGACCCGTTCTTGCCTTTCTGCTGTTTCATTATGTCCCGTTCGTTCTAAGTCCCGTTTCTCACAGGGTATCCAGCACGCTTCATTGCAGAGAATTGAATTTCACCCAAGACCCTTCTGCTTATTGTGGGGACCTTTTGTCCCTTCGTTATTCTTGAAATTACGCATAACGTTACGAAATTATGAGAAATAGTGTCTTGGCACGCCAATTGCTATGTATAGTGTGCGCAGTTTTTGGATCCAAACTGAAACGATGGAAATGCAGTTCAACTCATTATCTCAAACGAAGGATGGTACATTATGGCTGTTCAAGAACAAGTTTACGGATTTTTTATCCCCAGTGTAACTCTTATCGGTATTGGCGCTCACAAAGAGATTCCTGCCAAAATCAAATCTCTCGGTGGAACCAAACCTCTTGTGGTTACCGACAAAGGTATCACCGGTGCAGGTATCACCAAGCAGATCACTGATCTCCTTGACGAAGCTGGCATGGCGTACGTCGTATATGATGATACAATTCCTAACCCAACAGACAAAAATGTTCATGATGGCGTGAAGATTTATCGGGATAACAAATGCGATAGCCTTATTACCTTGGGCGGTGGCAGTTCTCACGATTGTGGTAAAGGAGTTGGGCTGGTAGTTGCTAACGGCGGAGTAATCCAGGATTACGAAGGCGTTGACATGTCTAAAAAACCGATGCCTCCCTATGTTGCGGTTAACACCACAGCAGGTACCGCTTCTGAAATGACCCGTTTCTGTATCATCACAGACACCAGTCGTAAAGTAAAAATGGCTATCGTTGACTGGCGTGTAACCCCAGGTATCGCCCTTGATGATCCTCTTCTTATGATGGGTATGCCTCCTGCACTGACCGCTGCAACCGGTATGGATGCATTGACCCATGCAGTTGAAGCCTATGTTTCTACCATCGCTACTCCAATGACCGATTGTGCTGCTGAAAAAGCCATTGAGCTTATTGCCCAACACCTCCGTCCTGCAGTAGCTAACGGTGGTGACATCGTTGCCCGTGAAGGTATGTGTTTTGCTCAGTATCTTGCCGGTATGGCTTTCAATAATGCAAGTCTTGGTCATGTCCACGCAATGGCTCATCAGCTTGGTGGTTTCTATGACCTGCCTCATGGCGAGTGTAATGCCATCCTTCTGCCTCACGTAGAGAAATTCAACCTGATCGCCAAGTTGGATCGTTTCGTAAAAATTGCTCAGCTTATGGGTGAAAACGTTGAGGGGCTTTCTACTCGCGATGCAGCAGAGCTTGCTCTGGAAGCAATTAAAAAACTGTCCTCCGACGTTGGTATCCCTTCAGGTCTCGTTGCATTAGGAAAACGCTACGGTAAGGATGTACAGGAAAAAGATATCGCAGTTATGACCGGTAATGCACAGAAGGATGCCTGTGGTTTCACTAACCCAAGGTTGCCTAAGGATGCGGATGTCGCCGCTATTTACAAAGCTGCAATGTAAAGAAGCAACGCCGTATTTCTTACGGGATGCAGGTCTGCTACGGCCTGCATCCCGCCTTTCCCCTTTATTACATAGACAGATACACCAGGTAACACTCCGCATAGGTGTTGTCTGCATTGTTTGAAATGCACATGCTTTGCAGGGAGTGCAATCAGGCAAATGATGCTTTTTACATTTGAAACGCTGCACCGACAGCGAAAAGGCGGCTCGTAATACAATGAAAGTTATTAATATTAATTCGTCTTATAACTCTGAATTTGTCAAGGAAGTTGAAGAGGAAAGCGGCCAGAAGCTCAACCTTTGCTACCAGTGCGGAAAATGCACCGCAGGCTGCCCTTATACCGATGAATATGACATTTGCGTCAGCCAGATCATGCGACTTACCCAGGCTGGTCAGAAAGAAACAGTTCTCAAAGCAAACTCTCTGTGGCTCTGCGCAACTTGTGAATCTTGCACAGCCCGCTGTCCCAATCAGATAGATGTGGCTCGAATCATGGATGTGCTTCGTCATATGGCCCGTCGGGAAGGGTATGGCGGTACAGGCAGGGTCAAAACCTTTTGGGATTCCTTTCTTAGTTCCGTGAAAAATAACGGCAGGGTCTTTGAAGTAGGCCTGCTTGTTAATTACATCTCTCACACAGGAAGATTCTGGACCGATATCGATTTAGGTCCCACAATGCTTCCTAAAGGAAAAATTCATTTCAAGCCTACTGAAATGCAGGGCAAGAAAGAGGTCGAGAAAATTTTCATGCGTTTCAAGGAGGAGTCCGCAAAATGAATACGTCTTTGAATTACGCCTATTATCCCGGATGTTCAAGCACCGGAACCTCCATTGAATATGATATGTCAAGCCGCGCCGTCTGTGCGGCCCTGGATATAAAATTGAACGATGTACCAGATTGGAGCTGTTGCGGTTCCACCCCGGCACACACCGTTGACCATTCTTTGTCATCAGCCCTCTCTGCCCGCAATCTTAACCAAGTTGCCTCAATTGGAATGGATTCCTGTATTACCCCATGTCCAAGCTGTCTGGCCAACCTGAAGACGGCAACACACAGGATGGAAGATGAGGCTTTCAGGAATAAGGTGAACAAACTTCTCGATAAACCTGCAGACACAAGAGTTTCGACAAAGTCTGTATTGCAGATACTGGTAGAAGACTACGGCATTGAAAATATACGAAAAAAAGTGGTGAGACCACTGAAAGGACTGGTTGTCGGAGCCTATTACGGATGCATTCTCAATCGGCCTGCTGAACTCATGCAGTTTGATGATAGTGAACATCCCATGGCAATGGACAACATCATGGAAGCGCTTGGTGCAACAGTTGTTCCATTTCCCTTAAAAGTCGAATGTTGCGGGGCATCCTTTGGTATTCCGCGTAAAGACGTGGTGATGCGATTGTCTGGAAAACTGCTCGATACAGCCCATGCAATCGGAGCAAAAGCTCTTGTTACAGCCTGTCCGCTGTGTCAGATGAATCTTGATATGCGTCAGAACCAGATAAACCATGCCAACGGTTCGCATCATAATATCCCGATTTTTTACTTCACCCAACTTTTGGGTCTGGCCCTGGGCCTGACGGAAAAAGAAATGGGCATGAACAAACTCTGCGTGAGTCCCCGCACACTATTGGATGCCATGGCGAACGAAGAAACTATCAAGGAGAAGGCAGCATGAAAATTGGAGTCTTTGTCTGCCATTGCGGAAGCAATATTGAGGCTACGGTGGATACCGCTGCGGTGGCTGCCGCTGCCAGGGAATTCCCGGGCGTGGTCTTTGCCACAGATACAATGTACACCTGTTCCGAGCCGGGACAGGATGAAATCGTCGATGCCATCAAGGAACATAATCTCGGCGGTGTTGTTGTGGCCTCCTGTACACCCAGGATGCACGAGCAGACTTTTCGTCGTACTGTTGAACGGGCCGGATTGAACAAATATCTTTTTGAAATGGCCAACATACGGGAACATGTTTCCTGGATCGGAAAGGATAGGGAGGCCAACACCAATAAGTCTGTTGATCTTGTGCGAATGGCCACTGAAAAGTTGTTGCGTAACCGGGCACTTCATCCCAAAAAATTTACTATCAATAAAAGGGTCCTGATTATCGGTGGCGGTGTTGCCGGAATTCAGGCGGCTCTTGACTGTGCCGACGGCGGACTCGAGGTGGTAATGGTGGAAAAAACGTCTACCATCGGCGGCAAGATGGCTAAGCTGGACAAAACATTCCCTACAGTGGACTGTTCCAGCTGTATTCTCGGCCCGAGAATGGTTGATGTGGCTCAGCATCCTAATATTACCCTGTATGCCTATTCGGAAATTGAAGAAATAAAAGGCTATGTGGGGAATTTCGAGATCAAGGTCAAAAAGAAAGCAACCTATGTGGATTGGAAAAACTGTACAGGCTGCGGTATCTGTATGGAAAAATGTCCCAGTAAAAAAGCTACGGACACGTTTAATGAAGAGATAGGCAAGACAACAGCCATCAATATCCCTTTTCCCCAGGCCATTCCCAAAAAGGCCAAGATTGATCCCGCATTCTGTACCATGTTGAAAAAAGGCAAATGCGGGATCTGTGCAAAGGTTTGTCCTTCCGGCTGTATTGACTATGAAATGAAGGATGAATTTATCACCGAAAAGGTGGGAGCCATTGTCACGGCTACAGGGTTTGACCTTTTTGACTGGACGGTCTACGGAGAATATGGCGGGGGGCGGTATCCCGATGTTATCACCTCTCTGCAGTATGAACGCATGCTTTCAGCCTCCGGTCCGACCGGAGGACACATTAAGCGCCCGTCGGATGGCAAAGAGCCTAAAAATGTCGTTTTTATTCAGTGCGTGGGCTCCCGGGATAAATCTGTGGGCAGGCCGTATTGTACAGGGTTTTGCTGCATGTACACCGCCAAACAGGCGATTTTGACCAAAGATCATCTGCCTCAGTCCCAGAGCTACGTTTTTTATATGGATATCCGGGCAACAGGAAAACTCTATGATGAGTTCACTCGCCGGGCCATGGAGGAATACGACACCAATTATATCAGGGGCCGGGTCTCCATGATCTATCCGAAGGGTGATAAGCTGCTGGTCCGAGGTGCTGATACACTCATGGGGACACAGGTGGAAGTAGATGCGGATCTTGTCGTGCTCGCAGTTGGTGCTGAATCTTCCGCCGGAGCAAGTGAACTTGCTGAAAAGCTTCGTATTTCCTACGATTCTTACGGCTTTTACATGGAAGGACACCCCAAACTCAAACCTGTAGAGACCAACACTGCCGGCGTCTATCTTGCCGGTGCCTGTCAGGGACCCAAGGATATTCCGTCGTCAGTAGGCCAGGGAAGTGCCGCTGCTGCCAAGGTGCTGGGCCTGTTTTCCAAGGATCAACTGGAAAGCGATCCGCAGGTTTCAATTGTCGACATAAAGCGCTGTATAGGATGCGGCAAATGTATCCAAACCTGTCCTTTTGGTGCCATCAAGGAGATTGATTTCCGTGGTATGGTCAAAGCGGATGTAATTGAAACAATATGTCAGGGCTGCGGTATCTGTACGTCTACCTGTCCCCAGGGAGCCGTGCAACTCCAGCATGCCACTGACAATCAGATCCTTTCGGAGGTTAATGCATTATGCCAGTTCTAGAAGGTAAAGAACTTCGTATTGTCGGTTTTCTCTGTAACTGGTGTTCCTATGGCGGTGCCGACACTGCCGGAGTTGGACGTTTTAACCAACCAACGGATCTCCGTATTATCAAGGTCCCCTGTTCAGGAAGAATTGATCCCCTGTTCGTCGTAAAGGCATTGATGAATGGGGCTGACGGTGTACTGGTTTCAGGGTGCCATCCCAGGGATTGCCATTATGCAGAAGGCAATTTTTACGCGCGCAGGAGGCTGGAAATAATGCACAAATTTCTCCCCATTCTCGGTTATGAACCGGGGCGGTTTGAATATACCTGGGTTTCTGCCTCTGAAGGTCAGCGTTGGCAACAGGTGGTGACTTCATTCACCGAACAGATTCACAAACTCGGCCCGGCACCAAAGATTGTAGGACCGGAAGCCTCGGATACACTCAGCCTTATGCAGGCAGCTCTCTAAGAGCTAACCTACGATCTGAGCCGAATAAAGGAGACCAGGTGAAATTTCAAAAAGAACTAAAAGACAGCATCAGGAAGGCCCTGCCTGAGCTGGATGTGGTCATCGGCTGGTGCGGGAGTTTTGATCCCCTGCATGCCACACCGCATTTTATCCGCAGGGAAGAAGATATAGACAAGCTGGAGATAGGTCCGCTCAGCGTTCACAACCTGGCAACGTACCTTCCTGGCCTGCGTAGCAAAAAAGTGGGAATTGTGGTCAAGGGCTGTGATAGTCGCTCAGTGATTGAACTGCTTCAGGAAAAACTCATCGACAGGGAAAATGTAACCATATTCGGTTTTCCCTGCACAGGTGTGGTTGATCAGGCAAAAATCAAAAAAGCTTTGGGACATGTAGGCAATGTGCAGTCCTGTGATATATCTGACAAGTCAGTGGTAGTTGTTGTCGGTGATCAGGCCCACTCATTGAAGCTGTCAGAAATGCTTGCCGATAAATGTCATTCCTGCAGATACCCTGATGCGATTATCAGCGATTATTTTGTTGGCGACAAAATAGGGGACGCTGTCCCGGCGAAAGCTGATTATGAGGCACTGGAGACCTTTGAAAAACTTTCGATCCCGGAGAGGTTCGGTTACTGGCTTAAGGAGCTCGACCGCTGCATCCGTTGTTATGCATGTCGCAATGCCTGCCCATTATGTGTCTGCCGTGATCATTGTGCGGCTGAAAGTCGTGATCCTCATTGGCTGTCCCAGGAAAACAATGTGCGTGATAAATTGATGTTTCAGGTTATTCACGCCTATCATCTGGCAGGACGATGCACTGAATGTGGTGAATGTCAGCGTGCCTGCCCTGTGGATATCCCTGTTCTCATGCTCAAGCAGCAAATGAACAAGGAAATCAGGGATATTTTTAAATATGAGGCTGGAGTAGACCCTGAAGCTACTCCGCCCCTGCTCTCCTTCAAGATGGAAGAAGAGAATATTACAGAGAAGGATTGGTAATGGCTCCTGTTAAATATCTGAAATCAACGGACCTGAAGTCCTGGCTTGGGGAACTGGCACAGGAAAACCGCGTTTTCGCCCCACGTTACGAAGGCGACGCAGTGATTTTTGCCCCCTTTGATCCCGAGCAGGAAATATTTATAAAATACGCAGCCACTGCGCCGCCCAAAAAGACGGTTTTTCCCCAGAGTGAAAAACTTGTCGATTTCATGTACAGCAAAGATCCTGAAGATTTGAGCAGGATCTTGATTGAAGCAAAGGAAGTCCTGCCCCAGGGAACGGCTATAGTTTTTGGCGGCCGTCCCTGTGACGTCCGCGGATTCACCATGTTTGATCGGGTATACATGTCGGAAGAAGCAACAGATATCTATTATAAGGCCCGCAGGGATAACACATCGTTTATCACCCTGGCCTGTGACTCAACCGAAAATACCTGCTTCTGCCACTGGGTGAACAGCAGTCCATCTGATCCGACCGGTTCAGACATCCTGGCTGTTCCTGTGACTGGGGGCCTGCTCCTTAAAGCTGTTTCCGACCGGGGCGAAAGTCTGTTGACCTCTAAGCTTCTGTCGGAAGGAGAGAGTAAAAGAGACGAAGCAGAAAAGGTAATTAAAGAGGTGGCCGACAGCTTGGATCAGGCACCGGACCTGGCACAGGCCCCAAAGAAACTCCTGGAAGTTTTCGATAACATTGAGTTCTGGGAAGAAGTGTCGGCCAAATGTCTCAGTTGTGGTGCCTGCACCTATCTATGTCCCACATGTTACTGTTTCAATATCACGGATGAAACCCAAGGGATGAAAGGGTCCAGGATCAGGTCATGGGACAACTGCATGTCAGCTCTTTTTACCATGGAAGCCAGTGGTCATAACCCTCGTCCAACTAAAGCTCATAGGTTGAAAAACAGGGTGGGACACAAATTCAGTTATTATCCTGACCTTCATGACGGAGTTATCTCCTGCTGCGGCTGCGGCAGATGCATCAAGAGCTGTCCGGCAGGAGTGGATATTCGTGAAATAGTACTGAAGGCCATTGCATTTGAGCCGACAGTTACAGAGGGGTAAGCAGATGAACATAAAAAATCTCTATCTTCCTGAGATGGCTACAATCCAAGAAGTCATTGAAGAAACGCATAATATCATAACGTTCAGGGTGACGTTGAACAACCAGGAAGCAATGAAGAATTTCAGCTTTGAGCCTGGTAATGTCGGTCAGCTTTCTGCCTTCGGTATCGGTGAAGCAACCTTTGTTATTAATTCTCCTCCAACACGCATGGATTATCTTCAATTCAGTGTCATGCGATCCGGTGAGGTGACAACTAAACTGCATTCTCTGAAGGCTGGGGATCAGATAGGTGTGCGTGCACCGCTTGGCAATCATTTCCCCTATGAGGATATGAAAGGGAAAGATATCGTTTTCGTGGGCGGTGGCATCGGCATGGCACCTCTGCGCACACTCCTTTTGTTTATGCTCGACAACAGAAGTGATTACGGTAAGATAACCCTTTTGTACGGCGCCAGGTCTCCCCTTGATATGGCATTTAATTATGAGTTACAGGATTGGCTGGATCGTGATGATCTTGATACCCATCTGACCATTGATGCCGAATATGAAGGGTGGGAACATGAGGTGGGACTTATCCCCAACGTTCTTCTCGATATTGCTCCGAGTTCTGAAAACAGCGTAGCGATTACCTGCGGTCCGCCGATTATGATTAAATTCACTTTGCAGGCCCTGGAGAAACTGGGATTTAAGGATGAGCAGATAGTGACCACCCTGGAAAAACGGATGAAATGCGGAGTCGGCATCTGTGGGCGTTGCAACATTGGCTCAAGTTATGTGTGCAAGGACGGACCGGTTTATACCGGAGCCCAGCTGAAGGAACTACCCAACGAGTTGTAGTGTCTAATTGATGTGAAATATGCTTATTACTTCGAAGTGGTATGCATTTGAATCGTTACGAACTCTGTAAACGAATTGTATATAAAAAAAGTGATAGAAATAAGGCCATAAGGCCTAGCGGGTTGTTGAAGATATGTCTCTGTGGAGATTCCTGCACACCCTCAAATTTTCAATCCTAAAGGAGCAACATTATGGCTGATAAGATTTTTCGAGTCAATATGACTGATCTCTCAACAACCATCGAAACAGTACCGGCTGAATGGGCTGGTCATGGTGGACGCGGACTTACCTCAACAATTGTAGCTGCTGAAGTCCCTCCCACCTGTCATCCTCTTGGACCCAATAACAAGCTTGTTGTCGCACCTGGACTGCTTTCCGGTACTCCTGCTGCAAACTCAGGGCGCCTTTCCTGCGGGGCCAAAAGTCCGTTGACCGGAACCATTAAAGAGTCAAATTCCGGCGGCACTTCTGCACAGTTGCTGGCAAAATGTGGTTGTAAAGCTCTCATCATCGAAGGACAGCCTAAAAGTGGTACCTGGTACAATCTGGCTGTTACGCCCGATGGTGTAACCATCAATGAGGAAAAGGAAGTCATCGGCAAGGGTAATTTCGACGCCATTGAAATCCTCAGCGAACGTCTTGGCGCATCTCAGGGAATTATCACCATAGGACCTGCCGGTGAAATGAAAATGAGAGCAGCCAATCTTTCTGTTAAAGATCCTGATGGTCATCTGCGTTCCTGCGGACGCGGTGGTCTTGGCGCTGTAATGGGATCAAAAGGGGTGAAGTTTATCAGTATAGACCCCAAAGACGGCAAAGTAGAAATCGCCGATATGGACAAATTCAGAGCAGCGAACAAGGCCTTTGCCAAAGCCCTTGTCGATCACCCTGTCAGCCAGGCCCTCGGAACCTACGGCACCAACGTTCTTGTCAATATCATCAATGAATCTGGCGGACTGCCGACCAGGAATTTCACTCAGGGTCAATTTGAAGGCCATGAGCAGATTTCCGGGGAAACCATGCACGATCTGATTCAGGAGCGTGAGGGTAAGGTCAAACATAACTGTCATAAAGGATGTGTCATTCAATGTTCCCAGATCTATAATGATGCAAAGAATGAATATAAGACATCAGGTTTTGAGTATGAGTCAATCTGGGCCCTTGGCGCAGACTGTGCCATTGATAATCTGGACCACATTGCCGAAGCGGATCACCTCCTTGATGATCTCGGCATAGATTCCATCGAAACTGCCGTTGCCATCGGAGTTGCCATGGAAGCAGGCGTTATTCAGTTTGGTGACGGTGAAGGTCTGTTGCGTTTGTTGACAGATGAAGTTGGCAAAGGAACCGGTCTTGGTCGTATTATCGGCGGCGGTGCCGGTGATGTTGGCCGTGCCTACGGCGTGACCCGTGTTCCGGTGGTTAAAAACCAGGCCATTCCTGCCTATGACCCACGTGCCATCAAGGGAATCGGCATCACCTATGCAACTTCTACCCAGGGCGCTGATCATACAATGGGCTATACCATTGCCACCAATGTTCTTGGTGTCGGCGGAACCCTTGATCCTCTTTCTAAAGAAGGTCAGGTGGAGCTTTCCCGTAATCTGCAGATTGCCACGGCTGCCATCGATTCAACAGGTATGTGTCTCTTTATCGCCTTTGCAGCCCTTGACGATGCAACCTGTCTGCCGGCTCTCATTGATCTTATAAATGCCCGTTTCGGCATTGCTTTGACCGGTGATGATGTTACAAATCTTGGTAAATCCATCCTGAAAACAGAGCACGCCTTTAATCTGGCTGCCGGTTTTACCAATGAGGATGACAGGTTGCCTGAATTCTTCAGTCTGGAGCCTGTTGCACCCCATAATGTAGTCTGGGATTTCACCGGAGCAGAGATCGATACCTTCTGGGCCTTCTAAAAGGTATCACCACGGTTGTGCGTTCTGTTTTTTGCCTATTTCTCTTCTTTCCTCCTCCATAAATAGGCAGAGAGCAGACGTACACTTTTAAGGCCGCCTTGAATAGTTGTCTTTTCACTCAATTTTTTTTCTTCCTCGATCTTGGGCGAAAATTCTAATTATTCAAGGTATCCTTAATTTTTATGACTTCATACCCTGTTCCATACTGTCGTTATGTTGAACAACACGGATCATATACCCTGGTTGCAGCTTCTCGTACCGGTTGGTACAGCCTCCCAATATAACACTCTTTTGCAGGCCGGCATCTTTATAGAATGCCAATCCGCAACCACTCTCGGAGAGCTTTTTGCCTCTCTGCCAGGTTTCAGCAGCCAATATATACTTGAGCGCATAGAAACGATTTTTCTAAACGGCTTACCTGTTGATGATCTTGGAACAGGTATATACGGACCTTCTCCTGTTATAGCTGTTTCCGGCGCCATGCCCGGACTTGCCGGTGCAATTTTCCGAAAAAACAGTTTTCATGCAGCCTTGAGAACCTCAGGTTCTAACTCTTTGCCAGACGGATTGCAGAGGGCAAAAAAAGTTATGGTAAGGCTGAAATTATTCAATGTTATTGCCAGTGAAAAGGGAGGAGATATCCTCAAAAACGGCTGTGTTATCGGAAGTGAAAGCTTGTTGAGATTCATTAACTACCGACCGCAGATGTTTTCTCATTCTTTATCAATGCGGTGTGATGATAAGCCCATTAGCTATGGTGAGGTGGATAGTCTGTTGCACGGGTCGGAGACTGTTTTTTTAAGGATTCAGGAAGGCGATGACAGCATCTGACAACACTAAAAATATACTAGGCAGGAAGAGTCTGACCCCTGCAGATAAGGCCCTTACTCTTTGGACCGACAGCTTGCAAAATTTCCATTAGCCATCTGTGCGTATTGGCCTGGATGCGGCACTTGATCGGATTACTGCCAAAGACATTCTTTCGCCAGAATATCTTCCTTCCCGGACTCGATCAACCATGGATGGCTTAGCGGTAAAAGTGTCTGTTACAATGAAAAAACGAAATATTTTTGTCAAAAATCATCCTCTTGCCGAGGCCAAAGAACTCTGGCGCCAGGCCCTCGAGCGTATCGAGTTCGGCAGTAGGCGGATGACCATACATTTTTTTCCTGTTGATAAATCCCTTGGTTACCGTCTAGCCGATCCGGTCTTTGCCAATCAGTTTTCACCTTCATATAATGCCGCTGCCATGGATGGTATTGCTGTCCATTCTGCGGATCTGGCCCAGGCCAGCGAGGCCTCGCCGGTGTATCTTGGGAAAGATAGATTTATACCGGTAAACACCGGTAATGTGATACCTGAAGGCTTTAATGCTGTTGTCATGGTTGAAGATGTTCACTATGTCAGTGCTGAGCTGGTGGAACTTGCCATGCCGGCAACTCCCTGGCAGCATATACGGACCATTGGGGAAGATATCGTCGCCACCGAGCTCATCCTTCCTGCAGGCCACAAGGTTCGTCCCATTGATCAGGGGGCAATGCTGGCAACAGGGGTGACAACTGTCAATGTGCGGCGTCCGCCCAAGGTACAGATTATTCCCACCGGCAGTGAACTTATCCAACCCGGCCAGACGGTAACGCCAGGTCAGATCATCGAATTTAATTCCAGGATACTTGCCGGATATCTTAATGATTGGGGGGCTGAAGCCAGTGGCTCTGCCCCCTTAATTGATGATCCAAAGTATCTCCGGAAAGCAGTTAAAAAAGCGGTGCAGGAAAACGACATAGTTGTGATCAATGCCGGAGCTTCCGCAGGTACCAGGGATTATACCGCGAATGTGTTGGAGGAATTGGGTGAAGTTATTGTCCATGGTGTGGCTATAAAGCCAGGGAAACCTGTTATTCTAGCCATAGTAGATAATACGCCTGTTATTGGATTGCCCGGTTATCCGGTGTCGGCAATCCTTACCATGCGTCTCTTTGTCCGTGAGATGGTATACGCCTTCACGAACCGGGAAACTCCGAAAGCCCATATGGTCGATGCCGTGATGTCTTGTCCGTGGGCTTCGTCCAAAGGAGTTGATGAATATGTAAGGGTTACCATCGGTCAGGTTGATAATACCCTCATGGTTACCCCGGCAGGAAAAGGGGCAGGAGCCGTGATGTCTCTGGTTCGGGCAGATGGATTATTAACCATTCCGGCCGGAAGCGAAGGTGTTGGGCCCGGTGAAAACGTTAGAATTGAGCTGCTCCGCCCGCGCCGGGAGATAGAGGCAACGCTTGTATTTATCGGTAGTCATGACAACATCCTTGATATCATGGCCAATCAGATGCACATACAACGTCCTGCTGTCAGGATTTCTTCAGCCCATGTCGGTTCCATGGCTGGCATAATGGCAATACGCAGGGGAGAGGCTCATCTTGCCGGGACCCATCTGCTTGACGAAGAAAGTGGGGAGTACAATATTTCCTACATCAGACGTTTCCTGGCAGATACTCCTCTGCAACTCATCAATCTCTGTTACCGTGAGCAGGGATTGCTCGTCCAGAAGGGTAATCCGTTGGCCATTCAGGGATTCGTCGATATAACAGAACGTAATCTTTCTTTTATTAACCGCCAAAACGGTGCCGGTACCCGTCTGCTCACAGATAAGATACTGCGTGACCTGTCTATTGATCCAGATACCATTCAAGGCTATGACCACGAAGAATACACCCATATGAGTGTTGCGGCGGCCATTGCCTGCGGCAGCGTGAATACGGGCATGGGAATTCGGGCGGCTGCGGTAGCGCTTGATCTTGATTTTGTGCCGCTGACGGAAGAACGGTATGACCTCATTCTTCCCCATAAGTTCCGAGCAGATAAAAAGGTGAGCGCTGTTCTGGATCTTATGGCAAATGATCAGAATTTCCATAAAAAAGTTCTCACACTTGGTGGATATGATCTCCGTGATTGCGGAAAGATAATGTATGAACAAGCGTAATAACCACAGTGAGTTGGGAATGTTCTGTGGTTTCGGTTTCGCATTGCTGGCTGCTGGAAAAGATTTTTTCTCTCTTTTATATAGAGCTATGTATAACTACAGGAAATGCATATGAAGGTAACCGTGAAGCTTTTTGCTTTTTTCCGCGAAGGTCGTTTTAAGATAGAAAACAGAGAATACCCGGAGCCGATGACGGTTTCTGAAGTTGTTACAGGTCTGGGTATTGATCTGGAGGAAGTTGGGGTTATCATGATTAATTCGAGACATTGTCTGTTTGAGACTCTTTTGCAGGAAGGAGATGACCTGGCGATTTTTCCGGTTATCGGTGGAGGGTGATTGTGAAATGTATCTCTTCGTGGAGAATGGAAAATTGATGCATCTGTTTTTGCGGTATCAATAAATTGATATGTTATGCCTGTTTTTTTGCAGCTCAGCGATGAACATGTCTTCTGAGCAGGTCGTCGTTCTTTATTGCGCTTTTATCTTTTCACGACAAGGAGTTATTGCTCTTAATAACGGTTGTCAAACTCGCTCTCCCCAAACGCTGCACCATTTTTTGTGCTGCAGTTGAATTACCCGTCCCTTTTTTATTTCCTCGTTTTCAACATCCCGCTCACGTTACTTGGTTGCCGGCCTTTTTACCCGTTAAAGACCGGCAGGGCTTGGTTCCAATGTAATCTTTTGTAATAACATCTTATTCTGATAAAGTAATTGAAAGTCAGGTCACAAGTCTGGTGTTGATTCAGTTTTCCATTTGACTGTACAAATGCTAGATTTTTCCAGTATGAATGGATTGCAGTTGAGAAGTTTTTCAGAGCACTGGCTTCACTCTTTTTAAGAGTGAACCGGTAAGCCACCGCTTCAAGGAATCCTCAGTGCTCTTTGTAAATCGACGCTATTGCAGGGGGATGCTTGCTGCTCCCCGGTCTTCTTAAGATAGTTGCTTACTGAAGCAAGAGGCTGAGGCCACACGGAAGATGGGAGAAAACCTAAACAAATCCTTCCACATGACCGAAAAGAAATAAGAAATTGTACCATAAAAGAGATAATTATACAGACTGCTATTGAGACCAATAAAGAATGTTGAATGAAATTTTGTAAAGACTGCGGAGGAGTTCTTAATCTTTTCGGAAACAATAGCGCAGAGCTGTGCTCTTCCTGCATCCAGCATACCAAAAAATGTTTGCCAACAGTCCCTGAAACGGCAACAGATAATATTGATCTCATTGGCGACGCCGTACTCACATACGAAAACGGCAAGATTGTCTTACGTTCAAAAGAGGGATGGCTGCTGTGGAGTGCTTCCGGTGAAACACAGACTGAGTTGACAGCTGTACTGAAAACAGCAAAACTTATCTATGAAATCCGCAATAAACGTAAGAAAAAGAGTTGATTGCTCAGCAATTGATAACAACAACCAAAAACCTTCAATATGGCAGTAACGATATCAATAGGCTCTGGTAAGGGAGGAACGGGGAAGACTATGATCCTCTGCAACCTTGCCCTCCTTCTCGCAAAGAAAGGGTTGAAAGTATGCCTTGTTGATCTTGATATCGGAGGTGCTGATGCCCATCTTCTCTTCGGTCTTTTTGAGCCCAAATTCTCTCTTACTGATTTTCTCACCCGAAGAGTTGAATCCATGGATGATGCCTTGCACACCTTTTACTCATTCAACGGATTGCAGCTGCTTCCGGGAACAGGCAGTACCCTGCAGACTGCCAATATGACCTACCAGGAAAAGCAACGCCTGTTGAAAGGTCTTTCCTCCCTTGATGCTGATGTTGTTCTTATTGATGTCGGCGCAGGAACAAGTTATCACTCCCTTGATTTTTTCATGTATGCCGATGTGCAGATCTGTGTAACCATGCCCGAGCCCACATCAATAATGGATTTTTATAACTTTCTGCAATTGGCAACCATACGAAAAGTGCTGGGCAGTTTTCTCTCAAACAGTCAAGTGAGTTTACTCCTCAAAAAACAGAATTTTTCTTCTCTGTCCGATGTGTTTGCACTGGCTGAAAATACAGAGGAAGGTGCAAGAGAAAAGGCTCAACAGGCCCTGCATGGTTTTAATCCGTTGCTGATCATTAACAGGAATACTGAAAACGGTAAGGTCAACAAAGCCAAGCTTAAAAAGCTTGTGGCAAAATATCTCGGGATTGATATACCGTCGCTGGGAGAAATCCCTGAAGACCTGGCGATTAACGAGGCTCTCAGGGCATATATGCCGGTCTGTGAACTTTTGCCCGATGCCCCTTCTGCGGTGGCATTGATGAATATTGCGGATAAGGTCGAAAAGATAATAGAGCTATTTCAGCACTACTCAAACCAGCCTGACATAATTGAAAGGGATTAAGAACCTCATTCATATTGAATTATAGTCTTCTTCTTTCCCCAGCGATGTCTCCCAACATCATAGGGAGATCCATCCGCAACGGCAATCATACAAGTTACAGCTGTTGAAGATTGTCACAATTCTTCCTGTATAGCCCTGGTGTCAGGGGTCATGCTGTTTTTCTCCTGCGAAACTCATATTGAGAAAAGAATCTGCCTGTTCGAGAAGGGCTGACGCCGCTTTGCCTCCTTTCGTGTGTGGAAAAGTTTTCCCGAGGATTGCTGTGATAATTTCCTGGTATCGGATCTGATCGGCAGGGGCGCTTGGAAGGAGAATGCCTTTTTTGGTGGTAAGCAAAATTTGCGCAGAAATGAGCTTTTCCAGTGTGCTGTATAACAATCTGGTTGAGTAGGCAGGGCAATACAAGGACAGCTCTTTTTGCTGCAATCTCCTTTTACCGGCATAGGCGTCCAGGGTGGTCATGATGATATCAAGGGCAGCGCTGAGTTGCTCCAGCGGCGAATAGTCTTCTTTTGTTAGCCGATAACTGGAGTGTCGTTGACAGGAAAATGCCAGTTGGGCACCACCAAGGATAAAGACCCAGCCGAGAAACATCCAGACGAGAAAGAGCGGCAACGTGGCAAAAGAACCATAGATCGCATTGTACCTGGAGACGCCGATCTGGAGGCCGATGTAGACATTCTGGGTAATGAACCAGAGCGTACCGGCAAAAAGGGCGCCGATAAGGGCAGGCATGGGTTTGACCTTGGTATGCGGGAAAAAGATATAAATCAAGAACAGGGTCAATGTGATAAAAAAGAGAGGGACGAGAAGGAGGAGGGCGCTCTGTACCCATACGGCCGGGAGATAGGCCATAACCTTGTTGAGTAGAGTGTCGTTTTTGAGAACGGTATTAGCTGCAAAACCAAAGTTAATGGATAAAGGCATGAGCACCAGAAACGTCAGGTAATCGGTAATCTTTCGCAGAATAGACCGACCCGAGGAAACGTGCCAGATGGTATTCATGGAAAGTTCAATGTTGCCGAGAACAAGAACGGCGCTTAGCAGAATACCGAGAACACCAAAGGTGCCAAGGGTGGCGAAATTTGTTTTATCTACATAGTCAAAGAGTTGATCTGTTGCTGAACGGAGGTGTGTTGTGATAGAGGCATCCAGATGGGGCAATGTCGTCTCTTCATGTGCTTGTGGTTTTGCTGTGGTTTCAGAAGAGGTTGGGATAGCTCCATGGGCGATGGGTGTGGTTTTTTCGAGGGTGTCAATGTAGCTGTATACTACCTGTCGCAACTGGTCACCGCCACCGAGTCCTTTTACTACTGCCGTACTCATGGCCAGTATGGGGACAAGTGATAGCAATATTGTATATGTCAGAGCACTTGCCCGAATATTGAGCTCATTTTTGCTGAATTCTTTGGCAGTGATGAGGAGAATGCGAACAAGGGTATGAATCTTTACCAACAAAAAGGAGTTGCCGGAAAAGGGGCTATCTGCCCAGTTAAGGGTTCGTTGCACTATGGTCTCTTTACTGGGATCTTGTTTTTGCATAAGGACACGGGGTTATGAAAGAATGGGAACGATTGTCCGTTGTTTTTTGAGTTCTTTTTATCACTCTGCCCTGTGGCGTATCAGGTTAACAGCGTTTTGAGTATAGCCATTTATCCAGGATATTGAAGACGATATCACGTTTTATTGGTTTCGTGATATAGTCAGTCATTCCGGCTTCAAGGCAGAGTTCCCGATCTCCTTTCATGGCATTGGCGGTCATGGCTATGATAGGAATATCTGTAAAGCCTAAGCTGCGTATTTTTCGTGTGGCCTCATATCCATCCATTTCCGGCATCTGCACATCCATGAGAATGGTGTCAAATTTGTCCGGGGCACTGGTGAAAGCTTCCACCGCCAGTTTGCCGTTGGCTGCGATTTCTACGGTATAGCCGGCCTTGGTCAGCATCATATTGGCGAGTTTCTGGTTCACCAGATTATCCTCTACAAGCAGTATCCTGACAGATTGTTTGATTTCTTCGCGTACGGAATATTGCGTTACCAGTTTTTTATCTGCCTGAGGAACATCTTGATCGTCTTCGCTGCCTAAGGTTTTGGAAAGGGTTCGCAGGAGAATGGAACGTCTGGCTGGTTTGGTCAAAAAAGCTTCAAAACCGGCTTCTTTGCATTTGCTCGCGATTTTTTCCGTTGAAGAGGTGTAGGCGAGTAGAGGGATATTCCTACTTTTCAGGTCTGAGTTTCTGATCATCGTAGCCAGCTCAAAACCCGAAATCATGGGCATCTGCAGGTCAATGATGGCGAGATCAAAGGATTCTCCCCGCTCTTCGGCAGCAGCGAGGGTGTCCATGGTTTTTGTCTCGTCAAGCAGGGTAACAACCTGAATTTCTGCGTTTTGCAGAATGTGTTCGAGGATATCGTTATTGGCCCGGTTGTCATCAACGATGAGCATCCTGGTTCCCTTCAGATCCAGTTGGCTGAGAGTCTTGCTTCGTGAAATTGCTGACTTGCGCATTACTGCCGTAAAATGGAAGGTGGTGCCTTGGCCCTTCACACTTTCCACCCAGACCTTTCCCTGCATCAGGGCCGCAATTTTACGACATATGGAGAGTCCCAGTCCTGTTCCGCCGTATTTGCGCGTGGTTGAACCGTCTTCCTGTTTAAAGGCTTCAAAGATGGAATCAAATTTGGAAGGAGCAATGCCGATTCCTGTGTCACGAATCAGACAGTGCAGGGTGATTGTCTCATCGTCTTCCCCTTCCACGTTGATGGCCAGCTCCAGTTCCCCTTTTTCAGTGAACTTGGCAGAGTTGGCCAGGAGATTGATCAGCACCTGACGAAATCTCCCAGGATCACCTTTCAGATTGGCCGGGAGATTGTCGTCGATACGGCAGAGGACTTCGATGGGTTTACCGGATACCCTGGGACGTATCATGTCGCAGACATCGTGAGCTGTGATCTCAGGGTCAAAGTCAATGTATTCAAGACTCATCTGACCGGCTTCAACTTTGGAGAAATCGAGGATGTCATTAATCAGGCCCAGCAATGCCTCCCCGCTTCTTTTGATTGTCTTGGCACAGTCACGTTGCTCCTCATCAAGTTCGCTTGCCAAAAGCATTTCAGTAAAACCGATGACACCGTTCATCGGTGTCCTTATTTCATGGCTCATGGAGGCGAGAAACTGGCTTTTGGCAACTGAAGCAGCTTCTGCTGCAACTTTCGACTTACGTAACTGCTTGGTTTGAAGTTCAATTTCGGTTTTCAGGGTTTTGGAGTAATTGTCCTGCTGTTCCTGGATAATCTGGTAACTCCTTTCATTATCTTCCAGGGTGGTCTGATATTTTTTTTCCAGGACGGAAAACTTACGATCGAATTGTTTTTTTTGTATAGCCAGTTTCTTCTCAACTGAGGCCGTATCCAGACGGCTGGCAAAGAACCTGCAACTGAGGCTGATAATTCTGATAAGGCTGGAGGGAACCTTTGCAGGCGAAAGAGAGGTGAAGAAAAGAGTTGCCAGGATATCGGGAAGAGAGATCGCATGCCAATCGCTTTTTTCAGCAGTGACGGCAAGGAAAGGTTCTTTTGTCTTGGTCAGGGATGTTTTGAGTTCTTCCAGAATTGCAGGGGAGGGAGGTTCACCCTCCGGCATATTGGAATGCTTACCCTTGTGATCAATGCAGAGAAAAAAACATTCGGGTACGGTTTCATGGAGGAGCTGTAAAAGATCCTTGATCTCCTCATCATAAGAGGTGACTGAATCAAAAATTGCAAAGTTGCTGGTCATTTCATGCCTCACCGGTTCCGTACATATTCTGGGCTTTGGCCATTTCTTCAGGAAGATCTTCGATGAGTACTTTGTATTCATCCATGTTTTTCTGGAGATGAGGGACGAGGTGTGGAGGAAGTTCCGGAATGTTATTCAACAGGGCCGTGTAACCCAGCTGCCCGGTAATATATTCTGCGATCTGAATAATGCCTGTCAGGCTTTCCGGCGGGTAATCCCCATGCTGCTGATGATGATCATGGATGGCTTTCTGGATGCTCTGCGGCATCTTCCAGTCGAGGGTCATGAGATAGCCGATTTCGCAGTGATCAGTTCCCAGATACTGCTGTTCCAGGTCTGTGATGCAGTTATCTGTACCACAGGCCTCGCAGGCGGCCAGGAATTTTTTTCTTTCTACCTGTTCCTCTACGATGAGCCCGAAATCATGGAGAATACCACAGAGGTATGCGTCATCTCCGTTGGTTCCGAAGATTCTTTCTGCGATCATTTTGGCGCAGATGCTCACAGCTGCACAGTGCAGCCACAGTTTTTTTCTTGAAAAGATATGGGATTTCTCATGTTCCTGGAAGATATTTTTCAAGGCATCGGTAACAGCCATATTGTGTAGATTTTTCATGCCAATAAAGGCCACGGCTCTTCCGATGGAGTCAATTCGCTGGGTTAATCCATAAAAAGAGCTGTTGACCAGCCGAAGCAGGCGCACCACCAGAATCGGATCCATTTTAATGACGTCTTCAAAGTCCTTCATGGTTGCATCCTCATCCGAGATGAGATGGGAAAGGGTGGTAACTACGTGAGGGAGTGTCTCGATATCATTGAATTTTCTGATGATCTTTTTTGCTGTGGACATGAGCACCTGTTTTTGATCGACAAGGATTAACCACTTAACGGCAGGAGATATATCGTGGCTCGGGTTGCAGGGTGTTTTTTTATATTTATTTGCTTCGACTTTCTGTCAATGAGTCTTGAGCAACGGCGGGATAACAACATCAGCGAATCCAACAAGTTTTACAGGTAAAGCGATACGGCTTGAGCCTATCTACACTTCTATTTCTGATTCCCCTTAAGCACTGAGCTCGCCATGGTGTATGCCACGTCTGAGATGTTCTTGCGGTACGGCGTGCACCAAAAGGGGTCGAACCATATTTCCAGAGGAGTAATCAGATTTATTATTTGCCTTGCGTTAAGTGGGAGACTTCATTCTTATGGATTACTCTGCCATAATCTCTTTTTTGTGGACTGCTTCGGATTTGACCCGATCAAGAAGTTCGGCAAGAACCGGTTTGATGTTTTCTCGAATATCGCCGGCAACAATGAGATACAGAAGATCATCTCCAGGTTGAAAACGGCCGGTTTTGGCTTCTGCAACAATGTCAAAAATCCCTTCACGTTTAAGAAACTCCTGGCGAATGGACTCGATTTTGGCAAGATCAGGGGTGACTTCAAGGGCGAGCACCTTTTTTTTGTCATTTCGTGACCAGTTCCGGACCACACCGTTATGGATGAGGATCATCCCGACATTGTCCTGAAATCCTGGCTGACGTTTCATCTCAGCAATACGTTTTGAAATATCCATGAAAATAAACTCCTTTATCTGTTAAAAAAATATGGTGTAGGGAAGGGGATCCCATTCAAATAGCCTTGACGATGGGGATTGTCAACTGTTGCGAAGACCTGAGGTTACTGAAATCAAGGTTGGCATTATATTTTTTCAGAAGCCAAAACGGCAGATCAAACTTGTTACGGCAGATCTCCCAAATGGTGTCCCCCTTACTCACCTCATAGACCTTCACTCCGACAATCTTAAAAGCACTATAGAAATCTTCTTCAGTTTCGAGGTGAAAGTCAAATCGTTTTTCTTCAAATTCGCTGGCCGATACATTGGTTAAAGGGATTTGAATCCTTTCGTCTGCCTGGAGCAGATGATCCGGAGGAAGCTTGTTTAGCGTGCGGAGGCTCTTGTCGGATATTTGCAGCCAGTTGGCCAGAAGTTCCACTGATTCTTCCGGAAGAATCGTTATGGTCCCCTGCATATTGCTGTTATCCAGTGCGGGGCGGACACTGAGTTCTCCCAGGATAACTCCCCGAGCCTTCTGGACGGATTTCCAGGTGGCTTCTTTTTTCTTGGTTTTAATCAGCAGTGGCACAGTTTGCTGTTTGCTTGATACGGAAGGCATGTTTATGGCTGGAACGGTACGTTTCTGCTGAGTGGAGCTGATGTTTTGTATCTCTGCTTGTCTGTTTTTCGTGTTTCGCTCAGGGATACGTAGGTTCTGTCCAACAAGGACAGATGCCCTGTCGTCCAGTTTGTTGGCCTGCATCAGCGCCTTGAGGCTGACGCCATGGGCAATGGCTATCTTCCCGGCCGTATCTCCAGAGCGAACCCGATAGAATTTTGTTGGCTTTTGATTTTTGTGGTAAAGATGCTGAGGGAGTGTTGCCAGTAATTTTTTTTGTTGCCGACTGTGGGGCAGGCGCAGAGTGTAGCCTTTCGGCACATGTTTTTCCCCCAGAAGTACAGAGCTGCGCAAGGCTGGATTTAATGTTTTTATGGTGTCTGGAGTTACATTGAAATAGTTGCAGATGTCGTCAACGGCGATATAGCCGGGAAGCGTTATGGTCATAACCTGTGCAGGTCTGTGCAGGCTGAGAGAGGGGTCTTTTTCGAGTTTTTTGGCCACACTCAGGGCTGCAAGAAATTCAGAATAAAAGTTGCGCGAGGCAAATTTGAAATAACCCTGGTCATAGCTGGAAAATATTTTTTCATAGGTCGTGTGGGCTTTTTGAGCCCGCAGCATGCCTGCGGGCCCATAGTTGTAAGCGGTCAGGGCAAGGGGCCAGCTGCCCAGGAGTTGATGGTTTTTTTTCAAAAATTGTGCGGCGGCCCGGCTAGCCAGGATAGGATCCTGTCGTTCGTCTATCTCGTAATTGATGGTAAGGAACTGTCTTCCCGTGTCCCGAGTGAACTGCCAGATTCCCGATGCACCGAATTTCGAGTAGGCCTTCAGGTTAAAAGAAGATTCCACATGGGGGAGATAGGCAAGATCTTCCGGTAACCCGTGGTCACGGAAGATCTTGCGAATATCTGCGAGATAAGCCCCGGATCTGATGAATCCTTCGAGAAACCGCTCTTTCTGGCCGATCTGGATACGTATTGAGGTCGCCGCCTCTTGCAACCGTTTCGGCTTGTCATTACGGAACATTGCGGCAATACGTTTTCCTTCATCACTGCGTGGTGTGACACCCCTGGCAAGTTCATCCAGGATCCTGGCATATTTCTTTTTCACGGCCTTGAAAATTGGAGCGTTGATTTTTGCAGCACCGGGAATTCGCTGGTCAATGATGGGGAGAACTGCATATATTTTTGAGAGGTCATAAGAATCATGCACCACGGCCTGACTGGTGGAATACTGATGGTATATTTTTTCCCAGAAGCGGACATTATTTTCAATGACGGGGTAGCGGGGAAACGCTTCACCTGCGAAGCTGATTGCCGGGAGAAAAGTCCAGAGATACAGGACAAAGAAAAACAACGAGGTTGCCAGGCACCAGGGCTGAAAAAAATGAGAGGCTGCAACGATAGGGTATTTGCTTCGCATCCTAGGGAGGATCCTGTTTTTGTCAGAGGTCAAGGTCTGGGTGGATACCAATGGAGGCATGAGGATAGAAGATGAAGATTGAGAATTATATTACTATTATTACTATTTAATCATAAGGAGGAGCTGATGTATAGCCCTATCTTGGCAACGCTTGGGTTTGTCCTTTCCAGGGATAAAGAAAGCGTCTTGCTGGTCCATAGAAATAAAAGGCGCAGCGATCAGCATTTGGGTAAATATAATGGTCTTGGCGGAAAAATGGAAGTAGGGGAGGATGTTTTTACCTGTTTGAAACGCGAAATTCAAGAAGAAGCAGGTATCATCTGTGAAGAGGCTGAGCTGAGAGGAACGATCAGCTGGCCTGGTTTCGGTCCTGGCGGAGAGCATTGGTTTGGTTTTATTTTTCTGATTAATAGCTTTCAGGGCGAACCATGGTTGGCCAACGAGGAAGGTGATCTCCATTGGAAACCACTGACGGAACTGCAAACCTTACCGATGTGGGAGGGGGATAAATATTTCCTGCCTCTTGTTTTTGACGGGAATTATAAACCCTTCCACGGACATATGCCTTATGCCAATGGACGTCCCCTGAGTTGGCATTATTCAAGGGTATGAGGAATACGGGCATAGGATTGATGCCCAGATATTCAGGCTGATGAATAGGTTTTGAGGAAGAGGAAACGGATTGATTTTCTTATAAGCTGCAGCAAAACAAATAGTAATCTCTGATTACTCTCACTCCATGCTTAAACATGGTGCGCTGAGTGCACCCAGCATCGATTGCGCCGTAACTCTTTGATACTCCGTGGTCGGTGGGTAGGCCGTGCGTACCCAAATGGGTCCAGGCTGAGTTGCAGTGGTAATCCAAAGCCTTTATGTGTTTTTTTTTAGATTCTTTGGTTTGCAATCCTTTACTGACTTTTTGATAACCGTTTTTGAAATGGTACGTATTTTTAACTGAATAGCATGGAGTGAAACCTTGCAATAATAGCCACCGAGGGTATAATCCGCGTGTTCTTTGATGGTTACTGATAATTTTATTGTTTTAATATTTTTATATTTGCACAGGAGTATATATCATGACTCAGGAAAATGAATTGCAGCGTCTGGAAGGATTTGTCTCTTCCCTGCTAGAGAAATTTAATGCTCTGCAGGAGGAAAAGAGCGAGTTGGAGGAACGGATACAGAGGCGTGAGGCTACTATCGAGACCCTCCAGGAAGATCTTGCCACCATGAAGAACGAACGTGGAGAAATTTCCAGCCGGGTTGGCAGCCTTATCGATAAAATAGAAGAGTGGGAGGCTACCAGTCAAATTACTATCAAGGAGAGCAATTCATCAGATTCTGCTGAGAAGGACGCCGATTCGGGAGTCCAGGGAAGCCTTTTTTCTGTAAACTCACAGAATGGGGACACGTTCTGAATACGTTGAAGTGTAAGCAACGCAGCCTGGCTTGTTTTTCAGTCTGTGCTGAACAATAGATTAAAAGGAGAATCTTGTTGGAACGCCTCGTTCGTTTTGAGCTTCTGGGACAGCATTTTGCATTTTATACCGGTGCCCCCGAAGAGGAGGTGAACGAGATTGTTCAGATGGTTCAGGGGCTTGTCCTTGAGAACAGCTCCCCTGATACCGTGGGCAGCATATCGGTTAGCAAGGTCGCTGTTTTGGCCAGTTTGAATATGGCCTCAAAGTATGTTGAACTGAAAAGGGATTTTGAAAAGTATAAGAATGAGACTGAAACGCGATTGGCCCGTCTTGCTGAACAGATAAGCTGTGAGCTGACAGAAGAAAAAAGAATATCAGAAGGATAATCTGTTTTCGTTTTCCGGAAACTTTGTTATACTAAATTAGAATAAGATTAAAACCTCTTCCGGTTAGCTAGAGTAACGGAAGTAGTTAACAGTTTTCCCTGCGCTGTTGGTGATCTTCAGTGTCGTTGAGCCAACTCTCTTAAAAAGGGTAACCTCGCTGTTCCTAGATGGAAAATCGCTTGCGATTTACCAGAAGGGAACATGGGTCTGCCCACCTATTATATAGGTTTAACTCTCCTGGTGACACGGCAGGGTGGGGAAATTTAATTTTCTCAGAACAGAAAGACCTTCTGTTCTGTTTTTATATTCCGGGAACGGATCGTTGTGAAGGGCATTCTTGCAGCATAAAAACGATCTAACCCTCGGAAATAACCAGCAGGATTGACTGCGGCTGAAAGAGTAGTTGTCGGAAAGAAGACGAAAAAAAGGAAAAGCATAGTCTGTTTATATCAACTGTCTAACGGTGCGGCACTATCTTTTGGCCGATTTCATATATAGAGAAAAAAACGTTATTCACATGTAAGTGACATCATAGGTTTCTTTGAAGATGATGTAAGTGGTTGACTTTTCAGTGTAACTTTTCAGGTGTGGAGTAAACGAACATACCTGGACAAAGTTTGTGCAACTCCCTTCCCCCTTCGTTTTTCTCCCCCTCTTTGTGGAGTTTTTACTCCCACATCTCTGTTTTGTCGCTATCTCCGCTTCTGCTGCCATGGGGAAACAGCTTATATGGAATTTATAAATCAATCGCTTGTGCTTTTGCTTCTTGGTGTGTTGGCAGGACTTGTCGGAGGATTTTTCCTGAGAAAACGGTTTGTTGAAGGACATCAGGCCAATATTCAATCCCAGGGGAAACAGATTGTTGAGACAGCCATCGTCGAGGCTGAGCAGATAAAAAAAGAGGCCCTGATCCAGAGTAAGGAAGAGGCCTACAAGCAAAAGCAGATTGCCGAGGAAGAAATTCGGGCGGAAAAGAATGATCTCAAGGAAGAGTTGCTTCTCCTAGATCGCAAGAAAGACCAGCTGAAGAAAGAATGGACAACCCTGGATAGACGTCAGGGAGATATGGACAAACGGTTCACTGAACTGCAGCAGCATGAACAAGAAGTTATCGAAAAAAATAATGAAATTGACATTCTGATTGGCAAGCAGCGCTATGAACTGGAAAAAATTTCCGGGGTCAGTCAGAGTGAAGCTAAAAAGCTGCTCATGGAGTCTATGGAGAGTGAGGCTCGCATGGATGCCGCTAAACGGCTGGCACGCATAGAAAATGAGATGAAAATGGAGGCCGACCGCAAGGGGAAAAATATCCTTGCGTTGGCCATTTCTCGTTATGCCGGAGACTATGTTGCCGACAAGACCGTTTCCATGGTGCCGCTGCCCAACGATGAGATGAAAGGGCGGATTATTGGACGGGAAGGACGAAATATCAGAGCCATAGAGGCTGCTACCGGTATTGATATTATTATTGATGACACCCCGGAGGCCGTAATTCTGTCCGGTTTTAATCCTGTTCGCCGTGAAATTGCCAGGTTGGCTCTGCTGCAGTTGATCAATGACGGACGAATTCATCCCGCGCGAATTGAGGAAGTCGTGGCCAAGGTGACCAAAGAGCTTGAAGTGGTTATCCGAGAGGCCGGAGAACAGGCTACCTTTGATGTCGGGGCGCATGGCGTGCATGTGGATCTGATCAATATTCTCGGTCGTTTGAAATATCGAACCAGTTACGGGCAGAATGTCCTGCAGCATTCCCTGGAAGTTGCCTTCCTCTGCGGAATAATGGCTGCGGAACTTGGAATTGATGTTAAAATGGCCAAACGTGCTGGGCTTCTCCACGATATAGGAAAGGCAGTGGATCATGAAGTAGAAGGTTCCCATGCCATCATCGGTCGTGATCTTGCAAAGAAATATGGGGAGCCGGAAGAGGTGGTTTATGCCATTGGTGCCCATCATGAAGATCAGCCGCCGCAGTCGGTTCTTGATATCCTTGTACAGTCTGCGGATGCCCTTTCCGGCGCACGTCCGGGCGCGCGAAAAGAAATGCTGCAATCCTACGTCAAACGGCTGGAGGACCTTGAGGGTATTGCCAGTTCCTTTGAAGGTGTTGATAAATGCTATGCTATTCAGGCAGGCCGAGATCTTCGTATTATTGTCGACTCGCAAAAAGTCAACGATTCTGAAACCACCCTGCTCAGCCAGGATATTGCCAAGGCCATTGAGGAAAAGCTTACCTATCCCGGGCAGATCCGTGTGACAGTTATTCGCGAGACCAGAGCTGTTGGATATGCCAAATAATGGGTAAGAGCATGAAAAGTTGAGGGCTGAAGGGGTTACCGCATTAATCTTATTTCTCCAAGTGCGTCTTGATGAGCACCTTCAGAAAGTATTTTTCGAGGTCTGAATAAACGATATGGTATCGATTGAAGAGCAGATTGTCCTTCTTGAAAGGGGCGTTGTTGACTGTATCGCTCATGATGAGCTGGTCAAAAAACTAAAAAAGGCCGAGGCTACCGGAGTACCTCTGCGCATCAAGGCCGGATTCGATCCAACTGCACCGGATCTCCATTTGGGACACACTGTTTTACTGCAGAAATTAAAGCACTTTCAGGATTGCGGACATGATATCTATTTCCTTATTGGTGATTTCACCGGGATGATAGGTGATCCCACCGGTAAGTCGGAAACAAGAAAAGCACTTACTCGTGAAGATGTTGCCAGAAATGCTGAGAGTTATAAGGAACAGGTCTTTAAGATTCTTGATCCGGAAAAGACCCGGGTAGTGTTTAACAGCGAGTGGCTCGGCAAGCTTGATTCTTTTGACATGATACGTTTGGCATCAGAATTGACTGTAGCAAGAATGCTGGAGCGTGAAGATTTTAAAGTCCGTTTTCGTGAAGGGAGCCCTATTTCAATCCACGAATTTATGTACCCTCTCATTCAGGGATACGACTCGGTGGCATTGCATGCGGATGTGGAACTTGGCGGCACGGATCAACTCTTTAATCTTCTCATGGGGCGCGATCTGCAGCGCTCAAGAGGACAGGAACCCCAGGTGGTCATGACTCTTCCCCTTCTCGAAGGGCTTGACGGTGTCAATAAGATGAGTAAATCGCTGGGTAACTATATCGGCATCACTGAACCGGCGAATGATATTTATGGCAAGGTCCTTTCCACCTCCGATGAACTCATGTTTCGCTATTTCGACTTGTTAAGTGATATTGGCAGTGAAGAAATCGCAGGTCTGAAGGCAGATATGGAGGCAGGAAGGCTCCATCCTAAAAAGATCAAACAGCAACTCGCTCGTGAGTTAACTGCTCGTTTTCATTCACCGGAAGCTGCTTTGCAGGCAGAGGAAAATTTTGAGAAGGTGTTTGGTCAGGGGGGCTTGCCGGATGATGTTCCTGAAAAAAGGATACAGGCCAAAGATGAAATCTGGTTGCCTCAGCTCCTTGTTGAGCTGGATCTGGTCAAATCGACTTCGGATGGTCGGCGCATGATCAAACAGAGTGCTGTGTCTCTTGATGGTGAAAAGGTGAGTGACCTCAACAAATCGCTCTTCCCCCAGGGAGAGATCCTGATTAAGGTGGGCAAGAGACGATTCTGTAAGGTGATTTTCGAGTAATAACAAAAAATTACTTATCAGTATGGCTGCAGGGCAAAGGACCTGTCGGAGATATCCGACAGGTCCTTTGTGCTTTCAACTGAGTATGCTTTTCTTTACAAGGAGGAATGAAACTAGTTTATGGTTTCAACTCCCTGGGAATTGCATTCACTGCAGATACCGGCGAATTCGATGTGATGGCCAAGTACCTGATAGTGACTTATCTCGGCTGCAGTCCTGTTGATATCCATTTGCACAGGGATGTCGATATCATCAACCCTGCCGCAGTGCAGGCAACGGATGTGATAGTGCGGATCAACAGTGGCATCAAACCGTTTCTGGGTTCCTCCGACTTCCAGTTTCAGGATGAGGCCAGTTTCTGACATCAGTTCAAGATTTCTGTAAACAGTACCAAGTCCAATACGGGGTAAACGTTTTCTCACCATGTCATATACTTCGTTGGCGGTGGGGTGCGAGGTAACTTTTCCAAGTTCCTCAAGAATGATCTGTCTCTGTGTGGTTAAACGCATCTGTGGAGTGTGTTGCATGTGGAAGGTCCTCTTTTTAATGAGTGGGAATAATTCTTGCTCACTAATGTAGAACAAAATATAGGAATTTCAAGGGAAAAAATAAAAAAAAGTAAAAAATGTAAATGTAACCCAAGCGCTAACTGACTAGAAAAGCTAGTGAAATCAAGAAGTTTCTAGCGAATTGCTGGATTGTAATAACCAAGTTGTAATTCAGGAAATTCTTCTTTAATTTTTTCCAGCCATTGTCTCATACCCATGGCAGGGGTTTCCGTGCTGAATTTAATGCTGCGAAGGTACCATTCGGGGTCCATATTCAGATTACGAAGTTGAATACGGTCCGGTTGATAGGTTTGGAGCAGATGGCGCAAGGCTGCATATTCTTCAGCAGAGTCAGTGACGCCGGGAAGGATGAAGTAGTTTAGAGAGACAAATCCTCCAGATTCTTTCATCACCTGAATTGATTCGAGTACGTCGGCAAGAGAAAAATTCTGTGGTCGGTAATAACCGCTATGATAGTGCGTCTGTGCCGAGTTGATGCTGACACGCAGGCTGTCAAGTCCTGCAGCAGAGAGTCGCTTTACGGCTTGGGGAAGGCTTGCATTGGAATTGAGATTGATGGTGCCCTGATCAGTTTTTTTACGGATCATTGCGATTGCTTTTTCTATGGTATCTGCCTGGAGCAGCGGCTCGCCCTCACAGCCCTGACCGAAACTGACTATGGCACGTTCTGCATGTTCCAGGTGTGCAATGGCAATTTCTGCAATTTCTGTGGGAGTGGGGACAAAACGAATTCTGTCCTGAGTGGCTGAGCATTTTCCTGATGATTGCAGGGAGATACAGCCGACGCACCTGGCATTGCAGACCGGGGAAGTGGGCAAAGGGGCTTCCCAGCGTCCGAGAAAGTAATTTCTTGCTGCTGGACATGCATAGGTCAGACAGCATTTACCGAGATGCTGAACCAGTCGGTTGTTCCGGTACTGTTTGAGCTTTTTCTTGGTCCTGTCGTTGATCACCGTTTGATTGAATTGCGAAGTATCCTGACGGATATCAAAATCGCTGCGAAAGGCAGTGGTCCAGAAACGATCATCATACCAGCCAACGGCGGTATAGGCAAAAAGGGGAAGGTGAGGGGCTTTCTCCTGCGTCTGATAGGCGCTGTTGAGCACAGCCGTATGTGCCGGAGACATAAAAGCGGCAACGGCCTGAATCGGCTCGCCGGGCCTGTAAGGGTCGTCCTCCAGCAGGAGGGGTTCCCCTGAATCCGGGTCGTATCCAACCGGCAGACGACCGGGGAGGACAAAAAGTTCACTGCCCTCAGGAAGGGGGATAAAATCTTCTCTTTGCGGAAGCTGGAACTGTCCGGCGCTCATGCCTGCCATGAGCAGAGCAGGGAAATCCGTTATGCTTCCCTTGGCATCTGCAAAGACGAGGGTGGGTTGCCCTGCTGGGTGCTTGCTATTCTGGGGCATAAGAAAAAATGAGAAACCTCGAAATGTGGATGTTCAGCTATGTTTCAGGAAGCACCCTCAAGAGGCTACGCTTCATAATACCCTTTTGAGGGCTATAACTTCCGATACGGGACACGGACTATCAGGTGAACTATAGGATCAGTACATGCTGGATTCGTGGACAGTTGCGGGTAACTGCATGGTCACACTGGATGGATTATTGGGGTCTGAGTACCTTGAAAATGGAGTCAACAGCCCTGTAGATATCTATATCATCACCAAAAATATCTTCTATGGAAGGATGATCTATAAGGTCCTCAATGATAAACTGGGTGAGATAAAGGCTGAGGATGTTAGGGTCGGGAATAAGGGTGCGTATGGGTGCTACTTTCATCTGGATATCAAATTCTTCCATTTCGGGAAGTTTTTTTAACTGACCTACAAAGACATCACGTAAACTTTGCACAGAGTCAGTTTCAATGACTTGCCGATCAATGAGTCTCTGTACAAGTTTTGCAGAAAACTCATCAGCGTTGTCACGAGCCTTCCTCAGTATGAAGCGCCTCTCTCTTTCGCGTTTTCTGTCGATAGTGCGGATGGTTTTGTCGGTAGCATTGGTGGCGCTTATATGGGTTTTTGACATTTTCTTCTCCTGTAGACCTTCTCAGTCAGGATGTATGGGAAAGTCGGGATTTATTTCTTTCCTGTGCCGCAGGCACGGAGTTTCTTTTTAGACTATGAGTAGTGTGTCAAAATTTACAGCATATGGAGAAATCTTCCAAATAAAAAATTTATAAGACTTTGCCAGCACAACATTTTCGGACACTCAACGCTCAATTTGAGTACCCTTGATGGGTATTCAAGTTGTTACCTGTATCTTACAGGTTGCTGTTGTAAAGAGCAGCAAAATTATCCATCCTGGTCTGCACCGACGATGGGAGGTTAAGGTTATATTTCTGTAGATATTCTGCCGCCATTCGATGAGTGTTGAATATGGGAATGTTGAGGCAGAGATTCATGATTGCCTTATCGAGAAAGCGAGCGCGGGAGTCGCTTTCGTAAAAAGTCTGGAGAACTTCAGGCAGAGTCTGATAAAAGGAGGCGGAATCTTCAGCGTAAAGTAAGGAATCCGGAGATTCACTGAGATCGGCTTCATCCACAGAGCCTTCATGACCGAATTTCCAACCTGTGGCACCATTATGGTAGCCTTCAACCCACCAGCCGTCCATGATGGAAAAATTGGGTACACCGTTCATTGCTGCTTTCATACCACTTGTTCCTGATGCTTCCAGTGGGCGCTTGGGATTGTTTAGCCAGGTGTGAACGCCTGCGACCATGAGCTTGGCAATCTGCATGTCATAGTTGGGGATGAAAATAAGATTTGCCAGTCCCTGACTCTTGGTGTGCAGTTCTTCCTGATAATCAAGGATAAGCTTGATTACTGATTTTCCAGGTTCGTCTGCTGGGTGGGCCTTTCCTGCAAAGAGGAAATTAACGGGCCACTTATTTTCTACCAGAATTGAGCAGAGGGCGTCCATATTGTCAAAAATAAGATCTGCCCGTTTATATGTAGAAAAGCGCCTGGCAAAACCGATAGTAAAGATAGCAGGATTGAGTTGATGATCGGCGTCAATGAGACTGGAGTAATAGTTGGGTGGGTCAATCCAGGTGCTTGACATCTGGTTGCGATGTTGGAGCAGCATCTTGTTGAGGTAGTCGTACAGGGTACTGGAGTCTTTCTCCCACGCCCTTCTGAGATAGGTACGAAAACGACTGTCATTTTGCAGTATTTGGGCATTTTTGAAGACTCCCGGATTCTCTCTCCAATTATCGAGCTGGGAAAAAGAATCAAAGACCTCTGCCCTGGCATCGCTGATCCAGGTCAGGTGATGTACCCCGTTGGTGATGGCCGAGATTTTTTTTGCTGATTCGGGAAACTGTTTGTGGGTTACATCTCTGTGCAACCGGCTGACACTGTTGGCAGTCCTGTTGACCCGCATGGCCAATGTTGTAAAATTGTAGGAATGAGGACTGTCAGGATCGTGGGCCAGCAGCTCAAGGATATGGTGACAGGATTTATGGCTGATTCCTGCGTATACGGATTTATCAAAACGGTCATGACCTGCTTTGACAGGGGTATGGATAGTGTAGACCAGCTTGCGAGCGACCTTGTCTGCTGCGGCCAGAATCTGCTCGTCACTGGCCAGGGTAAGGTCGGAATTCTTGAGAGTTGTCTGCAGTTCCTCTGCAATAAGTTGCAGGGCCACGACAACGCCATGCTGTTCATTGAGATGCAGAGTGTTTGAGGTGATCCCCAGTTCCTGGAGTACCGGAAGAATACCTGTACCCAGCATTCGTCGTTGTGTCGCTTTAATAATAGGAGATTTGGAGTCGTAGAGTATGCCTGCGGCATCACGAATGGGAGTCGGGTTTTCCTCAAGAGAATAGTCAAGGAGGAGTTCCGGGACAAAAAAATCCAGGGAGTGATTAACTTCCATCTTCATCCACACCTGGGCTGAGACCAGCGTTTCCTGGTCATATTCATTATAGAAGGGAATGTTAATCTGTAAGGGTTCTTTCGGGTTGTCGGGATCGCGAAGGAGATAGAGTCCAGGTGTTTTTCCCGGATCCCAGGTCACCGATTGGGATATCTGGCCCAGTTTGGAGTCGACTATCTGGGAAAAATAGCCGTGGCGATAGAGCAGGCTGACCGCGACAACAGGTATTCGGCAGTCAGCAAAACTTTTCAGGGTGTCACCGGCAAGAACCCCCAACCCACCGCCATAACAGGGGATTTTTTCAGGACCATTGAACAGCTTTTTGGTAAACTGCTTGAGAGTGGAGTCCATGCTATCGGTCCTTTCAAGATCAATTAGTCTGTCTTTGATCGGGTGAAAGACATCAGGGTCGGCACCGATTTCCATGGAGATATAGACTACGGAATTTCCTTCACTTGCGGTCAGGTTCTGCCAGACTTCATCAAATAGGGTTTGAGGGACTCCGAAAAAAGTACCGAAACGATTTTTGGCAATAAGGGTGTGCAGGTCCAAGTCATTGTCATATAAGAGGTTCTGTTGCATGGTGTTTGTGTTGAGAGGCTAGTTTTTTAGAAAATGTATAATGTTTTTCAGCTGTTCTCGTCATGATCCTGGCATTTATATAGCTTCGGACAATGTTGAATTTAGAGGTATGAACAATATTTATCAAGGGTAAATCGCTTTACTGGGAAAATCCGGTAGGTAAAAAAGAACCAATGAACTCTTTTCAGTGTTTCTTTGAGCATTCCAATATCTCAACAATAGGTACTAATTCTAGAAGGTGTCGGTTTTTTTTTCTTCTTTGTCATAAAAAGCAAAGGAATTACTTGTAAGATTCTAAAAACAAAGTAATAGGTTCCGGAAAAATACAGAAAAGAGCGGATGCCTTCTTTCTGTTCCGGATCTTGTCAGCATCCAGGGAAAACGTCTGGTGTTTTTTGAAAAATAGCATTAGACTAATAAATTGATTTTTAAAACTTCAAAAGTATTGTAGCGGCTATGTTATGTTAAGATATATTAGTTTGTGGGAGGAGAGTATGAAGAGTAGAAACAGTATTTGTCTCGGAATCGTTATGGCATATTTTTTTCTGTTCTTGGCCGGGTGTTCCGGCAAAAAGGTTTCGGAGCAGGAGGTAGGGCTTGAGCAAGACCCCACGGCTATGGGCACGGCAGAGTCCTTGGAATCCCAACCTAGTGGTATTATGGAAGGCCGCACCTCTGGCCCTATGTTGCCGGTTTATTTCGACTTCGATGATTATTCCATCCGTGGCGATCAGCAACCGCGTATTCAGGTCAATGCGGATTTTTTGAAGACAGAAGAAAATGTGAAAATCAGGATAGAAGGAAACTGTGATCCTAAGGGGACCAGAGAGTATAATCTGGCTCTGGGTGAGAAACGGGCACTTGCTGCTAAAAAATACCTCGTTAACCTTGGAATATCTTCGGACCGTATCACTACGGTCAGTTTTGGCGAGGAGAAAATCCTGCTTCATGGACCCGATGAGATGGCACAGGCCCAAAACCGCCGTGATGATTTTGTCATTGAGTAACCTTTAGTATGAGAATTACCTCAGGTTGTTTCGCTAAAATGTAATTATTCAGTTTCATGGGCTGAAGGCTGAACACCTGAACTGTTACGATCTCATTATGAGGAATAGTAAATTGTTAAATTCATACCAAACAGGAGAAAAATAGGATGTTGAAACGTATATTGTTGACAGTCACCCTGGTGGTTCTTGCAACTTTTGCCCTTGATAGCACCTGTGTTCGTGCCGAAGGGACAAAGATCGGGGTTATGAATATCCAGAAGGTATTGCTCGAATCTTCTGCCGGTCGCAAAGCAAAAGATATTTTTGAGAAGAGAATGAATGAATTGCAGTCTAAATTTAAGACTGAGCAGGATTCACTGGTCGTTCTGCAGGAAGAAATTGAAAAGAAAAGTTCGGCCTGGAGTGCTGAGAAAAAAGCGGAAAAAGTCCGTGAACTTCAGAAAAAACAGCGTGAACTGCAGGTGAAAAGTGAGGATGCACAGATTGAACTCAAGCAACTGCAGGATAAGGAACTGGAGCCTATTCTTAAGATGTTGCAGACCGTTGTCAATACCTATGGTCAGAAAAACGGGTATCTCGTGATCCTGGATTCCAAGGTTGGTGTACTCTTTGCCGCCAATGGTGTTGATGTCAGTGACGAGGTGCAAAAAGAATTGGACAAGCGCATGAAATAAGGGCGGCTTGTTCACTCTGATTTGTTTTTTTTTTGCTAACGATGCAGAGGGCTTGGCCCTCTGCATCGTTTTTCTTTGTCCGTCAAATATGACAAGAATCCATGCAGCCTCTTGAATTTATAAAATTTACCCCCCGGACTAACTGCGGTGAATGCGGCTATGCCGCCTGCCTGGCCTTTGCTGCTGCCGTCACCAAAGGTGGCGAGGATCCGGTGAAATGTCCCTATATTGACCAGTCACTTCTGGGAGAGGAATTTGGCGCTCAGGAAAGAGGGAAGGATGGTTTACGGGGAGTGGCAAAACTCCTTGATGAGAAGGATCTGGCCCTGGTCGCCCATCTCAAGGACAAGACCAGTGGTATAGATTTTTCTTCGGTAGCAGAATCAATAGGCTGTGAGTGGTCCGGTCCTGAAGAGGATACTCTCTGTTTCAGGTTTCTTGGCCAGGATGTAGAACTCTCCCATAAAGGTATCCTTATTGATGGGAACGAGGCGGAAGATCCCAGAGATCAGATTCTGCTCTATAATTATGTGCATTTCGGTGCTGGCGCCAGGAAACCAAAGCAGGAGTGGATTGGGATGGAGTCCTTACCCAACTCAATTTCCAAGATTCGGACCCTGCGAGTCTACTGTGAGGAACGGATAGCTTCTTATTTCACTGGCAGACCAGACCTTCTCAAACGATGTGCGCCTCTTTTGGATGCTGTCCTGCAGGAAGACTCGGAACAGAGTTGCACCGCTGCCTTTCTGGTACCGGTATTGCCCCGCCTGCCCCTTTTTGTCCTTTTCTGGGATGAAGAGCAGGAAGATCATTTTCCAGCAAAAGTGAAGGTGCTTTTTGATCAGGATGTGTTGGCTTTTCTCGATATAGAATCGTTGGTTTTTGCCTCTGAGCGCATGGCGGAGCGTTGGCTGAAGTTGGGGAGCTGAGGAGAAGTCAGCTTTTGAGATTTTTTGTAATTTATTTTTAGCACTGAAATAGTCACGAGTTGGGGAGATTGATGAGCGAGTTGGAAGGTCTGGTACAGCAGGTGGCCGGGAAAAAAATCCTGGTGGTAGGCGATATTATCGTAGATCATTTTATATGGGGAACCGTGAGCAGAATTTCACCGGAGGCCCCCGTTCCCGTGGTCAACGTAACCAAGGAAGAATTGCTGCTTGGGGGCGGTGCCAACGTCCTGCACAACATTTATTCTCTGGGGGCAGAGGCTGTCCTTTGTGGCATTATTGGGAATGATGAGATGGGTGGCCGTCTGCAGGGATTATTGCAGGATCTCGGTGCATCAACCCACGGTCTTGTCAAAGGAAAACGTCCGACAACGGTAAAGACCCGGGTGGTGGCACAGGGGCAGCAGGTGGTTCGTTTTGATCGGGAGCAGACCGGTACTCCTTCTGAGACAACGATTGCGGCTATGAATTCGTTCCTTGAGGAGAATATTGCTGATTTTGATGCAATAATCATCTCTGATTACTACAAAGGGGTTATCTCTAAGCCCTTAATGAATCATCTTCTGACCCGGGTAGCCCAGGTGGAAAAAGAGACTGGGAGAAAGATACCGGTGGTCGTTGATCCGAAACCTGAACAGCCGGATCGTTTTTTCGGGGCAACTCTTATTACCCCCAACCATATTGAAGCAGAAAAGATGTCGGGAATACGCATTCGCAACATCGAAGAGCTTCGGGCAGCAGCCGAAATCCTGCTGCAGCAGGTTGGTTGTCAGGCAGTTCTTATAACCAGAGGAGAGGCAGGAATGGCCCTGCTGGAGAAGGGAAAGGAACTGGTCTCCATTCCCACCACTGCCCGCGAGGTTTTTGATGTGACGGGTGCAGGCGATACGGTGATTGCAGTGCTGGCCCTGGGGCTCGCCGTCGGTGCTCCCTTTGGTGTAGCGGCGGCTCTTGCCAATATTGCCGCCGGAGTGGTGGTCGGCAAGGTGGGAACTGCTACAGTCAGTCCAGAAGAACTCCTCGCTGTGTTGCATGGCGAGGAGAAAATTGAAACAGCATTTACCAGCTGCGGGTGACGCACATGTCTAGCAAAAGTATGACCGGATTCGGTAGGGGAGAGGCAGAGGTGGGAGGCAGGATGTGGACTGTTGAGATCCGCTGTGTCAACCATCGCTATCTTGATCTCAAAATCAAGCTGCCGAAAGGCTATGCAGGACTTGAGGAACGGGTGCGAAAAGAAGTCGCTGCAACTCTTTCACGTGGCAGAGTGGATGTTCTGCTCTCGGTTACCGGAGATTTTTCAGATCTTCTGGAGATGCGGGTGAATACCAGCCTTGCGACTATTTATCGTGATGCCTTGGCAAGCCTTGGTAAAGCACTGGATCTCACTGATGATACAACACTTTCTCAGCTTGCTTCCTATCCGGATATTCTGGCTCGAGAGCAGAGGGAAGAGGATCTGGAGGCGGTCTGGTCATCTATGGAGCCTGCTTTGCAGCAGGCCCTTGTTGCCTGTGATATTATGCGCAGTGAGGAGGGAGATGCCATGGCCAGGGATCTCCAGGAGCGGCTGGACCATTTCTCGCAGGTTGTCCAGAGTATAGAAGCCGCTATCCCTGAACTCCTGCAACGCAGAGAGCAGAATCTTAAAGAGCGATTGCAGAAACTTCTCGACAATGTCCAGCTGGATCCACAGCGCTTGGCCCAGGAAATTGCCATTCTTGCCGATAAAACCGATGTTACAGAAGAAATTGTTCGTTTACACAGTCATATCAATCAGTTTCGTTCTTTTCTGGAAGCGGCAGAGGCAACCGGCCGCAAGATTGATTTTCTTCTTCAGGAATTTCTGCGTGAGGTCAATACCATGGCCTCCAAAATTAATGATGCGAGCATTGCCTATCTCACAGTAGAACTCAAGAGTGAATTGGAAAAAATGCGGGAACAGATTCAGAATATTGAATAGCAGGTTTCGGATTGGTAGGGTGAAGGCTGGAAGTAGAAGGCTGGCTGCGAGTAGTAACTAGTGTGGTATGCCATGAACACGCTAATCAACTTGATCAGGGTAAACAACTCTAATGCAACTGATTAATATCGGATTCGGAAATACAGTGATGGCCAATCGGATTATTGCCGTGATCAACACCGGTTCCTCACCTGCACGGAAATTGAAGGAACTGGCCAAGGATGCGGGAAGACTTGTGGATGTGACGGAGGGCAGACGGACCAGATCTCTTTTGATCATGGATTCCAATCATGTTATTCTCTCCTCCATTCAACCGGACACCATCAGTCAGCGTCTGGCGACGTTGCAGTTGAGTCCGCACTTGACCAGGGCACTGACAGGACAGGAGACAGAATAGGATGGCAGTAAAAGGGCAGCTTTTTATCCTCTCCGCTCCTTCAGGGGCTGGTAAGACAACCCTTCTGAAAAAGGTGATGGCCCGGGTGCCGGGACTTGCCTTTTCTGTTTCTCATACCACCAGGTCACCGCGTAGCGGTGAGAAGAACGGTGTGGACTATCACTTCGTCTCCGTGCAAGAGTTTCAGGCCATGCGTGACCAGGGGCTTTTTCTTGAATGGGCAGAAGTCCATGGAAATTTTTACGGGACCAGTCGCCCGGCAGTTATGAAACAGCTGGAGCAGGGGCAGGATATCATCCTCGATATCGATGTTCAGGGGGCAGCGATTATTGCTAAGGATAAAACCGTTGCGGCTGTCTCTGTTTTTATTGCACCGCCGACACTCTTAGAACTGGAACGGCGGTTGCGCGGACGGGGGACAGACAGTCAGGAGACCATTGAGCTGCGTCTGAAGAATGCTGCCTGGGAAATGGCGGCGGCACCCGCCTATGACTATCTGGTGATTAACGATTCACTGGAAGAGGCGGCCAGCACCTTGCAGGCAGTGATTATTGCCGAACGGAGTCGTGGACACAGGCTGCCTACAGGAGAACCTATAGTTCTGGTGAAGAAAACGTGAAAACAAAAGACAGCAACCATAAGGCAAATGAACGGAAGATCCGCCTCAGTGACGATCTGCTCTGGGGGATTCATCCAGTATATGAAGCCCTGGAACAGGAAGCAGAGCGCATCAGCGAGATCATCGTGGTCAAGGACCGGAAGGGCGGCAAGCGCGAAGAAATCATTGAACGTGCGCGCGCAGCAGGGATCAAGACCTCCTTTGTCACTTCCCTTCGTCTGACCGGAGAAGATGCATCTCAGGTCCGTCATCAGGGTGTGGTGGCTCGAATATCACAGACCAAGCTGCTGCCTTTTGAAGAGCTGCTGGACAAGTTCACTGCTCTGGTGGCAAACGGTGTGAACCCGCGGCTTATTGTTCTTGATTCTCTGCAGGATCCGCATAACCTGGGGGCTATCATCCGTTCCGCTCATGCATCAGGGATGAACGGGGTACTGTTGACCAGGGAACGTTCCGCTCCACTTGGAGGGACTGCTGCCAAATCAGCGGCCGGGGCAATGTCTCATATCGATATCTGCCAGGTAACGAACCTGGCCACTTCCCTGCAAGCCTTGAAAAAGGCAGGTGCCTGGATATTTGGTGCCGTGAAAGACGCCGAGGCTCAGTCACTGTATGAGGCCGACCTGGCTGTCCCGGCCTGCGTGGTTGTGGGCAGTGAGGGACAGGGGATACGTCCTCTGGTGCGTAAGCAATGCGATGTTCTTATTTCCATTCCCATGGAGGGACAGCTGGACTCTCTGAACAGCTCTGTGGCCGCGGGAGTGATTATGTTTGAGATGTCGAGACAGCGGAATCTGTAAGCTGTCGCGCATGAAGGAGTTCGCAGATGCTGGTAATCAGCAGGTCGGCGTCAACCGGTTTGGTGATGAAGTCATCCATTCCTGCATCATAACACTGTGTTCTGTAACCGGAAAGGGTATGCGCCGTTAGCGCAATGGCCGGGGTGCGTGGTTGCTGCTGCTGGATTTCCAGCAGGCGAATGGCCTGCATGGCCTCAAAACCGTTGCAGTTGGGCATCTGCACGTCCATAAGAATGCAGTCAAAGTTTTTTGTTTCTAAAATTTCAAGGGCCTCGTTGCCATCCTCTGCACAGTGAACCACGGCGCCCTGATTTTCCAGAATTGAGGAAAACATCCGTCTGTTAATATATTCGTCGTCAGCCAGAAGGAGTGTGTAGCCTTCCAGTTGCCGCGGCAATCTCGTGTCCTCTTCGCCTTTTTTCTCTGTCAGCAGTTGTTGTTCGGCCACAGTGAAGGGGAGGTCAAACCAGAAAAGCCTGCCTTCTTGAGACAGATTCTGCACTCCTGTGCGTCCTCCCATGCAGGAGATCAGTTTTCTGCTAAGGGACAGTCCTAACCCTGTATCCCTTGTGTTTTTGTCTCCTGGAGGAGATTCCCGTCCCAAGGCACTCAAGCCATCGCCCTGTTCTTTATCCTCTCTTCCCGGTCCGCTGTCCTGAATGGAGAATGAGAGAATAATACGGCTCTCATTCAGTCGTTTTTTGAGTCTGACAGTCACAGCAATATGTCCCAGGCTGCTAAATTCGAGACTGTTGTCGAGAAGTTTTCTCAGGATGATCTGGAGACGTTCACTGTCTCCGACAAGGAGCAGAGGAATAGCAGGTTGGATGTCACAGGTCAGGGAAATGTCTTTGTCAGTAGCCCGCAGAACAAACTCATGGACTGTTTTCTGGACACTGGTCCGGACATTGAAAGTCTTACTGACCAGAATGAGATTATTTGCTTCCAGCTGGGAAAAATTCAGGGTATCGGTACTCAGCCGGCGCAGGCGTTCGGCATCACGACGGATGAACGTTATATTCCGTTCAAGGGGGTGGACGAGTTCTTCTGTTGGAATCTGTTTGCAGATATTGATAATTGATTGGATCGGGGCTTGAATTTCACTGGAGATATTTATAAGAGAGCAGGTTTTGGCCAGACTTGTCTCTTGGCCTGATTTTATGGCAATCTTATGCTCCATGATCTCCTGCTGCAATTCCTTGTTTATTTGCCGGAGACTGGCGGTACGTTCCCCGACCCTGGCTTCCAGTTCGTCTTTCATCTGCTGCAGTTTCTCCTCATCTCTTTTCTGCAGGCTGATGTCGCGGATATTGGCCTGTATGAAGGTCGTATGGCCTAAATCCATCCTCGCCAGCAGGATTGTCACATCGATTTCTTGCAGATCCTTGCGCTGCAGTTTCCATTCGCTGAAGGAAGAGCCCTGACTCAGTGTGTCTGCCAGAAGTTTTGCCAGACCCTCAGCAGACGGGAGGTTGTCAGGCTGTCTGGCTGGGGAGAAATCCATGAGAGATCTGCCCAGAAGATGTTTTTCATCCTGACAGTGGAAGATGCGGAATGTGGCAGGATTGGCCTTGGTTATTTGTCCCTGGTCATCCAGGATAAGAATGGCGTCAGTGGAGGTGTCCAGGAGTGTCCGGAACTGTTCTTCACTCTCTTCAAGCTTTTGCTGGATAAAAACGTGACTGGAAATGTCACGAAAGATGACCACTGCCCCATAGGTCCCGTTGATTTCGCTTGTGGGGGTGACAATATATTCTACAGGAAAGCTGGTGCCGTCTTTTCGCCAGAAGACTTCCCCTGTTACTTGACGTATTTTCCCATCCATGCAGGTTTTATGCACGGGGCAGGATTCCCGAGAATAAGGGGACCCGTCTTTTTGGCTGTGGTGCAGGAGGAGGTGATGATTTTCCAGGAGCAGTTCCTTTTCGGAAAATCCGGTACTGCTCAAGACCGCTCGATTGCTGAATATGGTTTTTCCATCATGGGCGACACGATAAATTCCCTCTCCGATGGAGTCAAGCATCAGCTCCTGACTGCTGCGCATGTCCGTCAGTGTCCTGAGCAGACCTTCACTTGTCTCAAGTTCCCTGTCTAACAGGTCCTGGATATCGTGAATTTCTTCTTCTTTTTGGGAAAGGGAAAGACGGAGATTCGCAATTACCCATCCCAGAGCAGCACCAAGCAGAGCGGGCAGGAAATAGCGGTAGAGTTCTCTTTCTCTACCCGAGCCGGCAAGATGCAGTATTGTAAAAAGGGTGAGACCGATAGAGCCTGTCAGGCAATGAATCAGTCGAATCCTTGATGTCACAGTCTTCCTATTTTGATTTTTCGTTCAGTTTCGCCTGGAGAAGATCGCCGAAGGTGCCAAGGGTTGCGGGCTGCTCTTTTTTGCTTTTCTTAAAGGTCTTCAAAAGCTCCTGCTCTTTGTTCTGATCTTCTTCAGGACTTACATAGTCGGAGGGTGCCAGGCTGATTCTTTTTTCTGCTCTGTCAACGCTTTCCACCTGTACTTCAAGCTGTTGACCCTCTTCAAGGACTTCTCGAGGATGGTTTATCCGTCGTCCTTTACCCAGCTTAGAGATATGCACCAGTCCATCAACCCCGGGTTCCAGGGTGACAAAAGCGCCAAATTGGGTCAGGCGGGCTACGGTACCGGTGACTGTGCTGCCCACCTGCATCTTTTCGACAGCTTTTTCCCATGGATCCTCAAGCGTTTCCTTGATACTGAGAGAAATACGGTCCGCATCCCAGTCCAGTTTTTTGATGACAACGCGTACTTCTTGGCCTACTGTGTAGTAATCATTTATGTTTTCTATTCTGCTCCAGCCAATTTCAGAGATAGGTACCAGACCGTCTACTCCGCCAATATCAACAAAGGCGCCGAAGTCGCGGATAGAGGTGATTACACCGGTGACACTCTGCCCTTCTTCCAGGGTTTCCTGCAGTTTTGCCCGTTGTTCTTCACGTTCTGCTTCTTGTAAGGCTCTGGCAGAAACCACAATGTTGCGGCCATTCTCTTCAAATTTGGTGACAAGAAAGGTCATATGGCGATCGAGGTATTCGGCACCCGCATCTTCCACGCGACGCAACCCCATTTGGGAATAGGGGCAAAAGGCGCGGATAGAGCCGCCAAGGGTGATTTCGAAGCCTCCCTTGATTTCTTCTTTAACGAGCCCTTCCACGGGGATAGCACTGCGCCAGGCCTCTTCTAAATGCTCAGTATTTTTTCCGGAACCGAGCTTTGTGGTAAAGAGTTGTTCACCCCTGGCAGCCTTGAGGAAATAGACGTCAATTTTGTCTCCCTCAGCAGCTTTGAGTTCGTTGTTTTCGTCCAGTAGTTCTGAACTATAAAGAATACCTTCACTCTTCCCTCCAGTGTCAAGGAAGACAGATTCACCGCTTATACCGACGATGGTGGCCGTGATCTTTTGACCCGGTGTCAGACGACGTATGGGCTTGGATTCAAGCTCCTGAAAGAGCGCTGCAAAACTATCTGTATCCTGGGGCATGTCTGTTACCTGCTAGAGATGAAAAAGAAAAAGAGTGAAAAAGCCAGTCTGTCAAAAAACTATTTTACCACGTATCAGAAGGAAGGGAAGAGGGAAAATGCTCTGTTGCCTGTTGGAGTTATTTTCCAGGAATCCGGAAAACTCTTTCTGTGCCCGGCAGGGCTGTTCCCGCCTGCTCCCGGTTTGCTCAGGAACAGGTTGATTTGCTGAGAATTGTTTTCCTCTGGCAGGGCATTTTGTCCTATCTATCTAGCGTCAAAGTTTGTTGTGCAGAATCAGACCTGCTATAATATAATAAGGTGGATTTGCATATAAAAATCCTCAGCCAATTGCAAAGGAGCGTCTTGTGACCAATAGCCATGTTCTCATGAAGCTTGAAAATGTTCATCGCACATTTCAAGTGGGTGAGATTGCTGTCCATGTCCTGCGAGGAATTGATCTCGATATTTTTGCAGGAGAATTGCTGATAATCCAGGGCGAGTCCGGTTCCGGCAAGAGCACGCTGCTGAACATGATCGGCGGCATTGATCAACCCTCTCAAGGGACAATCAGTTTTGAGGGGCAGGACATCAGCAAATTAGGAGATCGTCGGCTCACTGCTTTTCGCAGAGACCAGGTAGGCTTTGTCTTCCAGTTCTATAATCTGGTTCCCACTCTTTCCGCACTTGAAAATGTGGCCACGGCCACAGAGATTGCTGAAAACCCCATGGACCCGGCCGAGGCCCTGGATCTGGTGGGTTTGTCTGATCGGATTAATCATTTTCCTGCGCAGCTGTCAGGTGGAGAGCAACAGCGTGTGGCCATGGCCCGAGCCATTGCCAAACATCCGAAACTCATGCTCTGCGATGAACCCACCGGCGCCCTTGATCATGAAAATACCATTATGATTCTGGAGCTGTTACAAAAGATTAATCATGAGACCGGAACGACCATGGTGATGATCACCCATGCCCAGGCCATGACCCGGATGGCGAACCGCATAGCAGTTATCGCCGATGGCAAGATCGGCAAGGTGAGCCACAATGCTGCCCCCGTGCTGGCTAAGGAACTCATCTGGTCATGAAGGCTCTGGACCGCAAACTCTTCCGGGACATACGCCACAGTTGGCATATGTTGCTGGCGGTGAGTATCGTCATTTCCGTCGGTATCGGCTGTTTTGTCGGTATGCTGTCGGCTGCCCGCAATCTCGAGTATGCCAGAAGCACCTACTATTCATCCTGCAGACTTGCCGATATCTGGATTGATCTGAAAAAGGCGCCGGCAGAGGAGGTCAAGCGCCTGGCAATGATCCCCGGCATTTCAGAGATCCGGGAGCGCATTCAGTTCCAGGTACTCCTCGATTTTGCCGGGACTGAGAAACCGATCGGAACCATGGTCCTCTCCCTGCCAGATGAGGAGGAGCCTGTAATCAACAACATTATTATCCGTACGGGCACATACTTCACTCATGACCGGGCCAATGAGGTCATCATTTCGGAAAAATTTGCCAAGGCACGCAACATTGTCCCGGGAGACAGGATTCCCGCGATATTGAACAATCAGCGTAAGGAGTTGATTGTTGTCGGCACAGCAATCAGTGCCGAGTTTGTCTATATGGTCTCTCCCGGCAGTATGATTGATGATCCGGGCAGTTACGGACTGATGTATATCAAACGAAGTTTTGCCGAGGATACATTCGGTTTTAACGGCGCATGCAATAGCGTTGTCTGTCTTTTGGCGCCGGAGGCACGACAGGAGGCAGAGCGAATTGTCAAGATCCTGTCTGAAAGACTGGAGCCCTATGGCGTCTTTGCTGCTCTGTCCCGTGCAGAACAGTTTTCTCCCATGATACTGGATGGTGAGTTGAAGGAGCTGAATAATATGGCCTTCATCTTTCCTTCGTTTTTTCTTATTGTAGCAGCCCTGCTCTTAAACGTCCTGATGATTCGCCTGGCTGAGCAGCAGCGCACCGTTATCGGGACACTCAAGGCCATCGGTTACGAAAATCGTTCCCTGATGTTCCACTTTCTCAAATTTTCTGTTACCGCAGGCCTGGCAGGCGGTATTCTCGGGTGTCTTTTCGGCTATTGGCTGGCAGGTGTAAATACAAGGATGTATGTGCAGTATTTTACCTTTCCGAAGCTGACCAATTTGTTTTATCCAACGCTGTTACTGGCAGGATTGTCTGTATCAATCTTTTTTTCAATCCTTGGCACATTGAAGGGGATTCGTCATATTATGCGACTGGATCCCGCAGAGGCCATGCGTCCAGCTCCTCCGCCGGTGGGCGGTGCTGTTTTACTGGAAAAAATCCATCTGTTCTGGCGACATCTGGATGTGCAGTGGCAGATGATCCTGCGTGGACTTCTGCGCAATAAGGGCCGCACTGCTGTGGCTGTTATCTCCGCCGCAATGGGCAGCAGTATTGTCGTACTGACTTTCGGCTTTGTAGATTCATTGGATGAGATGGTACGGCAGCAGTTTGATACGGTCCTGCGCAGCGACTACCACCTGACCTTTCAGGATGAAAAGAGTTTCTCCACCTTTGATGAGATCCGGCGTCTCCCCGGAATAATACATGCCGAACCGGTATTCATCGTGCCTTGTACTTTTCAGGTGAGAAATCACTTCAAGCGCAGCGCCATTATGGGGATTGCCCCCAATGGTGAGCTGACAACCCCGACCAATGATAAGGGAGAGAGCATTCCCCTGCCCAGTGCCGGTCTGCTTATGACCGATCGTTTAATGGAGCGACTTGAGATATCAGCCGGAGATTATGTTGATGTCCTTCCTGTCAAAGGTGAGCGTCGTGTTCTTACCCTCCCTGTTGTGCAGGGGATCAGCAGTATGGTGGGGATGATGGTCTACGCAGATTACAACTGGTTAAATCATGTCCTCGGGAAAGAGCCGGTGGTCAGTGAAGTCCGTGTTCTTGCTGCCCACGGTGCCACGGAAAAGAAGGAGTTTATGGACATGGTGCGGGCGATGCCCGGTCTTGAAACCCTGACCGATCTGGGTGAACAGAAGGAGGCCTTGAATCGCCAGCTCAACGGGATGATGCGTTACTCGGCCGTTATCATGATACTCTTTGCCGCAGTCATCTTTTTTGGGGCCATTCTTAATGGGACCCTGATTGCCATCTCAGAGCGTCGTGTGGAAATGGCCACCTTTCGAGCCATGGGCTATTTTGAAAACGAGGTGGCAAGGCTCTTTCTTCGTGAAAACCTGGTGACCAATGTGATCGGTACTCTGATCGGGTTGCCCATGGGCTATTGGCTGCTCATTGGCTTAATGCAGCTTTTTATTACCGATGCCTACAGCTTTCCGGCAAAACTCAATGGTGTCAGTTATGTCTATACTGTCGCTCTTGCCGTCTTGTTTGTCTTGCTGTCTCAGGGGATTGTGGTAAGGGCTCTTCGCAAACAGAATTGGGTGGAGGCCTTGAGTTTAAAGGAATAGGGCGTTGCTGAGGTGATGAGGCAAAAGGCTGAAGGGTGAAAATTGTATAGTTTGCCTTTCGTCTCCTGCCTTATATCTGAATAGTTCTTTTGGGTTTAACGAGAGAGACGAAAATGGCACAAGAGAGTAGAAAACGATGGGTTTGGGCGAGTGTGATTGTACTGTTTTTTTTATTAGTTATGCTTGCAGTGGTCAGCAAAATGAATAAAAAAAGTCCTGTTCGCATAGCCCTTACCAGCGAAGGAAATATCAAAGCCTACGTTGAAGAGCGTGCCCGAACAAGTTTACCTCATATCTACCATGTAACCATGCCTCTGCAGGGACGGGTATTGCCCATTACGGTGGAAGAAGGCGATGAGGTGAAAACCGGAGAGATTGTGGTACGGCTTGAAGATATCGACTGGCAGGATACAACAAGGCAGGTGAAAGATATACTTGTTGCTGTGGACAATTGGATTCAGGCGTCCGAAGCACAGGTGAAGGCCAACAGAATCAGACAGGATTTTACCAAATGGGAATGGGAAAAAAATGAAATTCTATTGAAATCTGCCTCTATCAGTGAACGGCAGGGGCGTGATTCAAAGCGGGAATATCTGGATTCTACGGTCAAGATTGAGGAGAGCCAGGCCATGTATCACATGAGTAAAGCCTTTCAATCCATGGTGGAACTCATGCCCGCCTATGTTAAAAGAAACCTGGATCGGACCCTGGTCACAAGTCCGGTAAACGGGACTGTTCTCAAACGCCACGTCTGGAATGAAAAAGTCATGACGCCAGGGGAACCATTACTTGACATCGGCAATCTGGCAGAGATGGAAGTGACTGCAGATATATTATCTGAAGAGGCCGTGCATATTCAATCTGGCGATAAGGTGGAGATCTTTGGCGAGTCTGTCGGTGGTACCCCCATACAGGGAAGCGTCCGGCTGGTTCAGCCGGAGGCCTTCACTAAAATGTCATCTCTGGGTGTCGAAGAGCAGCGGGTCGCTGTCAAGATTGCATTTGCTGAGCAGGCCCTGGACGCCTTGAATCAGTCCGGCAAAACCATTGGCCTGCACTATCGTGTCCGGGTGCGGATCATTACTGATGAGAAACCGCGTGCTGTTGTTGTTCCCCGGACGTCGCTGTTTCGTGGAATGGAGGGTAATTGGCAGATCTATCGTGTCATAAGCGGCCGGGCAGAGTTGACAAACGTGGAAGTCGGCCTGATGAATGATCATCAGGCAGAGATCCTGTCCGGTGTACGGGTGGGAGAGACAGTGATTGTGGCCCCGGAATCGTCCATCAGTGATGGGAGCAGGGTTGCGGCAATAGAATAGCGGGATTCGTTCAGAGATCAAGGCATGAGATGCTGCAGTCTGCTTCACGTCCATTTGCCGAAGCAGACTCCTGAGTGCTTTCTCTATCTGTGGGAGCGGCTTCAGCCGCGAATAGCCACCTGCACAACGCCTTTTTTCCAGCGTATCATTTGTATCCTTCTTTTCTCTTATTTTTCAAATAACGTGATAAAATGAAACAACCAACTCTGCCTGGCTTTTCTGCATCAGGAAATAGTGATGATTTTTTATCCATTGAGTGCGATGCATCTTATGCAGATAAAACTTTTTCAGGGCTTCATCAGGATGAAGGCCAGAAGACAGCGAATACTGAGTTTTATGATTGTGTCTTTAAAAACTGTAAATTTTTTAAAAGCGCATTTTTCTATTGTGTGTTCGAAAATTGCAAATTTGAAAATTGCGACTTATCGCTGTCTCTCATGCGGTCGACATCTTTTAGAGATGTGAAATTTTACGATACAAAACTCTCAGGTATCCAATGGGCTGATGCCGCTATTCCTCTGGATGTTGCTTTTTACAGGTGTTTGTTGAATTATTCAGGGTTCATAGGGGTGGATCTTACAAATACAGAAATGATTGAGTGCCAATTAAAGGATGCTGACTTCTCAGAGGCAAATTTATCAAAAGCAAGATGTAGCTTTTCCGATTTTTCAGGCGCTCGATTTATGAATACAAATCTTACACGTGCTGATTTCACAAATGCCACGCATTATGCCATACATCCACATGGCAATAAATTATGTAAAACAAAATTTTCCTCCCCCGAGGTGTTATCATTATTAGATGTATTTGATATAATCATAGAATAAGCTGCAGAAGGCTGGTTACCTGATCTGCGATCCTGTATCGGAAGTTGCAGTGGATTTAAGTGGATCGTAGCTTCAAGCTTGGTGCTGAATCTATGGCCGCCAAGTGCTCACGGATACGCTGTTATTCTCACAAAGAGGTCCCCTTTTTATGACAAAGTCAAATTCTCCTCACAAAGATCGACAAATGAGCAGTATCTTTGAGCGATATCTTACTTTATGGGTAGGTATTTGCATTGTCGGTGGCATCCTCTTAGGCAAGATGGTGCCAGATCTGGCAAAAACACTTGATGGCATGTCTATCTTTGTAAACGGAGCACCAGTGGTTTCAATCCCGATTGCCATCTGCCTGTTCTTCATGATGTACCCGATTATGGTGAAAATTGATTTCACTACGGTCATCAAGGCCGGCAAAAGCGGTAAACCAGTTTTTTTGACTCTTTTTATCAACTGGGCAATCAAACCTTTTACCATGTACGGCATTGCTCTTTTATTTCTCGGCGTGCTTTTTAATAAACTGATTGGCCCTGATGCCGTTGATTTGGTCAAGATGCCGTTCGGTCTAGACCTCCCAGTGGGTGCCATACATGGAGCAGGGGTTGTGGTGTTGTCTGAAGGTGTTAAAATGCTTCAAATACCATTGTGGCGCAGTTATCTGGCGGGTTGTATTCTCCTGGGAATTGCTCCCTGCACGGCGATGGTATTGGTATGGGGCTATCTCTCCCGCGGCAATGATGGTCTGACTCTGGTTATGGTGGCCATTAATTCGTTGACCATGCTGGTGCTGTACGGCATTTTGGGTGGTTTTCTTCTTGGGGTAGGCAGGTTGCCTGTGCCCTGGCAGGCACTCCTCCTCTCTATTTCCATCTATGTCGCTTTGCCTCTTGTAACCGGGTTTGTAACACGAAGATGGATTCTCAGGACAAAAGGGAAGGACTGGTTCGAAAAAAAATTTCTGCATGTGCTCACTCCTGTGACCATTATTGCTCTCTTGACAACACTTGTGCTGCTCTTCAGTTTTAAGGGTGAGGTTATCCTGAGCAACCCATTAACCATTCTCTGGATTGCTATACCCCTTTTTCTGCAAACCATCCTTATTTTCGGCTTGGGTTATGCTGCTGCCAAAATGATGAAACTGTCGTATGAAGATGCCGCACCAGCTGCCATGATCGGTGCCTCGAATCATTTTGAAGTCGCCATCGCCACCTCTACCATGCTTTTTGGCCTCTCATCAGGAGCGGCTTTGGCAACTGTTGTCGGAGTGCTCATTGAAGTGCCGGTCATGTTGATGCTGGTAAAATTCTGTCTTAAAACACAACATCATTTTTCGAGATCGAGTTGAGAGAGAGGGAAGAGAAAAAATATCGGAGACAGGACTGACTCTAACGAACTGTAGCGGTAGAAATGTTATCGCCAGATAGGCTTTGACCGGTTCCTTTCCTCGGATTGACTACTAAAAAGAATGCGGCAGCACTCACTGTCACACACAGTGCTAAAGATAGAAATTGATCATACCCGCCAAAATCAATTATCCAAGCTCCGGCAAAAGGCCCGGTAAAAGAGCCTAAGTGAAGAGCAAGCATCATCATGTTTGCGTTATATCCTCGAGATTGCGGAGTTGTGACGAGATACATTAATGAGTTAAGTGCCGGGACACATAATCCCATACCCAATCCAAAAACGACTGCAATTGGCAAAAGCCACGTTGGGTCGGATACTACACGTAATAAGCCGAACCCTGCCCCTGTTATCAATAAAGCTATGGTAACCAGAGCAACCTTGGAAAATTTGTCGAAGATGCGACCGCAGAGCAGACGAATGACGACCATGACTCCCATCTGTACAGTGAAAAAGAAGCCAGGACTTTTAATTCCTCTTTCAACTGCAAGACCTTGAAAGAGATAAAAAAGTGAAGAGAAAAGTGTAAAGTAGACAGCATTCACAAGTAAGATAGAGGCCACTGATTTGCGAAGAAGATTTTTCTTTTTAAAATTTTTACGGTATGTTTTCTCACTTTTTGTTTGCGGAGCCTGATAGCTGCTGCTTGCCCGGGTGCGCATGCGCAAGACAAGAATGACAGCAGGTAAAAGCAGACCGGCTGTCAGCATGTAAATAATTGTTGGTTTGTCTGTCTGAGGCATAACCATTTCAGATACTGCCGGCATAATAGAATATGGCAATAACAAAGCCACCGAGTAGAGGCTGAATGCCAGGCCTGTTTTGTCAGGTGGAATTATCGCCACCAGTCTGACCATACACGAAGCCATAACCAGAAACATACCAGCTCCGTTAACTATGCGAACAATGGCCAGTGACCAGAAATTTTCTGCAAAAAGATAAGCTACACCACAGCCGACTACAACCAGCATACCTGTCAACATGCAACATATTGAATTTTTGAGACTAATATGGTTGCTGGCCGTTACATACAAAATCATTGCCGAAAAGGAATAGAGTCCTATTGTTAACCCCGCTTCTTTTCCTGACAGGCCAATGGTTCTAAGGTAAAGGTGGAGGTTATAAAATACTGATACATTGCAAATGGCTAGAAAGGTTATGAAACAAAGGGATAAAAATTCAAAATTCAACAACTTGTCTTTTGGCATGATGTAACTCTTGATTACCTATGACGGATTCTTTTACAGGCTACTAAAAATGCCCCGTTATTTTATCGTTGGCAACAAAACAGTCTTTTTTACACTGCAATTGGCCATCGTTTCTCTTCTCTTCTTCAAATCACGACATGTTTGTTCGGTTGCCTGCTTGATTTTTATCATATTGTTTTTGGATCAGAACACTGTACAATTTGTTGGGGTACCAGTTACCTCAACATTCACTTCAGTTACTTGCTGAATTGCTGTTGTTTTTTTCTCAATTGGTCAAGCGGTCACCTGTAAAAGTAATCACAGACAGTTCTGAGTTTCATACATTATGTACAGTTTCTACCTGTAGAAAATAGACGAGACGCACCGTATTGTCAATAATGTTTGACGCTACGGTGCGTATTGTTTAAACAGATTATATGAAAACTCAAAAACAACAAGCCTGCCGACGAAGCAAACGAGCGCATGAGGCCATTTTAGCTGCAACACTCGAACTCATTGAACAGAGAGGATATTTAGGTTTAAGCATCGAGGGTATCGCAGCATGTGCCGGTGTCGGAAAACAGACGATTTATCGGTGGTGGCCGACAAAAGCGGCACTGGTAATTGAAGCCTATTCCCAAAAAAGCACAGATTACCTGCAATCACCGGATACAGGGTCTGTAAAGAATGATTTGGAGGTATTGCTGACAGCAATATTTACCCGAATAAGTGCTCCACCGTCATCTCATGTAATAACGGGCCTGGTTGCCGAGTCACAAAACAATCCTGAGCTGGCTGCACAGTTCCATCGGGTCTTTCTCAAAGGAAGAAGAGAACTGGTGATTGAGCTTATTGAAAAAGGGATCACGCGTGGTGAGGTGAATCCAGAGATAGATATGGAAATTGCCGCCGATAGCCTCTTTGGTCCAATGTGGTACCGTTTGCTGATCCGACATACGCCTCTTGATCAGAATTTTGCCAAGCAACTGGTGCGGCAAACATTGGCTGGGATGTCTGCTTCCAGTGAAGAGAAATGAAATAAATGTGAACGAATCACTCTCTAAGGTATTGATTGGAAAACAAAATGAAAATCTTTTCCGGAAAATAAGGACAAGGCCGAAAGCTGATGCGTTCATTAACAATAATTGCAAGCTATAGAGATCTTCCTCTTGCTGAGCTCGCAAAATCAAAACTTGAATCAGAAGGAATCCCTTGTTTTCTTCTGAACAAAAATATTATCGCTCTTAATTGGTTGTATTCAACTGCGTTAGGAGGTGTGGAACTACAGGTTAGAACTGAGGATGTTGAAAATGCATTGAAAATATTAAAAGATGATCACTCATCTGATCTGTTAGATATTGAAAATGAATTTCCCGAGCCTGAGCAAGGTGACTTATGCACAAATTGTGGTTCTTCAAATATACGGCTCATAAAAGTTTCTCGAAAATACGGAGCATTGAGCCTACTACTTAGTTTTCCATTGATACTGTTCGGAAAAAAGTATCAATGTAAAGACTGTGGGTATAAAATGAACTGATAACACCTATAGCAAGGTGCTTCATAGGACTTGCTGAATGAACGATTACTGCAGTAGCCCGAGCTGTCGTACCTTTCTGAAAGAGGGGGCTTTAAGGTAGGACAAGTTTTTTGCCCGACAGAAAAGCAAAAAAAGGGCTCTTACAAAAGCAAGCGTCCCCTTCGCAGAAAAGACCGACTAAGCAGAGTGTTCCCGGAATTGCAAAATGTTGCTGAAATCATCTGCAGCAGTACATTGCTATTTTGGTTTCCCTGTTTATTATTTTAAAACTGCCTGTTCACTATGTCTCAATATGTGAGGTTCGGGATTATAGTAGAGGCGGAGACATTACCATATTGATTTTATTCTGGCCCCTTCATTGCTTTTTTGTGACATCATGTCATTTTTTAATAACAGCTGGCAGCAAGGAGTGTAGCTATGAGCAAGATAAAACAGGGCAAATGTGAAGAATGTGGGAAGGATTATAAGGAGATCCGCACAGTCTGTGGTGTTTGCGGCTATTCACCTCATGGTACTCCTCATATGGCTGCAGCTTCAGATCCATACTGGAAATGTGGTAATTGTGGGAGGACTCTACAAGCTCCAAATCCTCCTGAAAAATGCCCGGGATGTGGAGAAAGCTGTGATTTTAAAAATGTTACCTGTTACGAGCCTACCTGTGGAGGGCCTGGAAATATTGATCCCAGACTTTAATTTTAGGGTACCTTGAAAAATTAGAATTTTCGTTCAAAATCGAGGCATAAGATAAATTTTACCGCAGGCATCTATCTGATATTCCGAGGATAAAATTTATTTCATAACGAAGAGTTTGGGCGAAAAGGCAATTTTGCAAGGTGGCCTTTACTCAATATGTTGGCAATTAGGCGACAGGCCAAGTTGCAGCAGATCTGTACTGACTTGGATCGATTCTATCCTTTTGTATGTTATTCATTGTCCTGTTGTCTTGAGGTGTTCCGGGGTATGGCTGCGCAGGCAAGTTGCAAGGGCGGGAAAGTATGCTTCGTTTGGGCCAATTTTTATGTATGAAATGCGTTTTTGTAAAGTCAAAAGCGTATAGATATATAACCAACGCAGTTATGCGCTAGAGCAGAAATCAGTTATATCCCCGGACAAATTTGGAGTCTCTTGAAATTGATTCCTTATGCTCTGTTAGGTAGCAGGCAGAAAAAATAAGTACTGGCTGCACGCTGTATGATCTCAGGTCATACAGCGTGCAGAGGAGAAAAGAGAGAATAAAGGAATGTCTGATGCTCAAGCTCATTCTTTTGGTCTGTTTTTTCTTACCAGTCTCGAAAAAAAAGTGTTCGGGGAAGACAATGGTTAGAGAGTATTACTCTTTCTCATGCTCCTTTTCCTCTTTTTCTCCTTTCTCTGCAGATCCTTCATCAGAGGTTTTTTCTTCAGATCCGGTCAGCATTTCAGCAGCCTTCTCTTTTACCGTATCTACGGCTTTTTCTGCGGATGCTGTTACGTCATCCATTTTCTTTTCTGCTTGCTCGCAAGCGCTTAGACCAGCGAGAAGCAGCATGCTCAGAAGTATCAATGCCAACTTTAAACTTGTTTTCATTCTCAAATTTCCTTTAGTTAAATGGTTGTTTCTAAACCCTGACAATACAAGTAATCACAAGAATGAATGAGTCAACTTAAAGAGTGCAGTCCGATTTCTCCACAAAATCCTATGAAATTGTGTTGTTATGGAATAGCCAAGGTTGTGATTTAAGCAAAAACTGATAAGGTGTTTTTCTCTGAAGACCATGATCACGCAATTGCAGTGGAGTCCTCTTGTATTGCTTGATCGGTGCCTTAATATGTTTAGAACACCCCGAAATAGTATGATGAATTCCGAAAATTCATATTTGAGCATGACGCCTATACAAGCCACACTTATCAGTTATGGATGGGCATTAATATAAATATTAACGTACAAATGGAGTGAATGTTGCAAATTTTTGTGCAAATTGCGGGTAGCTAAAAATATCTCTATCCGCCGAATGGTCTTTTGGCGGATAGATTCTTGGGCAAGAATGACCCGATTCAGCTGTCTGCGAGGGTAAATTAACTGCTATACATATTGAATTCTCACGAAAGCTGTTTGATTGCCAGGGCCAGATAGTGACCCTCTTCGCTAAAGAACAGCTTCTTGTTTGTGAGATCTTGCAGGAATTTAAGCAGGGTGGCTTCGCCAATAGTGGTAAAGGCCTGGTGAATCTCTTCCTGGCTGCGTATCTTACGGCAGAAGAGGTAGATCTTTCTGGATTTTTCCTGGAGACGATGCTGCAGAACCGGTCCGTTTACCTGTTCCTGGCGAATGAGGAGGAACGTTCCACCGTCTCGATAGCAAAGAGGAGGAAGGAGCGATTTTCGCTTCTCATGAAAGTCCTGCCAGCGGCGAATCTTTTCTTGTACGGGTTTCCAACGCCTGCATTGGAGAACTCGGTCTCCCCGATAGTCTTTGATCAGCATGTCGAGGTCCTGGAGTAGTGTCGGCGGAAAGAGCATTTTGTTTTTTTTGTGCTGGGTTACGGCCTTGATCCCATAGCTGCCAGGATTCTTGGCTACCGGTGAGCCGTGGCCAAGAAAAAAAGAGGCACTGCAGAGTGGTGAAAAGGGGAGGACAAAATCCAGATTTTTCAGGGTTTCTTCAACTTCTTCAACACTGCTTCCCGGGAATTCAGTGATGAGATTCCCTTCCAGGCGTATTCCAGCTTCGGCGCTCTGGCGCATGGCAGCAATATTTTCAATAGCACTGGTTCCCTTGTGCATTTTCTTCAGCAGGCTGGAGGAAAGTGATTCAATGCCAACCTGCACTGTGGAGAGTCCGCCGCGACGATAGAGGGCGGGGATGTCAGGATCGGTGATGACACGTACTTCGGCGAAAAAGTCGTAATCTTTTTTTTCCTTGGCAAGGCTTTGAAAAAAAACATTGGTTTCTTTGGGGGGCAGGGCATTATCCGTGAAACAAAAATCAAGACATCGGTGACGTGTGGACTGCTTGAGAACCTCTGCCAATACTGTTTCAGCCTTTTTCCATCGGTATCCCTTCCACTGAAGGTTCAGGTTGCAGAAGGTACATTTGTTCCACCAACAGCCTCTGGAGAATTCAAGGGGGAGGACAGGGATAAAGGGCTGCCCTGGAAAACAGTGGTGCATTTCTTGAAAGTAGGGACTGTAGTCGGGTGCAGGCAGAGTGTTGAGATCTGCTATTCCACCACATACACGATGTGTCTCTCCAACAGTTTTTCTGGTCATAACCTGGGCTGGCATCTCTGTTGCCGGGTCGGGACTCGCCAGGAAGTCACAGAGCCCTTTCAGGGCCTCTTCACCTTCTCCGTTGATGACAAAATCGATCTGGGGAAAGTGATGAAGAAATGAGAGTCCGATCTTGTCCACACAGCCGGATCCGCCAATTACTATGGGGAGATCGGGAAACTGTTTTTTTATGCGTGCCGCAGCAGTAAGGGAAGAGAGGAGCTGATTGAAGCAGATGGAGAATCCTATGAGGTCAAAACCATCAAAAGTTACAGAGGAGAGCCATTGATCAAGGTTCTGATCCAGGACCCGACTGGTGTCTTGAAAATTGAGCAGTTTGAGAGCAGTTTCATCGCGGCAGCTCTCATAAAAGAGTTGTTCCGCCTGGTTGGATTGCTCGGGAAAGAGCAGGGGGCTGTAAAGGGCTTCTCCGGCCCAGCTGTTTTTTGCCAGATAGTGATACGTCTCAGTGCCAATGGATGCAGCTGCAGCGAGATAGGGATGGAAGAGTGTTGTCACAACCGAGCTGTTTCGATCCAGATAGGCCTTGAGTGCTGCCAGTTGTATGGAAGGACGGTTGAAGATTGACCAGGGCATGGATACCAGACCCAGTCGAAATGGATGTGCTTTGTCATTTTTCATTGGCGGTGATGATAACAGTTCACCGGGGTATTGGCAATTAGGTTAATCTTTCGTGTGGTGAGTAATGCTCTGCTTAACGCTTCAGGCAAAAAACAGAAAAAGAGATAACAGTATGAATCAGACTCTCAGAGCACTATTTTGAGGGACGCTGGATTGAGCAAGAAAGAGGGGGAGGAAAAGAAAAAGCAGACTGATAACAATGAGTAGCCGGATATTGTCGGCTGGTTGTTCAAGTCTCTGGGTGATATGTACTAGAATATTATTCCTGGAAAGAGACGGTGGCGTTGATTGTCGAGGTGTTTGTTGATTCAGGATAATCAAAAAAGAATAGATAGAGCAACTATCGCTAGCTGTTCTATCTGCTCTTTTTAACGGACTTTGATGATTTTTCAGGCTTGAAGGCGAGGGCGGTTTGCCTGCTGCTGCCGCCTCTGCTTAAGCAGCTCGGCATCGGTGATGGACGGATGCTGACCCATATTCCCACCTGCTCCCAGGTCTTCTCCAAGAAGGTCGGATGGTTGAAAGAAGCAGTACCATTCCTCTCTCTTTGTATTTAGATCGTGGCTGTTGTTTCTTCTTTTTCCAAAGTGTTCAACGGCTGTGGATAATAAGTGGAAGAATCCTATAAATCCAACGGTTGCTGCAAACATTGTTAAAGGTTCCATGAGGGTCACTCCTTTGTGATTGGAAATTATAAGCGTGAACAGTGGAGATCAAAGACCGGAACATGGGGTCGTTCCTGATCGGTTCTGATTGCTTCTTCGTCAGGTTTGCTTAATACGTAGCGAATACCTGCATCTGCAGCACTGACACGAGCAATGATCTCTTCTGAGTCACCGATATCCATAATATGTTCGACTTTGATTCCGCACGCCTTGGCCTGGCTGGTAAATTTTTCGGCATTTGTCCTGGCCATATCAATGAAGCGGTCACTTTCTCTTGCTCTTCTGTCACCTGTAAATTGAAGTGGTCTGTCCGTAATATCAAGGGCGATGATTTCACAGTCAAGTCGCTGTGCCATTTTCATAGCGTAATCAGTGACTTGTTGAAGATATTCTCCGTCTTGGATCATAAGAACCTTTGTTGGCGTATTTCTCTGGTCCATCACTCTGGCAATGGCTCCAGCAGCGTTTGATGGACTACCGGCTGCCATTGCACCCATATCGATAGATTTTTCTTTGATTTTTTTTACATTAACTTCTTTGTTTTTTTTCATTCCTAATGTGAACCAGTCAGTGAAGCCCATGATGTTCTCCTCTCTATTGTAGGTGGTTGTTAATATTTATTGATTGTGCCTTTGCATACAGTCAATGCACATGTCGTGCCAAAACTGAAAAATAGTTATTATCGCAAACAAAACAGTGTGTTGGGCGATAGTCAGGTGAGATCCGTCTGAAACTGTCTTTGAGTCAGGCCTTGAGTCAGCCTGTGAGTTATTGCAGCTTGCAACAACAACTCTTTTGGATAGGGTGTGAAAAGCAGAGTCGTTGACTGTGGGAGAGGATGTGATTGTAGGTAACTGTCTGGAATACGATGGTTTTGTCAATGAAGCGGTGTCACGGAGAACAGGAAGTTGTTGCAGGATGAAACTGCGTAACAGAATGCAACAAACGACTTATCGGGAAGCAAAGGAAGAAAGGACAGAAGGATCGCGCAACAGCGGATCCTTCTGTGGGTTATGGGGCAACATTATGATTTTTTTGTAAAAAGAAACTAGTCAGGTAAGCAGGTGTGGGATTGCCTCATCGAGCATATCGACATATACCAGTTCAAGATGATCTGTAACATCGTCATGTAATGAGGCCACATCTTCCTTATTTTTTGCAGGCAGGACGATCTTCACGCAACCGGTTCGAACGCCTGCCAGGAGTTTTTCCCTGATTCCTCCGACAGGCAGCACCTGGCCGGTCAGTGTCATCTCTCCGGTAATCGATACGTTGCGATGGACCGGGCGGCCGGTGAGCAGGGAGATCAAGGCAATGGCTATGGCAACACCGGCAGAGGGGCCGTCTTTTGAAACTGCGCCTGCAGGTAGATGGATATGGATATCGGAATGATCGTAGAAGTCTGGAGCGATACCAAGTTGTTCGGCATTGCTTCTGATATAACTCAAAGCGGTCTGCGCCGATTCACGCAATACTTCGCCCAGTGAACCGGTAAGGATGAGATGGGTGCTGCCTCGCATGGCCAAGGCCTCGATAAACATAATCTCACCACCAAATTGGGTCCAGACCAGGCTGGTTACGACACCAACCTTGTCCTCGCCTTCAGCAGCTTCCTGGCGGTATTTTCTCGGTCCGAGCAGTGGCGCAATGGCATCTTTGTCTATAACCGGCAAAGATTCTTTTGAATCGTTTTGCAGGACCTGCAGGGCCAGTTTGCGACAGATGGTCCCGATTGTCCGATTGAGCCCCCGTACGCCGGATTCTCTGGTGTATTCCACGATAAGTTTATCGAGGGCACTGTCGGTGATCTGCGGATTTATATCGCTTAAGCCGTTGATGGATAACTGTTTGGGCAGAAGATATTTTCTGGCAATAACCTGTTTTTCCTGGGATGAATAGCTAGAAAACTCAATGACTTCCAGTCTGTCCAGCAGAGGGCCAGGCAGTTTTGTTATGTCATTTGCCGTAGCAATGAACAGGACACCGGATAGATCAAAGGGAATATCAAGATAGTGATCCATAAAGTTCCCGTTCTGCTCGGGATCAAGAACCTCAAGGAGAACGGAAGCAGGGTCTCCACGAAAATCCTGGCCGATCTTGTCAATTTCATCGAGCATGAAACAGGGATTAGTCACTCCGGCCCGTTTAATTTCATTAATAATGCGGCCTGGCATGGCACCGACATAGGTGCGGCGGTGGCCACGGATTTCAGCTTCATCACGGAGACCTGCCATGGACAGACGAATAAACTCCCGGCCAAGGGAGGTGGCCACAGACTGTCCTATGGAGGTTTTGCCTGTACCGGGGGGGCCGGAAAAGCAGAGGACGGGGCCCTGACTGATCTGCAGTTTCTTCTGTCTTTGCAGGATCTCTTCCACCGTATCTCTCAGTTCATCAAGCTGTACCGGTTTTGATAAATAATGGGTTGCACCTTTGCGCATCGCATCTACTGCAGTTGCCACTGTTGCATAGCCGGTAACCATGATCACATTGGTCTCCGGAGATACTTTACTGATTTTTTCAATAAGGGTGAGGCCATCCATCTTATCCATTTTCAGGTCGGTGATCATCACATCAAAAAGATCACTTGTTTCAACCTGTTGCAGAGCATCAATTCCGTTAGCAGCCACCTGCACGGTATGGCCAATATTCTTGAAGTAGTGCTGAAGATTATTGCGGGCAATTTCTTCATCATCAACAATCAGTATCCTTGATTTTTGCTGATTCTTCAGGGTCTTGGCTGCAAGGTATTCCAGTATCCGCGTTTTGACTCCCTCAAGCCCGAAATGGTGAGAGGCCATGATGGATTCAGCTCGCTTGAGATCAAGTTTATCTTTCGTTTCCTGGAACCAGGGCAACGAGAGAAGCAATTCGATATAGTTTACGCCGATGGAGAATTCAGCGGTAATTGGATCGGTTTTTTCAAGACGGTTCAATTCGGTTGTTACTTGGTGAGCAACGTAGGGTGGCAGGTCAGTACCGGCCACCCTGTTTTTTAGATCACCGATCTGTCCGGAACTGATTGCTCCTCCAGATCCAGGTGTTTTCGCTTCAGGTTCTTTTTTTGAAAAAAAACTCATCTCTATCCATCTGTTGAAAAAAATATTTATGCATGCGAGGGAAACAATATTTGCAATATCGCTCCCCTCGCATGACAAGAAAAAGAGTAACTATTCAGACGCTTAGCCTAGAGGCTGAAGATTGAAGCCGAAAAGAGAAGTGCACATGATCCCGATGAGAGAAGGAAATTATCTTTATCCGGACAGGCCAAAATACCTTCTGTTATATTATTCTACCTTCAGCCTTTTACTTTCCTATCCTATATTACATCTCTTTAGAACAAACGACTGTTAATAAATAAATGACAGAAAATACTTGCTGCATATCCAAGAGCAACGACGGGCATCCATTTTAAATGGGCACCAAAGGTATATGTTCCCCGCGCGGTTCCCATGAGTGCTACACCGGCAGCGGAGCCAATGGAGAGCAGGCTGCCGCCTACGCCCGCAGTCAGGGTAACCAATAACCACTGGCCGACAGGCATGGTGGGATCCATGGTCAACACAGCAAACATGACAGGAATATTGTCAACAATCGCTGATAATATTCCAACGAGGACATTGGCATAGGTGGCACCCAGACCATCGTACATCTGGTGTGAAACCAGGGCAAGATAGCCAAATTGCGAGAGACCGCCGACGCAGAGAATAACCCCGTAGAAAAAGAGGAGGGTATCCCACTCAGCACGGGCCACTTTTTTGAAGATATCAAAGGGGTCGTCTTGATTACTGAAGGAAATTCCTAAGGGTTTATCATACTCAAGAGCACGTTTTTCTCTTATTTTGATGTAATAGGAGAAAAAGCCCAGGTAGGAAAGCCCCAGCATCATGCCAGCTGCCGGGGGCAGTTCAATAAAGTTGTGAAAGGAAACTGCTGTAACGATTGTCATGAGAAAAAGGAACATGATTCGTCTGGCACCAAATTTCATCGTGACCTTTTCATCCAGGGCCTTAGGTACCTCTTTGGAGACAAAGATGCTCATGATGGCTGCTGGAATTAACCAGTTGAGCAAGGCTGGAGCAAAGAGAAAGAAGAATTGGCCAAACGTTGCCTGTCCCTTCTGCCAGACCATAAGAGTGGTGATATCGCCAAAGGGTGAGAAGGCTCCGCCTGCATTGGCTCCAACAACGATATTGATACAGGCCAGAGCAACAAATTTTTTATTGTCCTTTGCCACGGCCATGACAACAGCTCCCATGAGCAGTGCCGTGGTCAGGTTGTCCGCAACCGGTGAGATGATAAAGGCGAGAAATCCGGTGATCCAGAAAATAATGCGCAGAGAGAATCCTTTGGAAACCAGCGAAGAACGCAGGGCCTGAAAGACATTACGCTCTTCCATGGAATTGATATAGGTCATAGCCACAAGCAGGAAGAGGAGCAACTCGGCATACTCGGTAATGTTGTGAATAATCGCAGTATGTGCTTCTTCAGGCGGGATACCTGCTATGCGGTAGGTAATGGCGAGAAGTATCCAGATAACACCGGCGGCCAACATTACCGGTTTGCTCTTGCGCAGGTGGGTTTTCTCCTCAAAAATAACAAGTAGATAAGCGAGAACAAAAATAGCCAGAGATGCATATCCCATCGAAGTGGCGGTCAGGCTCATTGCCGTTTCCCCCCCACCATGGCCAGATGCAGCCAATGCCTGACCAGCACTGCCAAGCAGAGTGATGCAGAGCAATAGAAAGATTTTCATTGCAGATATCCTTAAATTAATAATTTTAGAATGAAGTAAAAGATATTACCGCCAAGCTCAAAAAAAAGAGCTATTCCGACGTGATCTGCCGAAATAGCTCATCTTGATCAGCTGCCGGTAACACCGTAAAACAAGGCTATGGAGGCCATCATTACTACGAGGTAGAGGACTGTCATTCCTGCTCCTGCCCGGAAGTAATCTTTTGTCTTATACCCGCCCGGTCGCATGATCAGCGCATTGACCTGATGGGTGGGCAGGATGAAGGTGTTTGAGCAGGCAACAGCAACCACCAGGGCAGCTATGCGGGGATCAGCCCCGGCAGTACCGGCCATATTCATGGCAAGAGGAACCATGAGTACTGTTGCTCCGACATTAGAGGCAACCAGAGTGAAAAATGAGGTGAGAATACCGATAACGGTCAGGAGAATGAGCGGAGAAACATCACCCATCATACCCATGATAGTTTCTGCAATAAGTTTGGCTGCTCCTGTTTTTTCAAAAGCGATACCCAGAGGAATAAGGCCGCCAAGGAGGAAAACAGTCATCCAGTCAACTGAGTCATAGGCCTCATCAATTGAGAGAACCTTGGTCAGAATCATGGCAAGAGCACCTGTCAGCAGGGCAATGGAAAGCTGGACGTGAAAACCAATGGTCATGACCAGAGCCAGGATCAAACTGCCCACGGCAAACTTGACTTTGTCTGTTCGGAGAATTTCTCCCTGCACCTCTTCGGTAAAGACAAGGTCAGTTCTTTCTTTCAGGTAATGAAATTTTTCCCATGGACCTTGCAGTAACATGGCATCACCAGCCCGCAGCGGCATTGTTGAGATGTCGCCGACAAAGGTCTTGTTGTCGCGGAACACTGCCAGTGGCGTAACACCATTTTTTTTCCTGAAAGAAAAGGAACGCAGGGTATGTCCAACCAGTTCAGAACGTGGAGTGATAATGGTCTCCATGATGCCGGCATTGTTAGGGGAGAGACTTTCGGCAAACACCGCCAGATCGTCTTTGATCATCCAGCCAAAGGATTTGGCCATTTTGGCTACCAGGTCCGGAGGGCCTTCTACAGCAATTGTATCGCCTCCTTCAATGGTGTCAGAATAGTCAGGGGAAGAAACAGGTATTCCACCCTTACTGGCGATGGCGAGAATTGTGGTGAAAAAGATGGGTCTGATTTCCAGTTCCTCAAGAGTTTTTGGTCCTTCGAAGGAATCAGGTACCTGGATTTCAAAAAGATTACCTATGTCGTGGTAGGTTCTCTCAAGTTCCTGGGACATTGGTCCGCTCCCCGCCGCATCACCTTCTCCGGCTGGAAGAATAAAACGGCCCAGCAGAACGAAATAGAGCAGGGCGGCAACAATCAAGGACAACCCAACCGGAGTCACGGAAAAAAGGCCAAATGGTACAACATTCGGCGATGAAATTTTCATTACATCATTGAGCAGAATGAGCGGGCTTGATCCGATCAAAGTGATACAGCCGCCGATAATTGCGCAAAATCCCATGGGCATGAGGATTCGGGAAACCGGGATGTTGGTCTGTCGACAGATACGTTTGGAAACCGGCATGAAAAGAGCTGCCGCGCCGATATTCTGCATGAAACTGGATATAAAGGCCACTGTACCGGAGATGAGCACCATGATTCTGCTTTCGCTCTTGCCGGCAAACCTGAGGATGATTCTGGCCAAGTGATTCATGGCCCCTGTCTTATCCAGGCCTGCACCGATAATAATAACGGCAATAATTGAAACAACGGCATTACTTGAAAGCCCACTGATGGCTTCTTTGGGCGTAACCAGACCGAGCAGGGGCAGCATGATCATCATAATGATACCGACGACATCGACACGCACCCACTCAAAAATAAAGAGTAGAATCGCCAAGACCAGAACGGCCATGACTAAAATTATTGGTAGAGTCATTTTTTCCTTATTATCCTTTTTTTCTTGATTCCTGATAATGATAGGACATCTTATTATGCCTAAGGGTTAATACATGCACATTTTTTCTGAGAGAGGCGGTGGACCGGTAGCATAATGACAACTCGGTATGGACGCCGGGTTAACGTTTCCTCCCTTCTTCTTTTTTTGTATTTCTTGCTTCATTTCCTTCCTCCTTAAAAAGATGTTTAAATCTTTTGCAATTCCAGGCTCGTAACGTATTTCGCCTCTTGGTAAGCAGTTTGATTGCGAGCAAATTTTTAATTCAAATTGCAACCTGTATGCCGTTTTTCACCAGGTTGGATGAAAGGTGATTGAGGTGTCTGTTTACTCTGTTAGATGGACCTAAAAAATGAGGAAAGTTTGAGGGACTTTTACGTTGTTGTTGCAGGGTGTAACAGTTTGCCAGAAGAGGAACAGAAGAAGAGGAGGGGGCTTTTGAGAGGGGAAATGGCAGGGAGAGCGAATAAAATAATGGTGTGATAACCATCATATTTGCACATAGTGTTGCATATTAACAACATTGCACATTGCAACAATGTTGTTAATATGCAACACTATGTGCAGGGAGCTTCGGATATGGTATCTTAGAGACAAAACTCGTTATAATCTTGTAGGCAGGGAAGGATTGCGTCAATCTTATTTTATTTCTCAGTTGGCCTTAAATTTGCTTCTGATAGTAAGTGGGATACAAAATTATTTCTTCTGTATTTCAGTGCCAAATGAATTAAACAATTCTTTTTTATTTTAGAAAATAACACATATATGCTTTTATCTGTGTCCATCTTTACAGCTGATCAGAGTGGGAGTGTCCCCTTATGTTCTTTTTAAATCTGCGTCAGAAGATGACTGGCTGTTTTTGCCTGCATCTGCTTTTTTACATCATTGTCGGAGTAACCTTTTTGAGAGATTTTGACAGGTTTAACGATGATGTCATCGTATTGATGCATGCTGGTAATCTCAGCAATCTCAGTCTTGAAATACGACGTTATGAAAAAAACTTCATCATTAGTCATGAGGAAGAAGATTTTGACAGAGTCATTGAATATATTGATGAGGCCCAGAAAACAGTTCCCCAGATAATCGATGATTTAAAGATAATGCCGCAGCCGACACATTTGCAGAATCTTACATTTAAACTGGCGGCCTATAAGTTGACTTTTCGGGAGTTTAAAGAAGAATGTATCCCGGAAAATGAGGGTGTGGAGTGTTCTTTACGGGAAAAAGTACGTAGTCTGGGGCAGGACCTTGTTAATATCAGCGAAGATCTGGTCGTGTTTGAACAGGCAAAGATGTCCGATTTTATAACTGAATTAAAAGGACAAATTATAAAAACGTTTATCTTTCTTGTTCTTCTCTCGATATTCACCATCACCATCCTTTACACTTCGATTATAAAGCCTTTAAAAAGGGTTGAGAATGCTGCGAGAGATATTGCAAACGGAACCTTTACCCAGCTGCGGGTTGATGAAAAAAAAGGTGAGATTCGCAGTGTATTTCGGGCCTTTAATAAAATGGTTACCGATCTGGCAGAACAACAGGAACAGCTTTTTCAGGTGAAGAAACTTTCATCAATCGGTACCCTGGCCTCTGGAACAGCTCATCAGATCAATAATCCGCTCAACAATATTTCAACATCCTGCCAGTTGGCTCTTGCCGAGATTGATGCTGAACAGAACCCGTTAGTCGCAAAGATGCTGGAAACCATTAATCAGGAAACCCATCGTGCCGGAGAAATTGTTCGTGGCCTGCTGGAATTTTCCAGAGCGCATGCATTTTCTCTTCAACCCTATCAACTAACAAAGGTTATCGAGAGGGTCCAACAACTTGTCGCCAGCGAGATTCCGTCCGGCATTAATTTGGAGACTGATATTCCCGAGGATATAATCCTTTTCATAGATGTGCAAAAAATGATCGAAGCCTTGCTGAATCTGACAATTAATGCAATCCAGGCTATCCCCGAACCGCCTGGTACGGTCGTAATCGGAGCAGAAAAGGATGCCAACAACAAGAATGCCATCATTATTGTTGCTGATACGGGTAGCGGAATTGATAAAGAGCATCTGCCGAAAATATTTGACCCGTTTTTCACAACTAAAAATGCTGAAAATGGAACCGGCCTGGGCCTGGCAGTTGTCTATGGCATTATAAAAAAACAAAATGGTTCAATTCGGGTAGAGTCAGAAAAAGGAAAGGGAACTCGAGTTATCATCACCCTGCCGCTCCACACGGGTCTTGAAGAAGAATATTCTCTTGGCCAGAGTGAAACCTTCAGGTGTAACAATGACTGATACCAGTACTATTGCAATCCTGGTGGTTGATGATGAGGTAATAAATGTTCAGAATGTTGCTCATTTCCTTGAGCACCATGGATTTCAGGTAACAACGGCGACAAGTGGTAACGAGGCAATAGGCCTGCTCAGTAAATCCCATTTTGATCTGGTAATAACAGATTTGAAAATGGGTGATGTCGATGGCGTTCAGGTTATGAAAACTGCCAAAGAACTCCATCCTGATATTGAAGTTATCATTGTCACCGGTTATGCAACGGTAAACTCTGCTGTAGATGCCATGGCTCATGGGGCATTCTATTATCTCCCAAAACCGATCAAACTCAAGGAACTTCACACTCTGGTCCTGAGGGCAACTGAAAAGACAATGCTGTTGCGGGAGATCAGCCGTCTCAAGCAGCGGATCAAAGCACAACATGGGACGACTCAGTTTATTGGTCAGAACCCGGCAATATTAGAGCTTAAGGATTCCATTGCTCATTTTGCCCAGCTGGACTGCAATATCCTTATCACCGGTGAAACCGGAACCGGTAAGGAATTGGTAGCCAGGACAATGTATGAATTGAGTCCCAGGGCTGATAAACGTTTTCTCCCTATCAACTGCGGGGCAATGACAGAAGACCTGATGGTCAATGAACTGTTCGGGCATGAAAAAGACGCCTATACTGATGCCGGTAGCATGCGTAATGGGCTTCTTGAATCGGCAAATGGTGGGGTTGTCCTGTTTGACGAAATAGGTGAAATGCCGCTCACTATGCAGGTGAAATTATTACGGGTACTGCAGGAAAAAAAGATTATCAGGGTAGGCGGAACCAAAGAAATACCGATAGATGTTCGTCTGCTGGCTGCAACCAACCGAGATCTCAAGGAAGAAGTCAAAAAAGGAACATTCCGTCAGGATCTGTATTACCGGCTCAATGTCATCAATCTTCATATCCCTCCGCTCCGGGAGAGAAAAGACGATATTCCACTGCTGGTTAATTATTTCCTGGCCAAATATTCGCTACCAATCGGACATGTCAAAAGTATTTCTCCGGAAACAATCCGGCGGCTGCAGGAATATGATTTCCCCGGTAATGCGCGGGAGCTTGAGAATATCATTGAACGCTCTCTGGCCCTATGTGACAGCTCAGAAATACAACCACACCATCTTCCCGCGGATCTTATCAACAGTCCGCATTATCAGATTCCAGACTTCCAGGCAGACCAACATAGCAAGAGTCTTGAAGAAAACGAACGGGAATATATTCTCTCGGTCCTTAAAAGCGTTGACGGCAATAAGACAAAGGCTGCCAAAATCATAGGCATTGACAGGGTTTCCCTCTGGCGAAAACTGAAGAAATATGAGAAAAGCGGAATTGATGTGGGATAGATCCGTGTTGGTATGCAGTTGTGCTTTTCATGTGGGAACTGATTTATCCCCGAACGATGGACCTGGATCTGCCCGCCTGCCTGTTTATGCAGTGTAAGCGTGGTTTTGGTGACGATGTATCGCTTGAGTTTTGCTATTGATGAATTATCTCCGTTCCTTCAGGAGGGGTAAAGGTGAACAGATGCTTCATCAGGGGAGCATCGTCAGGAGAAAGGGTGTTTACCTTGATATTGCTGAAATTGAGGACGGTCAGGGTGTCGAAATGGTCAAGGATTTCAATTCGGCGAATCAGGGAATCTTCTGTTATCCAGAGATGGATGGAGGCCACTTGGGATTGTTTTGCTTTTGGAATCAGCTTGATCACTATTGTTTGATCTTGAGCCTCTTGCACCCCATTTGAATTTTCTGTCGACTCCAGGATTTTGAAGTCCTGGAGCAGGTTTCCGGATCCTGTAAAAAAAGAGTAGGTCAGATCCTGTTTCAGAGATTCTGCTGAAGTGACAATCATCTGTTGCAGCGCTGCAAAATACATGGAAAAGGTTTCTCCGTCACTGACCAGAACCTGCTGGTCAGGATCCGAGTAGTCCCAGCGCATCATGCCCGGCAGCTCTGCACTCGTATCGTCCCTGACGCTCTTGACGAAAAATGCCTGCCCGCGTCCCTTCTTTGGCCTACCGCTGAGCTGTCCCCTGGTGTCCTGAATAAAATCAAAGGTGAGGGAGTTTATCTCATCGTACCGCTTTTGCAGCCTGCTGGCTGTGTCTTCTGGAGATTCTTTTGCCAAAGCCGTAAACGGTAAGGTGCTGAGCAGGATGATCAGGAATAAAAGTATATAGTTCCGGTGTCTTGTCTGGATTGTTTTCATGCCAGTATCAGCTCCATAGGGCGGGAAAAGATGCGTTGAGCCACCTTCATGGCTGTTTCGGTGCAGTCGGAAACATAATAGCTGTGGCTCACCTGCTCCTGTTCTTGTCTGGAAATTAGATGCGGGTTGTTCAAGAGAAATTCTTTGACGTACTGCGCTGTTTCAATGGAGGAATCAATGAGGGTAACGCGCTTTCCTATACGGTGTTGGATCAACTCTTTGAGCAGGGGGTAATGGGTACAGCCCAGAACCAGAGTGTCTATTTGTTTGTCTTTCAAGGGATGGAGGTAGCGACGCAGGATCATCTTTGTTTCCTGTTTGTTCAGCCAGTTCTCTTCGACCAAGGGGACCAGCAGGGGGCAGGATTCTGAGTAGACCTTGAAGTCAGGGCGCTCTGCCATGATGGTTTTCTGATAGATACCGCTTTTCACCGTGGCCTTGGTGCCAATGACACCGATACGCCCGTTTTGGCTGGTAGCAATGGCTCGGTTGGCTGCCGGAGTAACCACTTCAATAATTGGAACCTGAAAGCGTTCCCGCAGGGTTTGAGTGGCAACTGAGGAGGCAGTGTTGCAGGCAATGATGATCAGCTCGGCTCCTTTCTCCAGAAGAAACTCAGTGTTGCGGATGGAGTAATCGGTGATGGTCTTTGGGCTTTTGGGGCCGTAGGGAGTCCTGGCGATGTCACCGTAATAGACAAGTGAGTATGTAGGCAGGAGTTGTTCTACGGCGCGGGCCACTGTCATCCCGCCGATACCTGAATCAAAAATACCAATCATGAGAGGAAACTTTTTACAAAAAAGGGACAGGGGCGCGGGCCTTAATTTTTTCGCTAGAAAAAAATAGGTCACGCACCCCCCTGTTTACGAATATGAAAGGGTCGATGTGATTATCCCATCTGTCTGTATAATCGAACAGGTGGGGATATTCTAAAGATTATTTTTTCACAGTTTTTCTGGTTGTTTTTTTGGGAACGACATTGGCTTTTTTCCGTGCTTCAATAGATTTTTTCAGGGCATCCGGAATACCGCGTGCCTTTCCTGACTCTTTTCTTTTTTCCGAAAGCGCTTTTGCACAAAGAGGTTGGCGCAGGGAAAAACCATACTTGATTCTGTATTCTCGTCCTGTGAGTTCATGGGAACGGAGATGTTTAGGTGAGAGCATTTTGAATTCTTCACCACATTCCAAGCAAATGATCTTGTTCTTTAAAATTGATTTGTCAGGGGAAGTGACAGGCTTTTTGTTCTCTTCTGGATTGCTTATTTCACCTGATTCCATTTTTTGCAGATTTTGCAGAGTAAAAAAAGTTTCCTGTAATGCTGCCTGCATCTCTTCGATCGTTAAACTTTTTGAATTTCCCTGGGCCTGAACTATTTCCGCTGCCATTTCAACCAATGATTTTGTCATTATATTCTCCTGAGAGTTGTAGACTTTTTTAGAATGATCAATAATAGTATTGCTCTGATAGTATACAGACAGGTATAAAAGTCAAGTGGTGACTTCTTATTCTTGTGGAGTGGGTTTTCTTCTGATTGGTTTTTCAGGAGTGAAGGGGAGAGTTGACAGACCGAGTCCGGAGCATTACATTAACAACGTTTTTGATGAGAGTATCTTGGAGGTTGACAGGGAGATTTTTTCTGGTGGCCGGGATTGTTATATGATTTCAATAAGATTTATCTGTAAGTGTGATGGAGTGAAAAATGCCTGTTTACGAATATGAGTGTCCAACGTGTGAAACTGTCTTTGAGGTGCAGCAGCGAATGGCTGATGACCCTTTGTCCAAGTGCCCTGAGTGTGAGGGTGCTGTAAAAAAAATAGTGTCGAGAAGTTCTTTTCAGCTCAAGGGCGGCGGCTGGTATGCTGATGGCTATTCTTCGAGCAAAGTCAGCGAAAGCAAAGCGTCCAGTTCATCTCCTTCCCCCTGCAAATCCGGCGATAGCTGTGCGAACTGTCCAGCTGCTACTGCAACTTGATTGAATGACGAGACGCTTTCGCACTTCACTGCCGGAGCGTCTCGTTTGTTTCTCGCTTTTTTCTGCTTTGAGTCTTTTCCTGCAGCTTCTCATTACTCTCTGAACTGATTACCATCAATGGTATATCGGCGCATTATCTTCTGCAGGGCGGCTCTGGTGAGGTGTGACAACCGTGCTGCCTGAGAGACATTGCCATTGCTTTTGTTGAGCAGAGTAGAGACGTACTGCCGGGTGAAAGAATCAAGACAATTATCTTTGGCTTCCTTGTAGGGGATAATATTCATCTCTGCCCCCTGTCTCAAATCGGGATCAGGAGTTGAGAATGACGATTCTATCATGAGGTGCTGGGCATCAATAACAGAGCCTGGGCAGAAGAGGACTGCACGACGTATGACATTCTGCAGCTCTCTGATATTGCCTGGCCAATTGTGCCTTAAGAGTTTCTCAAGAGCGGCCTTGGAGAATTCTTTTTCACTGCTGTTCAGTTCAATGCGGGCCTTTTTAAGAAAGTGATTGGCAAGCAGAGGAATATCTTCCCTGATTTCGAAAAGAGACGGCATGCGCAGGGTGAGGACTTCCAGGCGATAAAAAAGATCTTCCCTGAATTTGCCTTCGTTAATTTTGCTCTCCAGATCAGCGTTGGTTGAGGCAATAATACGGACATCGATTTTGCTTGAGGTGTCTGCCCCGAGTTGTTTTATCTCCTGCTCCTGGAGAACCCGCAGCAGCTTTGTCTGAACGCTGACCGGGATATCTCCGATTTCATCCAAACAGATGGTGCCGCCATCTGCCTCGAAGAATAGTCCGGCATGGTCTTTGTCTGCCCCGGTAAAGGCACCTTTACGGTAGCCAAACAGCTCTGACTCCAACAGATGTTCCGGAATTGCCGGGCAGTTCACCATGATAAAGGGTTTTCTTGATCGCTTGCTCAAGGCATGGACAGCCTGTGCGCAGAGTTCCTTGCCTGTGCCGGAGGCTCCACGGATTAAAAGGGTATACTCGCTGTTGGCGGAGGTCTGGATGGTTTTGTATAACTGCTGCATGGAGGAACTCTGGCCGACAAAGTCAGTGATTGGTTCCCCTGAACACATCCTGCTGCGTAATTTTTTGTTTTCATTGAGCAGTTGGCTTCGCTCCAGGCCTTTTGTAAGTGTTCTGGTCAGCCCGTCGAGTTCCAGGGGCTTGGTTACAAAATCCCATGCTCCCCGGCGAATGGCATCCACAGCCAATTCTATAGTTCCATATCCGGTCATTATGATAACGGTTAGTTCCGGGTGTATGCGGTGGATGCGGTCAAGGACCTCAAGGCCATTCATTTCGCCCATCATGATATCCATCAAGACCAGGGAAATATTCTCCTTTGCCAGTATCTCTAATGCGCCGCTGCCGCTGGCCGCTGTCAGTACATTTGTGTAAGGCAGTCGTTTGGCAAAGTTTCTTTTCAGACCGGTGAGCAGGTCCGGTTCATCGTCAACAAGCAGGAGTTGGGGAAGTGAGGAACGGTTGTCAATCATTGTTAAAGTTCTCCTCTGCTACAGGTATGGTAACAGTAAATCGTGAGCCTCTATTCGGCGTTGACTGGACCTTGATTTCTCCATCATGCTCACGAACAATGCCGTAGCTGACTGATAGACCGAGCCCGGTCCCCTGGCCCGGTTCTTTGGTACTGAAAAAGGGGTCGAAAATTTTGTCTATCATCTCTTTACTGATTCCGGGGCCGTCATCTTTGATCTCTACAGTAATAGTGTTGCTCTCTGCTCTGGTACTGATAGAGATATTTCCCTGACTGCCAATTGCCTGTTCCGCATTCATGATCAGGTTGAGGAAGACCTGTTGCATGCGTCGGCTGTCCATGAAACAGGTCGGGAGATCGGGGTCCAGGTCGCAGTCCAGATTGATCTGGTTTTTCAGGAATTGCGGGCGAAGCATGGCCAGGACATCTTTGATGGTATTATTGACCGATGCTTCCTGTTTGTCTATTCGGGACTCTTTACTGCGGGCAAAATCAAGCAGGTCTGCGACAATGCGGCGACAGTTTCCTGCGTGGCGTTCAATGGTTGTGATATCTGCAATGATCTCTTCATTGTCTCTGTTGTTTTCTTTGATAATATCTGTGTAACAGAGAATGACTCCGAGGGGGTTGTTGATCTCATGCGCAACACCTGCAGCCAGCTGGCCCACGGCGACAAGTTTCTGGGTCTGTTGGATTCGGCGCTCTGTTGCTTTGACAATGGTGACATCTTTAGCAAAACCGATAATCGCGCGCACAGAATCGTCAGTGTTGAGAATGGGATAGAAATACACATCAAAAATTGATCCATCATCCAATTGGATCTCTTCTGTATGTGGTTTTTTTGCCGATAGATCAACGTCTAGTGCCAGATTGCTGAAAAGACATTGCTGTGGCAGGGAAAGCATGTCAACCGTCACCCCCAGAGCCTCATCAAGATGAAGATTATTCCGTAAGAGAAAGGCCTGATTTACCATTTTCAAAGTACCGTCCGGGGCAAGGAGAATGAGCGGGTCACTTATGCCGTCAAAGACTGATTGGAGAAGTTCTGTGCTTTGTCGTAAATTTTGCATATTCTGCAGGCTTTCGATGGTCATGCCGATTTGTTGCCCGATGGAGAGAAGGAGATCCTGCAAGGCATCATTTAAGCCTGCAAAGGGGAGTTCGGTTATAACCATTATGCCCTGCAGCCGGTTGCGGCAGCAAAGGGGGATGCGGATATTGAGGCTGTTATCATTTTCTGAGACTGATATCTGCAGATGATCGCAACTACCGCTATGCGTATCCGGGGCCTGGTCACACTGCTTGGATTTACAGGTGAATTCAGGTTCGATGGAATCGGATAGCATCGGAGCTTGTTTTGAACACTGAAGAACAAAATTATCACTCTTGTCATTATAGAGGTAAATTCCTGCCCCGTTTGCCGGAATAACCTGCAGAACTTCATTGAGCACCTGATGGAGGATGGTCTGCAGGGTGTCTGTCCGGGTGATAAGGCCAGTCAGAGTTGTGTGCAGTGTCAGTTCTCTGTTCCTTTTCTTAACCTGAGCTCGCAGCTGGTTTTCTGAGAGATTTAATGCCTCTGTTCGCTCAGCGACCATTTCTTCAAGATTGTCCGCATATTCAACAAGTTGTGATCGTTTGTCTTGCAGGCTGCTTATCAGGGTTCTGGCACTGTGAAACAGTTCTTCGAGTTCTTCTCTGTGTCCTTTGAGTTCTTTCGGTAATGATGTTGCACTGCTCTCATCCATGCTGGTACGAAATAATGTGACCAGGTCACGCAGGTTAGTGATTATAAGTTGGTGGAAAAAGAGCCATATTGTGCCGTAGAGCAGCAGTGCCAGGATCAGGACTATGCCGAACATTCGAAATGAGGTCCCTCTGATTTGATCAAGGCTTACTTCGAGAGGTATGGAGATGGAAAAAAGACCGGCAACTTCGTTCGCCTCTCGATAGAAGCCTTGGGTGGTTCCGTAAGATTCATTGATGGCAGCTGGGGCGTCGTCTGGCTTCCCATGGCAGTGCAGGCAGGATGTCTTGAAAACAACTGGACGATACAGGGTGTAATAGCGGACAGAGTCCATCCGTGTCATGCCGTGCCATTCATGTGCATCGGGGTTTTCACGGAAATAGCCGATCATTTTCTGTTCTGCCGTGTTTGCCTCGAAACTTGAATTCCTGGCACCGACGGCAACACGTCGGTATTTGAAGAAGGGAATTTTTTCTTCAAAACGATCCATGATGACTCGGGTGATATAGGAGGTGGACATTGCTTCGATAATAAAGTGGTCTTCCCCGAATTCTTCATACATACGCGGGCGAAGCACCTCTCTGATATATCCTCGGGTCGACTCCAGGGCGGCCGTGACCAGTTCGGTTTGTCTGAGGGCCTCTTCTTCCAATAGATTTTTCTGAAAATGATAGATGATGGTCGTTGTGAAAAGGCAAAAGCAGAAAAGTATGATCCCTAAGCCAACCTGAAACCGGAGTTTGAGGTTGTGTTGATCTTTGTTGGCAAGGTCCCGAATAATATCTTTCATAAAAAACTCCATAGCAGCGTTTCGTAAAGGGACGTCGTGCATTCACAAGTATACACTTTATGTATCCACATGCAAACTCGTGGAAGCATCTTGTCATCCGGATATCTATGGTTTTCTGGCGCTGCGATGTGAATAGTATTGTTCTGTCAATACATTACGAATGTATCATTTTTCTGTTTCACTTGGGAACAGTATTTGCTTCTGCAAAGCAAAGAACCACCATATATGAACCATATCCTGGAGTCTGCAATGAATCGAACTGTTATTACTCCCATGATTGTTTTGTTTGGTCTGCTCGGAAGCGTTGCCCTGATGGCTGGTTCTGATGTCTTTACCCCGCTCATTCAATTTGTTCATAATGGGGTTATCACTCCACTGCAGGCTGCTGCCTGTTTGCTCTTTACTGTGGCAGGATTTGCTGCCTGCTACTTTCTTTTGAACCTCCTCTGCAGCTACTTCGTGCCACGTATGAGCGCGAATTCAAGAGGCAGCGGAGTCTTTTCACAAACAAAGAAAACAGAGGAGGACTGATACGCAGAAGGTAAGGAGGCGAGTTGTCATAAAACCTAGTTAGGGAGGGATCTACATGCCACGAGTAAAAGACCATATGCCTGTCCTGATCATGGGCGGACTTTTGATCATTTATGGACTCATTGTCAAAACAGGAATCCTGTTGCCCATGATGAAATATCTGCATACCCATAAAGCTATGGATCTGCAGATGACGTTAACCTTAATTGTTGGAGGCATTGTCATTGTCGGTGCCCTGATTAACTCAGTCAAGGAGCCTGGCAATTCTATTCTTGACCGATTCTTTCTGCAGCCCCTTGGTGGAATCGTTTTGATTCTGGTTATGGCCATGGCAATACGCTGGTATCTGGAGCCACTGGTCAAAATCATGAGTGACTCGTTGCAGCCGCTACTGGGATTTAACGTCTATAAGGTTCTTAACCTTAATTACGTTGTTCTGGGAATCCTGGCCGGCGTTCTGTTGACCAATACCTGGGGAATTCCGAAATTTGCCGAAGCCGGAGTCAAGTGTGCCCGTTTTGTCCTGAAGATGGGTGTTATTATGCTTGGTGCCCGCTACTCTTTTGCTGAATTGGCAAAGCTCGGTGTCTATTCCGTCTGGTTGGTCGGCTTTTTTGTTCTCGGTACTGTTTTTCTGGTGCTGTGGCTTGGAAATATTTTCAAACAACCCAAGTCGATGACCGGAGTTCTTTCCGCAGGCATGGGCGTCTGCGGTGTTTCAGCCACAGTTGCCGTGGCACCTGTAGTGAAGGCCAAGAGTGCGGAAATGGCTTACACTATCGGTACAATTCTTTCCTTTGGTATTATCTGTATGTTTGTCTTTCCTACCATTGGTCATATGGCGGGTATGAATCCTGTACAGTTCGGGGCCTGGGCAGGAACCGGTATTCTCAATTCCGCTCAAGTGGCGGCAGCAGCACTTGCTTTTAATGCCGTGGATATCAAAACCCTGAAAGTTGCAGAAATTTTTAATATTACCCGCGTTCTCTTTCTGCCGATTATTGTCTTGGTTCTGGCAACCTGGTTCGGTAAGGAATCAGGACAGAAGCTGAGCTTTAAGTCTGTTGTCATTGATAAGTTTCCGATTTTTATCCTCGGTTTTTTACTTCTCTTCGGTATGTCATCTGTTGGTATGTTTTCACCGCCCAGCCATTACAAGGGTCAGTATATCGATGTATCCTATAATGACCGTACTCAAGTCACCAGTGAAGAGTGGGAAACTCTGAAGAAAGCCATGGCCGCGGGAGAGTTTTCTGCCTTGAATCCAGAACAGCTCGCTGCTGTTGAAAATCTCATAGAGCAACGGCAGATTGCCGGCAACTATGCTGAACGGAATGACGGGAAGGTCTTCGACAGGGTCGGTCGTGCACGTATGGCTGAGCTGGAAGGTGTATTGGCAGCTGCTAAAGCTAAAGAATTAACACTGTCCAGTGATGTCAAGAGTGGTATCAAGCATGCAATCAAGCAGGTGCATAAAAAATCCAAGACCATTGTTACCCTGACTGATTTCATGATTTGGTTTTTTGCCTTTGGCTTGATCGGCCTTGGTATGCAGATTACTAAAAAGGCAATTACCCAGGCAGGTGGATGGCCAATAGTTATGGGTGTTATAGCCGGAATCACCAAGGCGGCTCTTTCTTTCTTTGTTGTCCTTTGGTTAGTCAAAGATGTTGTTTTGAACTAGTTTTGAGAAACGAGAACTTTTACAGATCATGACGTTTTTCAATACCCCCTTGAGGGGTGAAAGTGCCTTCACGAAATTATTTTCTCGCTGCAAAATAATGAAAATAATTTCTAAGGTACTAATATCCAAGCAGGGAGCTGATTATGAGTGATAATAAAGGAAAAAAAGTAATTATTGAAACCGGCGAAGCCGGCAAAGGAACTTCGGAACTTTCTGAAAGTGCTAACACTGAAGAACTCGAGGAACGTGCCTTGTCTGTTTTCTCCAGTGAGCGTAATGAAGATATAACTGCGCTTGTTTTTTGTCTGATCACCACCTTTCTTGTATTGCTGTTCACCAAGTGGATGGTGTGATACAGTAGTAAAAGGTTACCAGCATCTCAGCTGTGCCGCCCAAGCGAACACAGCCGGATCACTGCCAGGCGATGTATTACATGCAACAGTAGCTTAAAGAAAACAATCCACTCTGCCATGGCCGGTCATGTATCGGCCATGGTATTTCTGGTTTCGCAAAAAGTGAGTCTTTTTATGTTTAAACATCTTTTACTCTGTACCCATGGCACGGAAGGAGCTCAGAAAGCCGAGGCTTTTGTTTTTAAACAGTTAACTGCTGATCCGAATCTCAAAGTCAGTGTACTCACGATTCTTGATGAAGATTGGCGAATGATGACCGGTGATGACTGGCTTAACTCCAGTAAGACCCATACTGCCTTTCTTGACCATGTTGAGGCGCAGGTCAGTGAAGAAATAGCAGAAGAGTGGCAGCGGATCAGAGACACTTACCCGGCAGCAGCACAGGCGGTTTTTCTCCAGCGAACCGGTGCCATTGCAGAAACAATTACAAGGGTTGCCGAGAAGCTTCACTGCGACTTGATTGCCATCGGTCCCTATCAAAAGAGCAAAGGGCTTTTCATTCATGGGGAAAAAGGGCTGCGGGCCAGAATAAAAAATGACACCCTGCATCCGCTGCTTCCGTGCCCGCTCCTTATCGCCCCATGACGGTACTGCCACCGTCCGTCTCACAGGAAGTAGACCTTGGCCTGCAGTTACCGGCCAACTTTGACCTGCAAACACTTTTTCCCAATGACCGCCTCCTGCGGCTGCATCCTAACTGGTTTGTCTCGGATTTTCACCGGGATGACGGTGTTTTTACCGCACTTCTGAAAGATTATGTGACGGAAGAGGAATTTCCGGCATCAGGCAGTTTTGTTTTTAACGGAAATGAAGATGAACTTCTGTCTATCAAGCTGGCTAATCCATTCAACGTAACAGTTGCTTTTGTAAGCAGTGATTGCCGGTTGAAGGTTCGAATCTTTTCAGCGGATGAAGTGATTGATGCCAGTGATCCGCTCCTGCTGTGGATTCGATCCATCAAGGAGTATATTCGCATCTATGTGAAACGGACACCAGTCACGCTGTTTTTTCGCTTCCTGATGAACCGCATGATGCTGCAGATGGATCCGTCTCAGCGAAAAATATGTTTGATGATCGCCAAGATCACTGCCGTGGAGCTTCTGGTCATTGTCCTGCTTGTGGTTGGCTATGTCTTCTTTGTCTTATAGTTCGTTTCAACAGCCAGCTGTTGGCGAGATCATTGATATTTTTATCCTGCGCTCCGAGCTGCACAAAGGGGCTTTGGCCACCCTTTTCCTGGCTGAAGACCTGCTTTCCGGACAACAGGTCGTTTTGAAGATACCATGCGGGGATATTCTTAACAATCCTATCCTGTTATATCATTATCAGAATGAAGAACGGATCAGCCGACTGCTTGATCACCCTGGAATTATACGCTTTATCCACCGGGAAAGAAGCAGGCAGTACATCATCATGGAATATGTACTCGGCCAGGATCTGCGATCCAGAGTCGGCAAGGGACGCAGGCTTGAACTGAACGCTGCCCTGAACCTGATGGCTCAACTCTGTAGCGCAATAAGTTATCTGCATAGCCAATCCGTTGTTCATCTGGATCTGAAACCTGAAAATATTCTCTGTCTCAACGGTTCCGGTATTAAAATTATTGATTTCGGTCTGGCCGGGTGTCGCCATCTTCCTGATCTCCTGGCCCTTGACCTGAAAAATCCCCAGGGAACTCCCTGGTATATTGCACCGGAACAACTGCTCGGTGAACGGGCTGATCCCCGCTGCGATATCTACAGCATGGGTATGCTTTTTTATGAGATGCTCACCGGCCGCTTGCCCTGGCCGCGTTCCAGCAAGATCCATATCGCCCGTCGTCGTTTGTCTCACGATCCTAGTCCGCCGCGTTATTATAATCCCGAGATACCACCTCAGATCCAGACTATCATCCTGCGTGCTCTTGCTCGTCATGCGGGAGATCGTTATGCAAGTGTGCAGGAGCTGCAGCAGGACCTGAAATGCTGGCAGCAGCTTCCGGTTACAGGTGCAGGCAGCACTGTCAGACGGCCTCCTTGGTGGCGGAGGTTGTTCCCGGGAAAACCCGTACAGCTTAGCAGTACTGAACGGAAGAGAATAAGGATTTCAGGCGCCAAGCCGCAGATCATCGCTGCCCTGATTGACTCTTCAGAAGGTGACAAGGTGCTGGCTGAGACCAAAAAGCAGGCACTTATCCGTTTCGCTGATGTGACCCTGGTGCATGTCGTTGAAGAAGAAAGCGACTCCCATTTCAGGCGTTATGGCATTGCCGTTGAAGGTGAGCAGTTGATGGCCCGGTTGGAGCATGCTGTTCAGCTTTTTCGCCGCTGCAGTATTGATCCGAGTATTCGCCTGATTCGCGGAGAGGTTGTTGATGTCCTGCGGAAGCTCAGTACGGACCTGGATGCGGAGTTGTTGGTACTGGGAGCTTCTCGTAAAAAAGAGGGCTTGTTGCGTAGTGCTTCGGTGCGGCGTCATCTGGAAAAAAACAGCCCATGCCCAGTAATCGTCGCTCAAGGGCAGCAGTTTGCACCGGCCACTGATCTGTCAGGTTTGCAGCCGGATCAGTTGACAGCCTCCCAGGTACTAGCCTGTGATATTTTTCTGGTAGATCTCTGGTATGAACACCTGCATTTTCATACTGATTTCATCTACCATATGCTCCTATATCCTGAGGAGGATATCAATCTCAGCGAGGATGGTTCCTGCTTTGGCTCCTTTCTTACTACTCTGGAAGCCTCAGGAGGTTGGGCTAACGTAACTTCACTGCTCAAACCGATCCATCAGCAGTTTCAAGAAGTTGGCGGTCGGATGGTCGGGCTGGGTGCACTTGATCATGCAGGTTTGCAGGAGCTCTATGTCCAAGAGTCACTGCCGCTTTCCTGCAGATTGAAAAAAGAGCTGGGCCAGGTCTCTCTGTTTCTGCGTGCTCATCTTGATACGCCTCCACCCATGCTACCTTTTCTGATTGATCAAACCTGTCCTGTGACTCAACCGAATCTGGCCTGCTATGGTCCCTTATTGCGTGCCTTTAATCTGGGTCAGGATCTCTGTTTCCTGGTCCGGAAAAATGAGATGAGAGAAACATGTCCTGAAGCAGCGGGGGGAGATTGAAATGCGTTTGCTGGTCTTCTCTGATATCCACGGCAACCTCGAGGCATTGCAATGCATGTTGCGCGATGCAGCGGACCGCAATGTTCACAGAAGCATCTGCCTAGGCGATCTGGTGGGTTACGGGCCTTATCCCAATGAATGTATCGAATTGCTGCGCGGTTTGAAAAATTGTCGCTGTCTGGCCGGCAATCATGATGTGGCTGTATTGTGGGAAACCTCGCCCTACGGGATGTCATCTGCAGCCAACGAGGCGATACTCTGGACCATGGAGCAGCTGACGGCAGAAAACAAGGCCTATCTGGCAGCCCTGCCGGACCGTCTTGATGTGGCGGATATGACCTTTGTCCATGCCAATCCCTATAATCCGAGAGGATGGCGTTATGTGCTGGATCGCAAGTACGCCCTGCGCAGTTTTGCTGCCACCCGCTGTCGTTGCCTCTTCATCGGGCACAGTCATCGGCCTCTGCTGATCACAAGAAAGAGCCTGCTGACAATTGATCTCCAGGCCGTATCCGCTTCCATGCGATACAGGGTTGATGATACCAGACGTCGTATTATCAACTGCGGCAGTGTCGGTCAGCCAAGGGATAACGATCCACGCTCCTGCTACCTTATCTTTGATAGCCGCAAACAGGAGATTGAGTTCCACCGGGTTGCCTATGATATAGAAAAATCGGTGAAAGCGTTCCACTCTGCCGGTCTGCCGCCTGAGCTTGGTGCGCGGTTGTTCAAAGGTGTTTGACGGAGAAGCTATGCCACTCAGGAGACACGGACAGATATCAACCACCAATCTTAAACAGCGTTTTTTTCTATGGTCCACCCTCATTCTCATCGGAGGCGGTCTGCTGTTGTCGGTACTTTCCTTTTGGAACACCCGTCGGCTCCTCATGGCCGAGGCCATGGCCAAGTCCGAGGTTATCCTGCAGGAGGTGGAGGCCATCCGTTCCTATGTCAAAGAGGAACTGCGGCCTAAGATGAACGAGCTGCACGGGCCTGATACCTTTATCATCGAGGCCATGTCCACTACCTATATCAGCACCACTATCATGGAGCGCTTTGCCCAGTCCATGCCCAATTATATCTATCGTCGTGCCTCATTAAATCCGCATAATCCACGGAATCTGGCTGATTCCTTTGAAGAGGAGATGTTTGACTGGTTTGAAGCGGATTCCGGGCGCTCCTTCTGGCAGGGTGTGGTGAAAAAAAATGGAGAAGCGTTTTTTGTTTCCATGGTTCCCGATTACTTTGCTGCGCCCTGTCTACCTTGCCACAGTAAGGTGGAGGATGCGCCGCAGTCACTGATAGATCGATACGGCCCAAAAGGCGGATTCCGATTCCAGGCTGGTGATCTTGCCGGTATCGATTCGGTGGCAATTCCTGTCTCCGCTTCATTGCGTGAAGCCTGGCAGGGGAGTTTTGTTATTTTTATAATAACCCTCGGTGGCAGCTTTGTCTTGTTGTGGCTTCTGAACCTGCTCTTTCAGCATCTTGTTATCGAGCGGCTCGGGGTGATGCTCTCGCTTGTGGCTGAAAAGAAGAGAGAGACCAGTGTGCCAGGTCCCGGAGATGAGCTTGACGTACTGCATGCCTCCCTGGGGTCTTTGCACAGCTATGTCCGTTCAGCCCGTAAGGGGGCCGCGCTTCAGCCCAACTTTATCGGCGATTATGTTGTGAGGCAGCCAATAGTTGCCGGTGCCATGTCCTGGCTGTACAGCGCTTATTCAGTGAGGTCTGAAGACAAGGTAGCTCTCAAGATCGGTTTTGCTGAGGTGCTGCAAAACCCCTTATACCGATCGTGCCTTGACACAGAACTGCAGCTGTTTGAGACAATGTCACACCCCTGCCTGCCTCGTGTCAGGGAGCGGTTAGATGATGTGTTGGTACTGGAGGAGGTTTCGGGCAGAAGCCTCAGCTCACTTCTTAGCAAAGGACGATTGGCTGATCAGCTTTTGCTTCCCATTTTCTCGCAGCTCTGTGATCTGACAGCGTCCCTGCATGCAGCAGGTATTGTCCACCACGATCTGCGTCCGCAGATTCTGATGCTGGATGAAAAGGGGCTGTTGCGCCTCATTGATATGGGGCTGGCGGCAAGTGATCAGCTGCCGGATCCTATTGTTGCAGCAGGTCTTGGTCCTCAGGGAGACCTTGTCTATATGGCGCCGGAACTTATCCAGGGGAAACGCGGGGATCCGCGCAGTGATATCTATGGACTTGGCGTCCTGCTCTTCCTGGCAATGACAGGTCATCTGCCTTTTAGCGAAGAAAGAAAGTCATCGCAGAACTGGTTGCAGCATAAAGAACAGATGATACCTCCCAAAAAGTATCGGGCCGGTCTGTCCGCTGGTCTGGAACAGGTTATCTTAAAGGCACTCTCCTTTGAAAGAAAAAAAAGGTACCAATGGGTTGAGGATCTGTGGGAGGATCTGGAACAGGCGGGGAAACAGATTAAAGAAAAGAATGATTAGAGGTGAGCGGTCGCTGTCGATGAGATTTGTCAGGGGCAGATGGCCATGGCATCGCCGTAGGAGTAGAAGCGGTAGCCCAGTTTAATGGCCTCCTGGTAACTTTCAAGCAGGGTTTGCCGTCCGCAGAGGGCGGCCACGAGAAAGAGGAGTGAGGACTGGGGAAGGTGGAAATTGGTGATGAGGTTATCGACCACCTTGAACTCATATCCGGGAACGATATAGAGCCTGCACCAGCCGTCTCCTGCCTGCATCTGGCCATGTACATCGGCCATAAACTCAAGGGTGCGCACCGTGGTGGTTCCCACGGCCCAGATCTTTCCGCCGTTTGCCCGCACCCTGTTGATCTTGTCAGCACTTTCTTTGGAGACCGAGACATACTCCTCATGAATCCTGTGATCTCTGATTTCTTCGCAGCGGACCGGGGCAAAGGTGCCGTGACCCACGTGCAGGGTGATATGGGCCGTGTCGATCCCTTTTTTCTGAATGGCCTGCAACAGTTTCTCGGAAAAATGGAGACCTGCGGTTGGGGCGGCTACTGCTCCAGGACTGTGGGCGTAAACTGTCTGATAACGTTTGCGGTCCTCTTCGGTGCTGCCCTCTGTTCTGCTGATATAGGGAGGGAGCGGCACCTGACCGTGTTCGTCCAGGATGGTGGCCAGCTCTTTGCTGCCTGGATAGCGCAGTTCGATCCTGACCTTTCCCTCATCCAGCAGTTCGAGAATGACGGCGGAAAGATCCGGCCCTAAAAGGAGACGGCTGCCAGGTTTCGGGCGTTTGGAACTCTTGATCAGGGCCGTGGCCGATGCCCTTTTCTCATCTTCATGGTCCTCTGTCTCGTGAGGGTAGGAGAGGAGGAAAACTTCCACCTTGCCGCCGCTCTCCTTGTGGCCAAGCAATCGTGCCGGAAAGACCTTGGTGTTGTTGACTACCAGCAGATCTCCGGGGTGCAGCAACTCGACGATCTGGTGAAATGTTCCGTGTTCCCGTTTTCCGCTTTCCCGGTGCAGGATCAGAAGGCGGGAGTTCTCCCTGGCATCTGCCGGATGTTGGGCGATATTTTCCGGGGGAAGCGTGTAGTCGTAGGCCTGGAGGGAGAAATCCTGTTGCATGGTTCTTAGGTAATACGGTATACGTAAAGTAGAAATCATTATCGGACAGGGCAATGCTTTGCCTGCCCCAACTATTCAAAACGGAACCGTTTACCTACCATGTTCCTTGCCGCTTGTGCAACCGAATTTGAGATGCAGCCCCTGCGTGATCATCTCAGTCAGGCAGATCGAGAGTGGCTGAGCCTGGTCACCGGGGTCGGCATCGTGGAAACCACCCTCTGCCTGACCCGCTACCTGGAACAACACCCTGGGCGGGTGAGTGGGGTACTCCATTTTGGCGTGGGTGGGGCCTATGTCCGTCCTGATGCGGACGGCGCCGATCTCCTGGATATCTGCCTTGCCGAGGAAGAGGTCTTTGGTGATTTCGGCATCTGCTACCGGGACCGGATTGAACCTCTCAGTGCACAGATGATGTACCGGCAGGTCTATCCGCTTGATCATGGCCTCCTGGCCCAGGCGGGAGAAATCCTGCAGGAGCAGGGGCTTTTCTGTAAGCAAGGCAGTTTTGTTACGGTCTGCGGGGTAAGTGCCACTGCTGTGCGCGGGACCATGCTCACTGAACAATACAACGGAATATGTGAAAATATGGAAGGTGCGGCCATGGCCAGGGTCTGTGAAGAGTTCCGGCTCCCCCTTCTTGAACTGCGGGCGATCTCCAACTTTGTGGAAGACAGAGATCTGGAGCGCTGGCGACTGGCCGAGGCATGTGAGCGTGCCGGAATGGCCGCTGCATTACTTCTCAGGGATTTGAAACAACCATGACAACCCAACTTTCCATCGGCTACTCGCCCTGTCCCAACGACACCTATATTTTTTACGGTCTCACCCACGGCAAGGTTGCGTTGCCGAATGTGGAGCTGGCACCTCCTCTATTGGAAGATGTGGAGACCCTGAACAGCTGGGCAATGGCTAAAAAGCTCGATATCACAAAACTCTCTTTTCATGCCCTGGGCCATGTCCTGGATGAGTACTGTGTCCTCTCTGCCGGCAGCGCTCTCGGACGCGGCTGCGGCCCGCTCCTTGTCGCTCGTCCCGGTTTTGACCAGGCCTCGCTGGCCACGGCCCGCATCGCCATTCCCGGTCGTCTGACCACGGCAGCACTCCTCTTTCGCATGTATTCACCTGCTTCCGAGCAGTTGCTTGAGATGCGTTTTGACGAGGTTATGACTGCAGTGACACGAGGAGATGTCGATGTCGGTGTCATTATCCATGAAAGCCGTTTCACTTTTGCTGAGCACGGGCTGGTCTGTCTCCAGGATCTTGGACAGTGGTGGGAAGAAACGTCCGGTCATCCCATCCCCCTTGGCTGTATTGCTGCCAGACGCTCGCTGGGCAAGGAGCATATCTGTCGTATTGATCAGGCTATCCGTGACTCTATCCTCTGGGCAGACAAACATCCCGAAGAGTGTCTGCCCTATATCCGTGAACATGCACAGGAGATGGACCAGCAGGTGATGCAGAGTCATATCGGTCTGTATGTTAATGACTATTCCAAGGATCTGGGCAGGGAAGGGATGGCAGCCGTTGAAGCCTTTCTCCGTCTTGGTCGTGAGGCTGGCATTCTTCCTGCTCAGCCTGCGGGAGTCACGCTGCAGGCATGAAAAGACATTTAACCTACCAGGCCCCTGCTGTTGACCTGAAAAAACTGCCGATTCTTGGGGTGTGCGGACTCTCCGGTGCCGGAAAAACCACCCTGATCGAGGCCTTGCTGCCGCCGCTCATCGCAGACGGTCTGCGTGTGGCCGTGGTCAAACATGACTGCCGTGATCTTAAGCTGGACAGGCCGGGGAAGGACAGTGATCGTTTCTATCAGGCAGGTGCTGATGTCTTTCTCCTTGGCGGTGAGGAATTTGTACGACTGCACAGTGATGAGGATCGCTCTTTTGAGATACAGCTGGCGCAACTTGCCGGGCAGTATGATCTGATCCTGGTCGAGGGACATGGAAAGACCCCGGTGGCAAAACTCTGGCTGCTCAGTGAAGGGGAAACAGGTACGCCTCCGGGTGTGGAGGGGCTCCATCAGGTTCTGGCCCGTGATCAGGACAGGATAAGAAAGGGTCTGGAGTGGATCAGGATCTGGCTCCGGGAGCAGCAGCTCAGGCTTCCTGTCTGTGCCTGTCTGCTCATCGGAGGACGCAGTTCCCGGATGGGACGTCCCAAGCACTTGATAGAAGGGGAAAACGGGCAGACATGGATCGATAATACGGTAAAACTCCTGGGACCTTTTGCCGAGCAGGTGGTCCTTTCGGGGCGAGGTGAAGTCCCTGCCCACCTTGATCATCTGATCAGGCTGCCGGACCTGCCGGATGTGGCCGGCCCCCTTACCGGTATCCTTGCCGCCATGCGCTGGCAACCTGCCGTCTCCTGGATGCTGGTGGCCTGCGATATGCCGAATATAAGTTCTCAGGCCCTGGAATGGCTGTTGGAGCAGAGGCGCCCTGGCAGCTGGGGGACAGTT
>JAHJNL010000106.1 GCA_018820855.1 Pseudomonadota bacterium | reverse complement strand
GAGGCGATTCATCCGTTCCCACGTCACGCAGGTCTTGTGGCTCCGCTGCCGCAGCGCCTTGCGCCAGTGCTTGATGCACTCGGTCCGGAATCGGGCGACCAGGTCGCCGTTTCCCGGCACGGCATAGTAGCGGGCGTACCCGCGCACCACCGACCCCAACCAGCGGCCCACTTCGGGTACTGGGTGGTGTCGGAGTCGACGCAGTTCGGTGTTCACCTCGCGTAGCTTAGCCCGCATTCGTGTGCGTATCGTGCGCCGTTGTACCAGGAAACGCCCCTTCCGCGTCTTCCCGCACACATGCGTGAAGCCGAGGAAGTCGAACGTCTCTGGCCGCTTCTGATCTCGTCGCGCCCTGTTCGTCGCGGCGAACCGCCCGAACTCGATGAGACGCGTCTTTCCGGGATGCAGTTCCAGCGAGAACTGCGCCAGACGTGCCCGGAGTGCGACCATGAACTGGTCCGCATCCGAACGGTACTGGAATCCCATCACGAAATCGTCGGCGAAACGCACGAAAACCACATCGCCGCGAGCATGGCGGCTCCTCCATTGATGGACCCAGAGGTCCAAGGCGTAGTGTGCGTAGATGTTCGCCAGCAGAGGCGATATGGACGCTCCCTGCGGGACCCCACCTTCACCAACCACGCAGACCCCCTCTTCCAGGACGCCCGCCCTGAGCCATTTCTGGACAAGGCGAATGACCCGAGGGTCCCCGATTCGGTGCTCGACGAACTTGACCAACCACTCGTGGCTCACGGAGCCGAAGTAGTCACGGAGGTCGGCGTCGAGCACCCAGTTCACCTTCTTCCGACGGATGGCGGTCCAGAGCGCGTCCAGCGCATCGTGCTGGCCGCGTCCCGGTCGGAATCCGTAGGAGAAGCCGAGAAAGTCCACCTCGTAGATGGCGTTGAGCACCCTGACGACGGCGCGCTGGACGACCTTGTCTTCCAGTGTCGCGATGCCGAGCGGTCGCTGCCGCCCGTCCGCCTTCGGGATGTACACCCTCCGCGAGGCTTTCGCTCGGTACGCCCCTCGTTGCAGGCGGGCGTGCAGGTCGTGGAGGTTATCCTCGAGATGCTCGCCGTACTGCTCCCACGTCACCCCGTCCACGCCAGGGGCCGCGCTGCGCTTGATGGCGCCGTACGACTCCCGGAGCAGGTCGATGGTCACGTGGTGAAGGAGCGCCGTGAACCGTGCCTTCCGGTCCCGTCTCGCTGCTTCGCGCACACGGTCCAGCGCACTCGGCGCACCATGAATCCGGCTCTGTGTCCGGGGTGCGTTTTGCTGGCCCGTGTTCCCCTTGGCCAGACCCCTTTCCTCCACGGCCTCCGCCGCCGGGCGTTCCAGCCCGACCTTGTTCGGCCGCTTCGCAGGTACTACGGGTCTGTCCGACTTCCCTGATCCGTGCATCATCGGCGTACGGCCTCCGGCCTTCCCGATGCGGCCTCATGCTCCGTTACATGGGGCGGTTCAGGGATCTCCCGGTTCTCGCGCAGGAAGGTTCCATACGTGCATGGGGTCTCTGACCGCGCGGGGTCGTCCAGCACCTCGCGATAGCGGTGCTGTCCGTGTTGCCTTCCGCATCTCTGGACGGCGTCGGCACCCCGGACGAACGTGATTTCGCGGCTCAATACCCAGCCCGCATGTGCCCCTGTCAACGCTTCGCCGACGCCCTCGCGGACGCCAACGCATGACTCGGGGTCACCGTGGCTCGCTACACCTTCGGTGTGAGGCTCTTCCATCCTCTCCTTCCTGCCGGTTTATCCCGGCGCACCCAGAGTTCCGACGTAGGCCAATCACGCAATTTGCGATCGGAACCGTAGAACACGCCGTTTGGGATCCCCGGGCAGGACGAGCCCCCAGCTGTTCACCACGGGCAGGAATTCATCGAAGGCAACGGCTTCTTCGGGAGTCGCCGCCGGCAACAGCGTGACGCTCACGCTGTTACCGTTGACCCGGACATGTCCTGGCGCTCGCAGCAGGTTGGCCAGCGCCTTCTTGGCTTCGGCCGGGCGTTTCATCGCGGGAGCGAGTTCGCCAGCGAGATCACTCTCGGCGTTGGCGCACGCGATGCGCAAGGTGTCCAACACGGTCTTGACGTGACCTGGGTGGCGGGCCAGCTTGCCCGCGAGTTCGGTCTCCTCCACGGGGGCGTGCGTCGGGATGGAGGGACGCAGGGCGATCAGCTCCCGTTGCTGGCGATGGGACTCCTCCAGTTCCTCTTCGTACTCGAGGCGCTTCTTCTCCCGAGTTGCCTCGCTCTTCACCTCGTCGAGGTGGGCCAGCAGCCGTCGGGCCTCGCCCTCCCGCGTCCGTGCGATCTTCAATGCGCGATCGAGCCGGCGGCGGGCCGGGTTCGGGATCAACGTCCAGGGTGGCACG
>JAHJNL010000054.1 GCA_018820855.1 Pseudomonadota bacterium | reverse complement strand
TTTTTAATAATCACATTTAATTCCAAATAGTTAGATCTTACAAAAACAACTTTTTTGATCCAACCACCTTTTCCCTCGAACTATTGCTGTAATTAATAACTCTTGCTGCCTTCCAATATATCATAATACGATTTTGTAATTCTAATTACTTCTGCTTGCAAGGCAGAGCATATTATTTTACATATCTACTAACACTTTCTTATCAGGGATTATAAAGAATCGTACAAATCATGAACGATACATCTTCCACATAAACCCGGATCAGCAAAAATCGCTCATGAAACGCATTCATACAGAAATAGCAGGGAGAACTGACTGCACGGAACTTATCTGAACCCTACTATACCCAATATTGCTGAATTCTTTTTAACAGAAAACGTACACACGAGGAATGGATCCGGATTACGAACTTGGCGATTGGGTTGATTCATAATGAACAAACCACTACAATACTGTTTTTATAAACGATTCAGTTTGATTCTGCTGCTGTTGGTGGTAGTTGCCAGTGTTATTGTCATTCGGGTGGAACGGATGCTGCTTGTTCAAGACTTTGAACAAAGAGGAGCAAGTATCGCACATGTCTTGTCGAATGTCGCCCTTGATGCCATATCTTCACAGGATCATGCAGCGATGGAACGTTATATCGGGGATATCGTCCAGGCTGGTTTTGTATATGGTATTACCGTGCTGCGTGATGACGGTGTGCCGTTAACAGGTCAACGGTTGTTTCCTGATTCTCACCTCATCATTAGTGAGCACCCTATTCGCAAAGGAGATGTCTCTTATGGCACGGTACAGATAGCTTTTTCTACGGCCTGGATTGATTCTATTACATGGAAAATTGTTTATTGTGCCGGGGCAGTAGTGGCCGTATTGCATGTTGTTGGCCTGGTATTGATCAATGTGGTTTTGCGTAACACAATTTATCAGCCGTTGACCGTGCTTCAGCAAGCTATTCATGAAATTTCAGAAGGAAATCTGACCAAGAAAATTGACCTGACAGGCCCTCAGGAATGTAACTCGATTGGCGACTCCTTTAATGTCATGGCTGCGAGATTGGCAGACAGCTTTTCTCAACTTAAAGAAAGCCGCCAGCATCTTGAACTGGAACAGCAAAAAATGGCTGCTGTTTTAGCCTGTATGACAGAAGGTCTTTTTGTAACAGATAATGATGGAGTGATTGTCTCCTTTAATGAATCTGCAACACGCATTACCGGTTATACCGAAAAGGAAGCAATAGGCAGACGGTGCGGTGAGATATTTCAGTTTACATTATCCCCTGACAGCGTGTCCTTACAGAATATCCCAACAGCGGATATCCATGTGGAAACAACCTTGAAGACTCAAGACAATAGACTCCTTGACGTTTCTATCGGGTCGGCAGTGTTACGGGACGGAACGGGAAAAAGTCTTGGTGGAGTTCAGACTTTCCGTGATATCAGTGATGAAAAAAAACGTCACGAATTTTACTGCCGCACCGAGAAACTCGCAGCTCTGGGACAACTTGCAGCAGGCGTCGCCCATGAAATCAACACTCCACTAGGCAATATTATCGGATATGCTTCCATGATACCGCACTCTAATGATTTAGAAAAAAATCATCAGCGTGTGGCCGTGATAGTAGAACAGGCCAGAAAATGTTCAAGAATAGTTAAAGGCTTACTGGATTATTCCCGTGCCTCAGTTTCGAAACTTGCCGAGATTGACCTGAATGATTCTGTGCGCAGGGTGGTCGAGATCCTCCAGTTACAATTTGACCAAAAAGAGGTTGTTCTTTTGTTGGATCTTTCGCAACAGCCCTTTATGGTCTTAGCTGATAGCCGTAAGACCGAGCAACTGATTTTAAACCTGGTTTTGAATGCCATTCAGGCAATTGATGTTGGCGGCGAGATTCAGCTCCGTACTTGGCAAGATAACAAAATGGCCAAGTTGCTGGTACAGGACAACGGACCCGGTGTTCCTGAGGAGTTGCGCTGCCGTATTTTTGATCCGTTTGTTACCACCAAACCTGTTGGAGAAGGAACCGGATTGGGCCTGGCAATCTGTGCCGGCATTATTGATGAATTGGATGGCCTGCTGGAGTTGAGACATAAAGGAATTGGGGCTGGTTTTGTGATTTCGTTGCCAAGGTATAGAGGCAGGATTGAGAGTACTGATTGGTCTGCTGGGTAAATAAAGGGGAAAATGGGTGATTAAAAACTTTCCTGTTCTGGTTGTGGATGATGATGACCGGATGCGTGAACTGTTGGTTGAAATTTTCAATAGTCAAGGCCATCAAGTCATTGCTGCGTCCGATGGCGACAGTGCCATCAGATTCATTATTGAAAATAAATTCTCCCTGATTGTGACGGACTTGAAAATGCCGAAACAAGACGGAATGGCAATCGTCAGGCAAGCTAAAGCTGTAGATGCTGAGTTGCCGATCATTATGATCACTGGCCATGGCTCGGTGCACTCGGCTATTGAGGCCATGAAACAAGGAGCCTATGATTATATTGAAAAACCTTTCGACCCGGAACAACTGAAGTTGGTGGCCAATCGAGCCTTACGCTATTATCAGTTGATCAGAAAAAACCGGCTGATGAATTCTACACTGAACGACTTACGAAGTCATGAGTTGATCGGTGGCGGCTCGGCCATGCAGAAAATCAAAAGGCTTGTAGCAAACATTGCACCACTGGACGTGAGTGTCATGATCCAGGGAGAGACCGGCACTGGTAAAGAATTGGTTGCACGTTTGGTCCACCGGAACAGTCGCCGGGCAGGTAATCTTTTTTTGCCGGTTAACTGCGGCGCAATTGCTGAAAATCTGCTTGAGTCTGAGCTCTTTGGCCATGAACAGGGGGCTTTTACGGGGGCAGAACATCAAAAAAAAGGTTTGGTTGAGCTGGCCAGTGCCGGAACCCTTTTTCTTGATGAATTAAACAATATGCCCGCAGCCTTTCAGGCTAAGATATTACGTTTCTTGCAGGATAGATCTTTTTTCAGGGTGGGAGGGGGTAAAGAGCTTCGCAGTGACGTTCGAATTGTAGCGGCAACCAATGTTAATTTGATCGAAGAAGTGGCAGCGGGGCGTTTTCGTGACGATCTCTACTTCCGACTGAGTGTTATGGTACTTCGCTTACCTCCCTTGCGTCAACGACCGGAAGATATCCCGGAGCTTGCCAGTTATTTTCTGCGTAAGTACAGTTCACTGTATGAGAAGAAAGTGGACAGAATTGATCCGTACACCTTAGATCAGCTTATTGATCATCCTTGGCCTGGCAATATTCGTGAACTGGAAAATGTCATCTCCAGTTCGGTGATCATGACCACGGGGACGGCCATTACTTCTGCCTGTCTTCCCGAAGATTTTCGGAGGGGGACGTTGGTGACATCAATTAAAGGTTCAATGAAGTTGAGTGATATGGAACAGAGTATGATTCGCAAGGCATTACAGAGGGCTGATGGGAATAAGGCCAGAGCAGCAAGAATGTTAGGAATTGACACGTCCACTCTCTGGCGAAAGATGAAACGCTATGATCTGTAACAGCCTTCGCTTTCATATCATGTTCTGTCCACTTATGGTGTCGGATTTCACGGGTGGCGTAAATCCAAAAGGCCCCGTGTAAGGGGGCCTTTCTAACACTCATCAGGGATACTTCATAAGTGGTGCTTGCCTACCACCAGCTGATGGTTTTATCGGCTGCAAATATCATATCGACTACCTTGTTGTAATCCGGAGGGCCTTCAAACAGTTTGACGTGGTCGTTGTCATTTCCTTCGGCGACGATTTCAACCAGCTTCTTGCAATCGGCGTTGGGTTCGTTCCTGTAAATATGCAGGATTTTCATGTCTTATCTCCTCAATACGTACCATAGGGAACAACAATGTCCATTTCCCGAATTTGCTTGCCAAGTTCCTCAAGGGTAATCGGGGTCATGTCGTTTTTGTCGCAGTTGGCCTGAATATTACTGAAAACCTCTCCTTCCATATCACGAATCCACTCAAGGTTCTCTTTGTTGTACTCATCAAGCTCAGCGATTTCCGTAGTGACAGCGGCATAGGCATACATGTTTTCTACTGCAAGGCCGAGGGCGCTACGCATACCGTCCAGAACGTAGTCCTCATTCTGATAGATAAAACATACTTTTTTGGACATGATTTCACTCCTAGAGGGTTAGGTAGTAATCGTAATCTTCGATGATGGCACCATGCTGGGCCTGAGTTGCCATTTTTTCATTGGTCAGGCCAACGGGAATATCGGAGACCTCATAGCCCATCTTCTTATAGCTGTCAGCGCAGATTGAAACATCGTCGGCCAGTTCGCATAGAGCGGGAAACTGTGCATCTTTCGACAAGAGAGTTCCCTTCCAGGTGAAGAAGACCTTGACCCGGGAGCCTTTATCTTTGGCAGCCTTGGTAATCCCCATGACATGTTGCATGCTGTTAGGGTTTGTGACAAAAATACCGAGAGTCTTGGACATATTAATACCTCGTGGAAAAGGCACGCCATCTTCTGGTGAGAAGTGGCGCGCCGATTATCTATAGATTGCTTAAGTTATCCTTTTTTAATAAAGATGTGGAAGAATCCAACGTCATCTTTTGCGCCCAGACAGTTATGTCCGGATCGCTCGCACCAGCTGGGCAGGTCATTTTTTGAACCGGGGTCGGTACCCAGCACTTCCAGGATTTGGCCGGAAGCGATGCTGTTTATAGCCTTTTTGGTACGTAGCAGTGGCATTGGGCAGCTGAGTCCTTTGGCGTCAAGAATCTGATCGGGTTTGATGCTGTCAAGATCCATTGTGTCTCCTTTCCTTTTTGGTTATGCCCTCAACGGGCTCTTTATAAAACGGTTTGACGTTCAGAAAAATCCTCTCGAAAGAGTATGTTACATCTCCAGCATTAATTTGTTGGTTTCTTCATTCCAGGCGACAATCAGGTACCAGACCGCCATAATCAGGAAGATCAGGGCCAAGGTACCGCTATATCCGAACAGGTGTGGCAGATAAACGTAAGATCCGAGACTGCTGCCCTCTTCGATGGAACCTTCCCAGTTGTATTTTTTGGAAAGCATGCTTCCGACGGCACAAGCCATGCCAAAAAAGGGAGTGACAATCCACAGCTTTATCTGGCCTTCGCCAACCCGCCAGAGGGTTCCTGTTCCGCAACCACCGGCCTGAATCGCGCCAAAAGCAAAGAGGATTCCACCGACCACACCACCCCAACCAAAGGTGCCACGTACATAATGTTTCCAGAAGTAATCCATGGAATTCCCATTCATGTCACTAAGACCAATATATTTACTCTTGATGATGGCAATACCGATGGCCAGAATCACGATACTCAATGCTATTGACTTTGCCATTTTGGCGTTGCCGGTCATGTGTGGTTCCCGAAATCCCTGAATCATGCACCAGCGACCGCGTTGAAAGGCATAGCCCAACAGCGCAGTGATAAGCAAAACGCCGCCCAGTTTTTCAATGTCACCATTGGTATAGGTATAAGCGCCGATAAGCAACGCTGCCAGAGTAGCAATGCCTAAGAGGATTTGTAAGGCTCCGGGAAGGTTGATGGTCTTGCCGCCGCTTGCTCCCCAGCTGATATTTTCCATCTCCCAGTAGACGTATTTCAAACCAAGGATAGCACCGATGATCAAACCTGCCATCATGGCAAATCCATGGGCTGAGAGGTTACCGATTGCGTTATAGAAGCCACCGACATTACAACCACCTGCCAGGGTTGCACCGGCGCCCATAAAGATACCTGCGAAGACCGCCTTGACCATTTCCAGTTTCGGCGGAATGCGTAAAGCAAAATTGCCGCCGAGACATGCGGAAAGGAAGGCACCACCAATAAAGCCGATGCCGATCACCGAACCTGTGTGGGTCAAAAATGCTTTGGGAGTGTCACTATCGTAGACATCTGCAAATCCCAACAGGTCCCAGAGACCGGTGCCGTAGATAATCCATTCCCCCCAGTTTCTCACCGCACCGACTGCGCCCCAGGGACGATCCCAAGCCAACATCAGGATACTCAGGAGTGCCACCAGGATAGCAACGGTATTTTTCCCCCAGTTGTCCTGGCAAAGAATTTGGTAAAGCCCCTTGGCTTTCGATGCGAGCACATTGTCACTCATATTCTCTCCCTGTTGTTTGTTGATAGTGCCGTAATCTTGTATCTGGCCACTTATTGTTTTCAGGGGATGGCAGAGCAAGAAACGTTCCATTTTTATTTTTTGAGTAATGGCAGAGTGTTATGGAAACAGGGGCGGTTTGACTGCATTGCAAAATGCAATTGTTTTGCGATGTGCAATGAAATCTTCAATAACAAGAGAAAGATAATATTCGGGAGAATGTATGACTGTTGGAGATCGATTGTTGCCTGGGCAATTCTCAAGTACTTCTTTGCTTAACTCCAGAAACTGTCGGTAAGGGTCATTTCATGTGATAAATGCTGTGCAGCTTATTTTCACCTCATGGCACGATGTGCTGACGGCTGGGATTTTTTTCAATTTTCGCTTTTGTCTCATGCAAATGGAACGTCGAGACAAAGTAACAAACAGCCAATATCCACAGACGCAAAACGGCAAAATGCCATCTTGAAGCTTTTTCATAAAGATATCAACTGGTTTACTATATTTGCGATTTCAGTCTGTACCATTGCTTCCCTGTTGTGATACTATCTTTTTATGGCAAGACAAAGAAGTTATGCGCAGCACGATCTTTGAACAGGAAAATTTCAAAAGCAGCAAGAACATTGAAAAAAATTGAATAGAAACAAAAAAGAATGAACATGACTGCAACAGACAGGGCATACCCGATTTCCACCTGTTCATCCAATCCCTTAATATAGAGGCAGAGATCACCGCATGAAAAAAGAACCTATTAATAAAAAAATCTATTTTGCCGGGCTGACCGGTGAGATCATGGAATGGTTTGATTTCACGGTGTATGGTTTTTTTTCTCTCATCATTGCACAGAAATTTTTTCCCTCCGACAATCACTTTGTCTCACTTATGGCCACCTTTGCCACATTCGCCATAGGCTTTGTCATGCGTCCTTTGGGGGCCATGGTTTTTGGACATATAGGCGATACATTCGGCAGGAAAAATGTACTCACCATCTCCATCTTTCTGATGGCCTTTCCTTCACTGATTATCGGCATCACCCCGACATTTTCGACCATAGGGATATTTGCCCCTATTCTTTTAATCCTCATGCGAATGCTGCAGGGCATCTCCGTAGGGGGTGAACATACAGGATCAGTTGTCTACCTGACCGAACTCTCAAATGCGAATAACCGTGCCTTTGCCGCAGTTGTTCCTTTTGTCGGGACTGTATTAGGCGTTTTACTCGGAAGCCTGATCGGCGTGATGATCTTTTCCCTTTGCAGCCAGGCAACGATCCTGCAATGGGCATGGAGAATACCATTTTTCCTGGGTACAGGAATTGCATTTGTCGGAATAGTTATCCGTAAATCTCTACCGGAATCCTATCACCCGGAAGATTCTGCAAAAACAGTGACACCTATGGTCGATATTTTCAAAAATCATCTGCGACCATTTATCAAAGTCTTTTTTCTCAACTTAATTTTTGCTTCAGGATTTTATACAATTTTTATCTATAATCCCTTATGGATGCAGAAATTCTCCCATACAACCAAGAGCTATTCCCTGGAAATAAACTCTCTGGCTCTGGTTGTCGCCATTTTAGCCATGTTGCTCTCCAGTCGTCTCTCCAATACCTTTGGTCGAAAACCCCTGCTTATCACAGCAACTGCTGGGTTAACCCTCTTTAGCTACCCGCTATACAAAATGATGTTGAGCTCCATTCCCTACCATCTGCTCATCGGACAAACTGTCTTTGGCCTGTTCATTGGTATTTTTATGGGCGTTATCGGGGTGGTAATGGTCGAGCTCTTTGACAAAAGAGTACGCATGAGTGCTGTCAGTGTCTCCTTCAATCTCTGTTTTGCCATTTTCGGAGGGACAGCGCCAATGGTCGCCACATGGTTAATCCATACGACACATGACAATATCTCTATTGCCTGGTATCTGTCAGCCGCTTCAGGTATCAGCCTGCTGACTGCGCTCACCCTTCCGGAAACCTATAAAAAAGAAGAACTGGCATAAGGGTAGCTTCTGCCCTTTGTCATTTTGAGATAGCAGTGACGATAGTGTATGGCTGGGATTATGGGAAGTTCCTAGCACAGATTGTGTTTTAAACCAAGCGCACGGCAGCAACATTAAAATATCTCAAATGTAGAGTGAAACAATAATGACACTTTTATCGGAGAGTAAGAGAAGCTAGCCAACAGTTAGACCATTGTGGCAGGGAAGGTACTTCAATGAACTGTGTCACCATGACCATGTTAAGGACCTGATAACACAGCATTACCATGAAACTCTGAAGGGGAATCAGAGTTGAATTACTGGTGGGCGAGGAGGGATTCGAACCCTCGACCTTCGGCTTCGGAGGCCGACACTCTATCCAACTGAGCTACCCGCCCTTATTTTGAGATAGTTGTATAATGCGCAGAAAATACGTATGGTTCTTTCTATACCACGTACACTGCTCCTGCACCATTTTTTTCTTTTTTGTTCTTGAAAAAGAAGGCTGTCTATTCAGTCTCGCTCTTCAAATTCTCTATGTACTCTTCCCATTCCAGGGGAAGCATACTCTTTTTCTTATTATTGCAGCTTTTACAGCAGGGAACAAGATTATCCTTAGTACTGCGGCCGCCACGGCCCAATGGGAGCAGGTGATCCATGGTCAGCTCTTTAAAGGGCACTTTTCGGCCGCAGAAATGACACTTGCCAGGAGCGGTCCGCTGCTGCCACCATCGGCTCTTTCTCAGGTCCCTGGCCTTGGCCCTTTCCCGCCGAATCTCTGACTCATCCGGGGCATCGAAATCGAAAAACTCTCTGCTCACCGGACCAACTCTCCCAACAAAATTTTGCGTGAAGCACCCACCAGATAGAGAGATCCGGCAATGAGGATCAAGTCATCTTCTGTGGCCAGTGTTTCGGCCTCTGCTATGGCTTCTGCAACTGTCGGACAGAGACGACACCGGGGCTGAATACGGATAGGAACATTTTCCAGCAAAAGCTCCGGTTCCGCCGACCTCTCTCCCACTGGCTTGGTAAGAAAAATCAGATCTGCCAGTTCAGCCACCGGCGGCAGGGTCTTTTGTAAATCCTTATCCACCATGGCACCCCATATCACCAGAAGTCTGCCGAAAGTGTACTCTTCCTGCAGGGTCTGAACCAGGCTGTCGACCCCGGCAGGATTATGGGCACCATCCAAGAGATAACGGATCGTGCCCATAGTTCCAGCGGCAGCACCCCGTGCCCTGCTCTTCCGGTCAAGACAGAAATGTTCCAGGCGACCAGGCCACCGTACTTCAGCCAGTCCCTGGCGAATATCCTCTTCTGAGAGGATAAAACCTTTTTTTTTCAACAGTTCAATCGCAGCAAGGGCCAGAGAGGCATTGCCAATCTGGTATTCACCCTTCATGGAACAGCGCAAGCCCTGATAGGCCGCCCCGGAAAACGATGCGTCACCATGCCAGGACCAACTGCCGTTATGCGAAACCAGAGAACGGAAGTCTTTGCCATAGAGAAACAGTGGTGCCTCCTTCTCCCGGCACACATCTTGGACCTGTGCAAGCCCCTCTCCTTCTTTCACGGCAGAAACCACCGCCACACCCGGTTTAATGATGCCTGCCTTCTCACCAGCCACAGCCGACAGGGTGTTACCCAGATAGGCCTCATGATCCATACTGACATTGGTGATGACTGAGACCAGAGGGTTCACGATGTTAGTGGCATCCAACCTTCCTCCCAGACCTGTTTCCAGAACCACGAGATCAAGATCTTCTTCTGCAAACCAGAGAAAGGCAAGGGCGGTGGTGAACTCAAAATAGGTAATCTTTTCCTCACCCAGAACTTCGTGTATCCTGGTGGCCAGCTCGGCAAACTTTTCCTCACTGACAAAAGTGTCATTGATCCGAAAGCGTTCCCGGACCGAGCTGAGATGCGGCGAAGTATAGAGACCGACCCGGTATCCTGCCCGGGACAGGATTGTCAAAAGTGTGACACTGACAGATCCCTTACCGTTGGTCCCGGCAACGTGGACGTAATTCAGGCGCTTTTCAGGGTTATCGACACGAGCCATAAACGAACGCATGGCTTCGAGCCCCAGTTTGATTTTGTGAAACTGGAGGCTATCCAGGTAATCCCAGGCTTGCTGATAGTTCATAAGAAGATGGTTCAGAGAAGTGTCAGTTTGGCATAATCAAGATGCAGGGTCTTCACCCCGTGCCGATCAAAATCTACATCAACGGAGCGTCCCTGACCAACGGTTTCAACACACCCCTCACCAAAGAAGGGATGGTTGACTCGGACGCCTTTCTTCAAATCTCCCATGGAGATTTTCTTTTTCCCCTTACTGCGAGGAAGCGTTCGCCCCATCTCAGGAGATGACGGTCTAAATGGCAATTTCGCCCCCTGCCCGGTATGTCCGTCAATCCGTTCAAAGAGTCCCGCACGCAACTCCGACAAAAAGGGAGACATCCCAACCCGGCGGAATTGCCGATCCGGGGTCATGAGCTCTCTGGGATAGGTGAGATAAAGATACTTCCTGGCCCGTGTGGCAGCTACATAGAGGAGACGACGCTCTTCTTCCCATTGTTCGCCAATCCCTGCCGCCGCATGGGGAAAACGTCCCTCGGCAAGCCCGATAACAAAGACGGCATCCCACTCCAGCCCCTTGGCAGAATGAATGGTGGAAAGGACTAATCGTTCCACGTCTCCGGCCTCAAGTGTACTTACCGTTTCCGGAGGATCAAGGGTTGTGTCATCAACAAAAGACTGGAGATCCTCGTATCCGCTGATGATACTCTTTAACTGGTCGAGGTCCTTTTGCCTTTTAGGAAAATCATCGCGGTAAATCCGCTCAAACAGGGGTTGATAATAGGCCATGACCATTTCATAGAGAACGCCAGGAGCCGACTCCTTTTTCATATCCTGAAAAAGCTGCACCAGATTTGCAATTCCCATCTTCCAGGTATTTCCACAGGGGTAAACACTCAGAGCCTGCACAGGATCGTCTGCCATGGTGATGGCATCGGCGATCTTTCCTGCTATTTTGGGCCCCACCTTGTCGAGCTGGAGGAGAATCCGGTTCCAGGTAAGACTATCCACGGGGTTAACCAAAAGCCTGAGAAAAGCTATCACATCCTTCATATGGGCGGATTCGGTGAGCTTCAAGCCGCCCCGTTTCTCAAAATCCAGCCCTACACTGTTGAGTTCGAGCTCGATCTTGTAAGAATGAAACCCAGATCGGAAAAGAACTGCAATATTGGCCAGGTCCACTCCTGATGTCCGCAGCTCTGCTATTTTACGAGTGACAAATACGGCCTCTTCCCGTTCATCACGACCAGCGAAAAGGCTAGGTTTACGATCACCTTCAATCTGGGTAAAAAGTGTCTTGGTATACTTCTCTGTTGCATTGCGGATGATATCGTTGGTCAACGAAAGGATAGGCTGACTGGAACGATAATTTTCTTCCAGCTTGATGATTCTCGTCTCGGGAAAGACCTTGGGGAAGCGCATGATATTATAAAAATCAGCACCACGAAATGAATAAATAGACTGGGAATCATCACCCACTACCATAACATTGTCATGGCCATGGGCGAGAAGGCGGACGATATCAGCCTGAATAAGATTGGTATCCTGATACTCATCCACCATGATATGGGAGTAGCGAGCTGCAATCTCGCGGCGTGCTTCCGGTACCTCCTGCAACAATCGTTTCCAGTTAACCAGCAGATCATCATAATCCATAAGTCCGTTGTTGAACTTGAACTCTTTATAATGCCGGTCAAGATTCAATATGTCATCAACATGTTCACTGAGATGGGAATACTGCTCGTAAATCAGGTCATCCAGAGCCATGGATTTATTGACAGAACCAGAGAGCATATTGATCAGTACCCGTTTAGTGGGAAACTGTTTATCACGCCCGGTAAGTGCCAGAGAGCCTTTCAACAGGTTGATGATTCCTTCTGCATCTGATCGATCGATGATGGTAAAGGAGGAACCGAATCCGAGATGGTGTCCATAACGACGGAGAAGCATGTTGGCAATACCATGAAAAGTTCCGCCAACAACGCGGTTACAGGAATCATTCAATAAATTCCCGGCCCGCCAGAGCATCTCCTGAGAGGCCTTGCGGGTAAAGGTGAGCAACAATATTTTGTCTGGCTCAACCCCCTGCTGCAAAAGATGCGCCACCCGATAGACCAGTGTTCTGGTCTTGCCACTTCCAGCCCCTGCAATAACGAGCAAAGGACCCTCCGTGGTGATGACGGCTTGACGCTGGGAAGAGTTCAACTCTGAAAGATTGACAGAAGGAATCGAAGAGCCAGAAGTTGTTTGCTGAATACTATTTTTCATGGGCGCCACTCTACCATAGTGCCTTTGCCTCCGCAACGTTGGTTGACAAGAGTGACAAGAGGTTTATAATAGAATCCGCCAAAGAGAAAAGTCCCGTGAAGCTCAACCGGACAGACCAAGCCAACCTCAACCCCCCTCTGTTACACAGCCATGGATACCAAAGCAATAGATACACTTTTTACGTCAGAAACCCTGCAGCAGCTCTTTCCCAAAGAGCGTACCAATGATTTTTTTGAAGCCCTGTTCGGTGATGCCAACGACGGTGCCTACGACATAGAACTTGCCTATGGTGGTATCAAAGGACAGAAGCTGACCATGGAGCTCCATCTTCATGAGCGTCCGGGTTGTTGCCTGGCCTGCAATCTGACTCAAGGCTTACCCCAGGTCTTCAGCCGTCACCCCATTATCAATGTGGCAGGCATTGTAGCCGACGTGGACAAGCTTCTCGGTGACAGCGCCACATGCCAGGAATGGTCTCTTGGATACACAGAACAACGCAGCAAAGAACTTCACATTATTCCTATCAATATCACTCTGAAATAGACGCGTATTGATTTGAGCATACAAACAACAAAGGTCGATCTCCTGTGAGAGATCGACCTTTGTTGTTTGTATGCTCTTTTTTACTGTAATCAGGAAACGTTCACGCGAGACCGTCCATCGGATTTAGCATTGTAAAGGATATCATCAACTCGCTCCAACCACTGCTCCAGACTCTCTTCCTTCTCCCACTCAGCCATACCAATGGAGACACCAAGTTTAGTCTGCGGATCCGCCCATATTTCCAGGCCATCAATGGCCTGGCAGAGCCTCTCGGCAAGAATTCTTCCGTTTTCCTGACTGGTATCATCCATTACCAGGATAAACTCATCCCCACCCATGCGAACCAGGAGATCTGTTGTGCGGATAGCCTGCTGAAAGACACCTGCCACCTGCTTAAGCACTCGATCACCCTGCTGATGGCCGAGATTATCATTAATCTGCTTGAAATGATCAAGATCGAGAGAAGCCATGGTTACCGACCGCTTATAACGCCTGGCACCATCCATGATTCCCTGAATACGCTCATCAAACACCCTTCTGTTCGCAAGCCCGGTAAGGGCATCTTTTCTTGCACTTTCAAAAAGCTCTTCATATTCCAGAGCACGGCGTAACGATTCAACCAGTATCAGAAGTGATTCGTTGATCAGATTGATCTCAGCAATGTTCAGTGCCGTCTCGTCTTTGAGAATTATCAGGATGCCCGCATCTTCCGCTGTCTCAATAAGCCATTTATGGGCATAATGCCCATCTTCACTGATATAGGCATGAACTTCTCTATCGCCATTGTTCAGCAGCTCCTCGGCAAAAGCAATGATGGAACGCCTCTTCGGGCCATGTCCTGAACAGAAGAGATGTTTCTTGGCACGCACCTGATTATTGTAACCAATCAATTCATGCTCTACGTGAGGCATCAGCCATACCGAATAGGCCTCAATCATCCCTGAAAGTTCCAACACGCCCGCCATGCGACCGTGTAATTTATTCATGAGATCAAGGCGTTCTGTCTGGCGCCGAAAATGATCCAGCTCAACCATGACCTGATCAATTTTATCGATGTTATGATCGAATGAATTGTTTAGTAACATGGACGTTGTCATACTCATTGGTCAATCCCTTTAAATAGAATTCTTACAGTTACTACTCATATCGACCTGAAAGTAAAAAACTTTAAGAGGTTCTTAATAATTTCTTAATATGCAAATGTTATGCCACGGCGAAATCAAGACCCAGCATAATGGCCCGAACAAACAAATAGTAATCTTATCAATAGATATCGGTAAGTTAAAATATATCTGTTCTCCATCGGCAACTATTCAAAAAAATGACTGGCGAGTATTTTTTTTTCGAGAACCTTTGTATAAGGCCCCTTCAAGCTGTCATTTTTTTGACAAACCAGAGACAATCCACTACAATTCAGCGAGTTATGGTCCTATTCATTTCCGGAACATTGTTCCTGTCTTTTTCCGCTTACTGGTGCTACACTCCAGGAAAATATCTCAGCCACCTTTCATCTTTTGCACACCATGAAAATCGAAAAAATAATCGGTCAACTCTTTCTTCTCGGCTTCAAAGGGGCTTCCATTGACGCCAGACATCCCATAGCAACAGACCTCAGCACAAGGAATCTGGGCGGCGTAATCCTCTTTGACCGACTACTGGCAGAGAAACAAGAGCAGAATAATATTATCAGTGCAGCCCAGGTCAAGACCTTAACCACATCATTGCAAAAATATTCTCCTACTCCCCTGCTCATTGCCATCGACCAGGAAGGAGGGTTGGTGCGGAGACTGAAACCCCACACAGGATTTCCTGAGACAGCCAGTGCTGCTGAGCTGGGCAAGAATGATGACACGACGCTTACTCACATTCATGCAGCATGTACTGCCGCAACTCTGCAGGGCCTCGGCATCAACTTCAACCTTGCGCCAGTGGTCGACCTCAATAGCTTCCCGGAAAACCCTGTTATCGGGAGGCTAAAACGGAGTTTTTCAGCTGACCCGGAGTGTGTCATTCGCCACACTGCAACCTGGATCAAGGCGCATCAACACTACAACATCATCTCCTGCCTCAAGCACTTCCCCGGGCACGGCAGTTCGCACACTGACTCCCACCTCGGTTTCACTGATATCAGCACAAGCTGGCAGCAGGACGAGCTGATCCCTTTCAGAAGTCTTATCCGCAAGGGGCTGGCTGACACTATAATGCTCGGCCATCTCTTTCACAAAGAGCTTGACCCTGAATTTCCAACGAGCCTCTCCCCTGCCGTTGTCACCGGACTTCTTCGCAAGCAGCTCAATTTTCGTGGCCCGGCCATTACGGACGACCTGCAGATGAAGGCCATTACCGACAAATACGGTCTAGAGGAGGCAGTCTGTCAGGCCCTTGCAGCAGGGATCGATATGATTATAATAGGAAATAATCTTGACTATGACCCAACAGTTCTGCAGCGAATTATTCCAGCCGTGGTGCTGGCAGTAAAAGAAAATAAGATATCAGAAGCACGTATACATTCCGCCTGGCAGCGGGTCCGGAAACTGAAAGAACAACTGAAAAGCTGAACGACACATTGTCTGTAAAAAAGAGGAAAAATTATGGAAGAGCAGTATGAAGAAACCCATACTCCGGTTATCGGCTACATCCTGTGGATTTTCGGTTTTCTCGGTGCGCACCGTTTTTACTATGGCCGCCCACTGACCGGAACACTCTATTTTTGTACCCTGGGTCTCTTTTTCATTGGCTGGATCATAGACCTGTTTCTCATTCCGGGGATGAGTGAAGATGCAAACATCAAGTTCCAACCAGGCCCCATTGATTACAATATCGCCTGGATCCTTCTCACCTTCCTCGGCCTCTTCGGCATTCATCGTTTTTATCAGGGAAAATGGATCAGCGGAATTCTCTACCTCTTGACCGGCGGACTCTTCACGGTCGGCATCATTTACGATTTCTGGACCTTAAATGAACAGATCAGCCTGATAAACAGAGGAATAGAGTAAAAAAAGAGGGGAACACGGGAATTACTTATACTTGCTCCCAAAACGGAAGCCAAAAGCCAGCGATTCTTGGCGCAAAGCGCCAAGCAGTACCTCACACACCGCAAAGCGGTGTAACGAGATCAAACCCCATACATCCCCCAACCAGTAAGTGTCCAAAGGTGCGGCAGATTCGTTCAAACCGGGCTGCCAATAAGAGCTTTCCTCTATTGGGAGCCCGGTTTGGGCGAAGGTGCTGTGCCTGTGGGCGCTTACCTCTTACAGATTGTCAAGGACGGTTCGTACAGTTGCTGCAATATTCTGAAGTGACACCGGCTTGGTAAACCAGCCAGAAAATCCGGCAGCCAACATCGTCTCTTCGGAAAGTTTATTACTATGCCCGGTGCACAGGATCACGGGAAAATTTCTTCGTCGTCTGTGTGCCTCCTCACAGAGTTCTATGCCCGTCAGGTAGGGCATAGTCAAATCAGTGATCATCAAGTCAAATCCGTCAGGGTTAGCAGAAAACTTAAGCAGGGCTTCCCGGGCCGAGGAGCAACTGGTCACCTTGTAGCCCAGGATTTCAAGGAGTTCGCCCGTCACCTTGGCTACCTGTTCCTCGTCGTCAACCACTAAGATATGCTCGTCTCCCCCCAATCCGATAATCGCACCCTCTCCAGACGCCTGACTCTCTATTTCAACCAGAGGAAAAAAAAGACGAAAGACGGTTCCCTGCCCTGGTTCACTCTCCAATTCAATCTTCCCCCCCCAGCGGGTAACAATACCGTGCACCATGGCAAGCCCCATACCAGTCCCCTGACTCTTTTCCTTGGTGGTAAAATAGGGCTCAAAAATTCTCTGCTGAATGGCAGGGTCTATGCCGGACCCGGAATCAGCAACGCTTAACTCCACCCATTCCTTACCTTCCTCAAGTAACTCCCCCTTGCTCAGCCGGACTGTGAGTTTTCCCTGCTTGTCGCCAATGGCCTGGGCACTATTGGTACAAAGATTAATGAGGATTTGATGCAGCTGAACCGGATCAATAGAGACCATGCCACATTCTGTACCTATTTGCTGGTCGATCTCGATTGTAGCAGGCAAAGTCACACGCATCAGCTTCAGCACCTCTTTGATAATAGGATGTAAATACTGAGGCAATTCTTTTTGCTCACGACTGCGGGAAAAGGTCAGAATCTGCTCTACCAGATTTTTGGCCCTTTTGGCGGCCAGGAGAATCTCGCCGACATACTGTTGCGAAGCACTCTCTTCCCCTCCTTCCCTCTTGGCCATAAGCCGCATGATTTCGGCATAGCCCATAATTGGAGTCAAAACATTATTGAAATCATGAGCTATACCTCCGGCCAGGGTGCCTACAGCCTCCATCTTCTGCGAATGACGTAACTGTTGCTCAAGATCAATCTGAGCACTGACATCACGCCCTATGACAAAGATGCTGGTCACCTGTCCGTTTTCATCTTTTATGGGGGTACCAACCACCTCAAGGGTCTTCTTCTTATTTTGATCAGAATCAGACTGAATCTCTACAGTACCGCTTTCCACTTTCCCGGTCTTCAGGCTCTTCAAAACCGGACACCTCTTGCAGCTTTTTGCACAGCCATGAAAGAGCTCGTGACAAAAAATTTTGTTCTCGGAAACCAGTGGTTGGTAGTTGCTATTGGTCCAGATAACCCGGGTATCCCGATCCAAAAGGGCCAGCATTCCTGGAAAGCCATCAAGAATGGCCTGTTTCTGAGCTGATTCTTCCTGAAGTTCCCGCTGTATTCTTCTCTGCTCCGTGAGATCAAAAAGGGTCGTAGCAAGACCCACAACACTACCATCGCTCCTCTTGATTACCGATTTATGATAGCTGACAGGACATTCCTGATTTCCCGGAATCTGCACGATACCTTCAAAAGACTCATACCCTCCTTGAGAAAGGACTTTTATGTCAATGGCACGAATTTCATCCTCCGCACCAGGACTCAACAACTGATACAGGTCAGACTCCGGCAGCTTTTCCAGATCAACACCTAAGAATTTTGCAAAAGCCCTGTTTGCTCCCAGATAGTAGCATTCTGCATCCTGAAAAAAAACAGGTACAGGAATAGCATCTATAAGATCCTGTTCAAAGCGGAGTAATTCTTCCAAGCCTCTTGTTCTGTCCTTGAGAAGTTCCTCAAAGAGATGATTCGGTTCTTTTGAAGTGTTACGATCAGCCATCTTTTCTCACAGTAGTTTCACAGAGCAGTGATGATTTGGTTCACCCTCCGCAATATAAGAGATCACCTATTTCAACCGACAATAGACTTCCTCAAGCTTTGCATAGTTCTCCTCAAACAACTCAACGACATAAGGGTCGAAGTGGATTCCTTTCTGCTCAATAACGACCTTTTTCGCCTCTTCCAACGACCAGGCGTCCTTATATGGCCGCTTCGAGGACAGGGCATCAAAGACATCGCACAGAGCTGCGACACGCCCGGCAAAAGGAATCTCCTTTTCCTTTAACCCCAATGGAAAACCAGTACCATCCCACTTTTCATGATGGGTAAGAGCAATCAAGTGTGCCATATTCATCAGTTCGTTTTCTTCCCCGTAAAGGAGATCAGCTCCGATCAAGGTGTGTCGCTTCATCTCCTCAAATTCATCCGGGGTCAGGGTCCCCTTTTTGTGCCATATAGCATCACTGACCCCTAATTTCCCAATGTCGTGCATAGCACTGGCATGGAAAAAAAGTGTCAGCTCATGTTCCTTCATACCATGAGCCCGACCAAGGATCACACAATAATGCGCCATTCTCGTAGTATGTCGACCGGTTTGATGATCATGATAGTCCGCTGCCTGAACCAGCCTGCTGGTGATCTCAATCTGGGTCTCCCGCAACTCTCTGGTTCGTTCAAGGACCATTTCTTCCAATTCGTCCCTATGCCGCTGCAGCTCTCGCTGGGCTGTGCACAGAGCAATATGAGTCTGAACCCTGGCCTTTACAATCACTGGATTCACCGGTTTAACAATATAATCAACGGCTCCGAGAAGAAACCCACGGGTCTCGTCCTTCTCTTCGTTCATGGCTGTCACGAAAATAATCGGGATCTTAGCTGTCTCCGGCCGTGCCTTCAAGCGCTTACATACCTCGTAGCCATCCATATCAGGCATCATCACATCAAGAAGAATGAGATCCGGTTTTTTTTCCAAGGCGACCCTGATGGCTTCAAGGCCGCTGGTTGCCACAACCAGGCGATAACTCTCACGCAGGGCCCCCACCAGAATCTTAATATTAGCAGGAATATCATCAACGAGAAGGATTGTATTGCGTTGCTTGCTCATACTGCTTTTCCTCCTGCAAGAAGTTGCTGCTCAATTCTACCGAGAAAATCAGCGGCCCTTTCAAAATTGTAATTCCGCAAATGATTTTCCATTCTTGTCATTTCCTCATCAACACCCTGCCCATAAAACAGCACTTCCTGTTCCAGCCAATACTCTTCAGCCGTGGGATCAGATTCCCGGATCATTCTCTCAAGTTGTACAAGTATATTCAACAATTCCTCTCGATCAATTGTTGCCGGAGATCTCGCGTTATGCTTCTCTTTTGTATCGCCACAGAGATTCTCAAGTTTCCTCACAGCCTGACCCAATTGAGTCAAAGCATCTTCAATCATTTCAAGATGGCCTGCATGGTTGCGTTGTTCATTTCCTTCTAAACCATCATCTTGCGCAAGCATCTCTTTCAAATCCGATTCCAGCTTAAGACTCACATCCTGCAGATGATGAGCTGAAAGATTGGCTGCTGTTCCTTTCAGGGTATGCACTTCCTTGGCAGCGGCCAGCAGGTCCGCTTTAATCAACCTGGGAAGTCGTTCCACCACCTCATTACCGAACTGCTGAAGATCCTGTAACATTCTCAGGTACGACTTCATATTGCCTGCCATTCTGGAGATACCGGACTGAATATGCACCCCGGGAAAAGATTCAGGTAGCTCAGCCATGCCTTCCCCCAAAGAAAAAACAGTTTTGGCCTCTCTGTAAATGTGTTCAATCTGATCCGGTCTGGTCCAGCGAGTGAGAACAGAGAAAAGCAGCTCTGGAGTAATAGGCTTTGCCACATAGTCATTCATACCGGCCTGCATGCATTTGTCGCGATCGCCCTGCATGGCGTGAGCAGTAACTGCAATAACCGGCAAATCACTTAAGGCAGGATTGTCGCGGATAGCCTTTGTGGCCTCATACCCATCCATCACCGGCATCTGTACATCCATCAAAACACCATCGAATTCCTCACCTCTGTCCTGAAGGATATGAACAGCCTCCTGCCCGTTATTAGCAATCTCAACAATTATGCCGACACTTTCGAGAAGCTCTCTGGCAACATTCTGATTGATCCGGTTATCTTCCGCCAAAAGGATACGAACACCTGTCAGATGTCCGGAACCAAGATGAATTTTGGTATTCTCACGTTCATCATGACTTACATGCATTGCCTCAGGATAGTCAAAAATATCCATTATGGTGTCAAAGAGCAGAGACTGTTTCACCGGTTTAGTAAGAAAATAATTGATCCCGGCCTCCCGGGCCAGTACAATTTCACGATCCCCGCCAAAGGCTGTCAGCATGATAATCGGCACATTGTCCGCCCCATCCATTTCACGAAAACTACGCACACACTCAATCCCGTCCGTTCTTGGCATGCGCCAGTCCACGAGGATAAGATCATAACACGTGATATCACCTCCGAGCAGACTTCTCCCCTCTTCACAGGAGGAAACGACATCAACCTGGAAATGAAAAGACTCCAGCATCTTGGTGGTAATGTATCTGGCTGTCTCACTATCGTCAATGACCAGCACCTTCAGCCCCCTGATGGTGGCCGGAACCACATATTGCACCTCACGTTCTTTCGGCAATCGAATGAATTCCGCAGTAAAAAAGACCGTGGTCCCCTCACCGGGCGTACTGTCCACCCAGATTTCACCGCCGTGCAGATTTACCAGACGGCGGCAGATAGAAAGCCCAAGACCGGTCCCACCATATTCCCTGGTTGTGGAACCATCTGCCTGGGTAAATGGCTCAAAGAGTGAATCATACTGGTCCTGGCCGATCCCCACTCCGCTATCTTTCACGGAAAAGAGGAGGCGAACAGTGTCAGGAAGCTTTGATTCAATAGTCGCATAGACAAATATTTCGCCATGTTCAGTGAATTTAATGGCGTTACCCAAAAGGTTGATAAAAACCTGTTCCAAGCGCAAAGAGTCCCCGCGAAGGGCTATTGGGATACCGGGCTCGATACCGATAATCAGCTCGATATCCCTGGTCGCTGCCTGATCGCCAAAGAGATCCCCAAGTTTATCAAAAAACTGATCAAGCTGAAAGTCCACCAGTTCAAGCGTTATCTTTCCGGCTTCAATCTTAGAAAAATCAAGGAGATCATTGATGATCGCCAGCAAGGATTCAGCAGATGAGCGAACCGTGAGGAGATACTCACGAAGCTTGGGACTCAGTTTTTTATTAAGGGCCAGTCCCACCATGCCTATAATGGCATTCATAGGTGTCCTGATTTCGTGACTCATGTTAGCAAGAAAACTTGACTTTGCCTCATTGGCGGTCTGGGCCTCAACCATGGCCCGTTCCAACTTCTCGGTCCGTTCCTTGACCAAGTCATGGAGCGAGTCATTAAGCTCATGCAACTCACTGTCACGCTGCCGCACCGCCTTACGCATGGCCTCAAATGCTGACGCCAGTTTCCCGATTTCATCTCCGGAATCATCAGGAACCCGATGGCTGAAGTCCCCGCTTTTCATGGCATCGGCAGCAGTTACCAGCCCATCAACCCTTCTGCTCCATTTACCGATTAATTTAAAAATTAAAAAGATACCCAATGCCGCTGCCAGATTAGCAGCAACCAGCGACACAAATGCCTGGTGCAACTGAGCCCGGCGCACAGCACCGAGAGATAATCCCACCAGTACCCTGCCCACTTCCTTAATCTCCGAAGACGTCTTCTCTGTTCCGGCAATCGACCATGTATGAAAATTTTCATCGGTCCTGAATATGATGGGATTGGAAACCACCAGAGACCCTTCACAGCTGCCGGCATGGTTAAATTGTGTAAAGGCTTCTTCATCAAGAATACGCCGGGCCACGATCTCATGCTCATCATTGTAGATAAGAAGAAACTGCACCTGAGAATTCCAGAGGAAACCATCAAGAAGCCTATCCAGCTCCTGCGTATCCTGAACAATCATTGGCAGCTCTGCGGCCTGTGACAACCCCTGAACAATAGATTCAGCAGATCGTTTCTGTTCAGACTCAATCAATCGGTTGGTCTGATAGATATTAATGATGGTGGTAAGAGACAAACTGCCAGCCACAACCATGACCACAACGAAAATCGCCTTGGTGCGCAGAGAGTAACTTTTGATGGGAAAAAGGGCCATAGAATCCTATATAGCTTCTATAAATTGGTTATGCAATCCATCCACAACCGACAACCATATGTTCATTTATTCTGCCCGATTACATGGGCGCGGCCAATAATCTCTTCAGGCAGAGAGATTCCAAGCCTGTCGGCAACGATCAAATTAACTGCGAGGGTAACACCCGGTGTTGCAGACTGGGACTGTTTCTTTGATTGACTAAGTATATTCTGTACCAGAGAAGCGGCGTACTGACCCTGCAGCCTTGGATCCGCATCCAGACCTAGCAGGGCACCAGCCTTGACAAAAGACCCGGAAAAACCAAAAACCGGAGTCTGATTCCGCAATGAGGCAAGAAGCAGGGCCTTGACTGTTGCCCTGGTATAAATGGAAGAATCGGCCATGGTCCAGATCATACCGACCTTTTTTCGAACAAGTTTCTGAATAGCCACTGCCATAGAACCTGCTGCATCGACATCAACGGCCTCCAGTTGCCAGGAGGAAGGAAGATGTTTCAACACCTCATCCAGAGTCTGTACACTCTTGGCTGACGATGTACGATAGAGCATACCAATGGAGAGCAGGTTCGGCATGGCCTGTCGAATTATAGCAAACTGTTCATTCACGGATGTGGTAACAGAAACCCCGACCACTTTTTTCCGCCCGGACTTCAGTCCGATCTTCTCCGGATCAGCAACCATACAGTAGACCAGGGAAACAGAATCAGGCAGGGAAAAATTGAGATAATCAGCCGCCCGACTGCCAATGGCCACCCAGACTTCTGTTTTCTTCTCAAGGGATAAAGAAGGCTCACGTTGTATTATGGCTTCAAGAGTAATCAATCGTGTTGCGACATTCTGCTCTGCCAAAGCACTTTCCAATGCCTCTGCAGCCTCTCTATAGGGGCCGGCATCCGAGCTCACCACAAGATTGACATTGTGAAGGATTTCGGCGCTACATGGCACACACAGAAAAAGGAGGCAGAGGCAAACCTGCCCAGCGCTGCGAATCCAACCTTTCTCGTTCCTTCCTGTCTTCATTTTCGCCATCAATACGTCCAAAAGACCACGTCTGCCCTTGCCATTGTCTTAGAAAAGACTCTTTTTGTTGTATGTCCTCTTTTTCGTAAAAACAAGACCTGTCTTGTCAGCAGACAAAACAGGTATGTTGTCTCTTCCCCTTCAGCTGACTTCCTGCTGACCACTCTCTCCGCTTAAAATCTGTACTGCAATCGGCAGAAAATTGTCCTGCCGGGGACAGGGTTGCTGCGGGTCTGATCCAGCCCCACCAAGGGCTCATACTCTTTGTTCAACAAATCCATTATCCCGAACATAATCTCACCCTTTTTCTCGAAAAAACTCCTGGCCAGGGTCAGATCCAGATGATGAGAGCTATCAACGGAATGTTCACTTACGTCTTCGCGGACAAGGTCCGAATACGCATACTGCCCGTTAGCTGTCCACTCCTGATCAATCCGCCAGCGCAAAGTAAGACCGACTTTATTTTGCGCGGGTAAAAAAGAACGGATAGACTGATTCTCGTATTCAGTTTCAAAATCGTTGTAGGCATACCATATACTCCCAACAAACGGTCCGGAATCATACTCCAGTTCCAGCTCGCACCCGTACCCATCGGCATCTCCCGTATTATCTATAAAAACAATATACTCAGGAAAACCGGCCTTAGACAGGCCATACTCACTGCGAGCGCCGATCAGATCCTGATACCACATGTAATAGAGTTCACTCTTCAATATAAAATGATCCTGAATTGTCCAGTGATATCCTCCTTCCAGCGACCAGGCCTGTTCGGATTCCATTTCGGGATCAACCGTGAATTGAAAATCCAGTCCCCCTGAAGAGAGCGGATCATTATAAAAAACAGCATCCCGTATAAAACCGATGGGTTGCCTGTATGCCTTTGCTGCACTAATCCTGAAAACATGGTTCATCGCAGAGTCAAGGCCGTAGAGGGTAGAGAGTCGCCCTGACCAGTCCGTATCCCCTTCCGAAAAATAATCCCCGCGCAACTGAAGCTCAAACAGAAGCTGGTCGGAATACTGATAGCGATCACTGCCAAAGAGCCCGAACCAATGTTCATAGACATTTTCTCCTGCCAGGGTAAAGACATCTGATTCAAGCGGGCGGGAAGAAAGAGACGTACAGCGAAAATTTCCGCCAAAGGCCAGCGAATGCTGCCCCAGGTCGGTCATATTAACCTGCCCCTCAAAATCATGCTCCCGTACCTGATATCTGGCACTGCCATATGAAGGGCGATCCATATCCTGATAACGCCCGGCCCATCTGAAGTAGGCCTCAGTGTCTGGACTAAATGTTTTATGGGCCCGGATATAGCCGTTGGCGGTGTTCAGTTCATTTTTCTCTTCCAGAAAGATACCGGCGGTTTCAAAGGCACCATCATCGGTTTGGGTCGCTCCGGCTCCCATGGTGATTTCCACTTCTGAATCAGATCGATAGGCAAGTTCCCCTCTCGCCAGTTTCTGGCGCTGGTAGTCATTCCCTCCCAAGCTCTCATCCAGATCAAGGACATCGGCAGAAGAATGACTGTCATTATAGCCTGTCGAAAGCAGCCAACTCCATTTGTCAGCAGTATCGGCATAACGCATCTGGGAAGAACTGTCACCAAACTCACTGAGAGTGACCGAGGTAAAAAGCCCCTCCATTTTCTCGGGTTTCTTGGTAATGATGTTAATGACACCGGACAGGGCATTAGCACCCCAGGCAGCTCCACCTGAACCGCGAACTATCTCAATACGATCGATATCTTCCATCATTACCGGCAACGAGCTGAATTCCGGTCCGCCAAAGGCCGGACTGTCTGCCGGCATGCCATCAACCAACGTCAGCATCCGGTCGGAAAACATCCCCTGCAGACCATGTATTCCCACAGCATAACGATTCCTATTCATTCGCATGACATCTATTCCGGGGGCATAGCGGAGGGCTCCGGCGATGGAGGTATGACCGCTGTAATGAAGATCTTCAGCAGTCAGCACACTGACAGGAACGGAAAGCAGATTTTTAGGCTGTTTCTGCCTTGAGGCAGAGACCACCAGATCCATATCCTGGAACAGCAAAAGTTCGTCCTGCTCGCTGAAATCATGAGGAATCTCTGCGAAAGAAGACGCAGTTGAAAAAAGAAAAATAAAAAGAAGAAGAATCGCTGCCTTTGTCTTCTCAGTCAAAGAAAAAGCAGTCTTCAAAATGACCATACAACCTCCGCTGAAAAAAAACAGATGTCCCTTTTCCTCATGGGACACGGTCCGAAGTGCAGAACAGAAATGTCGTTTACAGAGCCTCAGAACACATAGGACAGGCACAATACCCCTATCTATATTGTTTGCAAAGGCAAAACTCAGATACTAACTGTGATTCAAAGCAGATAGGATCAAATCTCATTCAGGAACACTTCCCACCATCCTTTGGAACAGAATATTCCATCCACAATTCATGCAGAAAAATATGGAAAAATCAATCTCTAAACATTTTTCTTTTTACCGGAGCGAGGATATGGGGTAAAAAGATCACTCCCGGGTAAAAAATTCAGATTTCACTTTCAATAGTCTTCAATAGTCAACACACAATACAATGAATAGCGACCCATTCCCAAAACCGTTTTCCTGCAAAGAAAAACCCGATATCAGCTATCCCTGCAGTTGGCTCTACAAGGTCATCGGAACTGATGAGGACGCTCTTCGCCAGGTAATCCAGACCGTCTGCGGAGCAAACAACCCGCAGGTCAGTACCTCCCATACCAGTTCCGGAGGCAAATATTGCAGCCTGAATGTAGAACTCCAGGTGGAAAATGAAGAAATTCGTCTAGGTTATTATCATAATCTGACAAACCATGCCGTCGTCAAGGTCGTTTTGTAAAAGAGAACATTATGGATCATAAACCAGAGAAAAAAGATTCCCGCCTCATTCCTATCCTTCGTGAAGGAGTATCCGTTATTCAGATGATCTTTTTCAAAGAACTGAAGAGTGTCGTTTCAAAAAACCACCCGGATCTGGATAGCGTTTCGCAAACCATGCTGACAGGTGCCATCACCAACGAACTCTTCGGCTCCTGCAACCCCGAAGAAAAATTCCAGAATTTTCGCAACCAGCACCGGGGAATCATAGAACAGGAATTGCTGGACCTGCCAGCCAAACTCCCTCACCTGATGGCTCCGCTCGCTGATGCCCTCCGAGTCCAGACCCTCTGTGATCATCAGGAAGGAATCGACTCCAGTCATATTCTCAAACAGGCTGACAGCTGCGACATCTTATCAGCAGACCAAGAGCTGCCTCTCCCGTCCGCCTTTATGGCTACCGTACGCAACCTGGGAGGAGAACACAACCTCCTCATCCCTCCGGTCGAGTTTGACCAGACAGAAGAGCAGGGCCTGCTCCAGTAAAGAGTTATTCGCAAACACATTAACAAGACACGCCCGAATTTAAATCAGATCCGCAACCTGCCCTGACCTGCGATGACAAAACAGGCATCGCAGGTCAGGTGATCATGAGGGCAATTTCTCTGGTTTTTTTCACCTTCAGCAAATCCGGCCTCTGCCTGCGTTCCGTCGGAGAAAATCCATATCAGTTCACACAGCGCCATCACTGAGCAGTCTGAGCTTTCCGGTGCTCTCGAGAAGCAGGGTGGTCAGATCCTCTGCTATCGCAGCTGAGCAGGTATTGACCTTCTGGATATTTGTCGAGACAACTTTCGTGTTTTCAAAGGGCTGGCTGGATTAACCGGCAATGAACGCTGTCACCTCTTCCTGTTTTCCCACAGCAGTGGTGATTTGACGGGTCACCACATTGAAAAATTGGATCTGTACATCGATGTCCTTATGATTGGTGATAAAGACATGGCTGACCTTTTCTATGGCCTCAATCTTTTCCATGAAAACATGAAAGATACGATCGTTGCCCGGATTTCACTGGTAGCAGCTGCTGTCTGCCGCGCCAGTTCCTTGATCTCATGGGCTATTACAACAAATCCTTTTCCTGCACTACATTCTGGATTTTATAAATACAAGAGGAATTATTTATTGCAGATCTGCCAAACGAACCTGAACCACTCCCCGCACAGAATTACAACAGAACAACCCATCCGCCCGGCAAAGATCTTCGCGAGTCAACACCTTTTCCCGAAGTCTGGTCTGTTTTTGTTTGAGGAGATTTTTACGCATGGTTCCGGCCAGGAGACCGGAAGAAACGGGGGGGGTGACAAATTTCCCGTCAAGAGAGAGGATGAGATTGGAAATGCAGCCCTCGGTCAGCTCCGCGTTTTCGTTGAGGAAGCAGACATCGAAAAGCCCCAGCCGCTGTGCCTTGGCAAACTCTTCCTGAAACAGATCCCTTCTGCTGGTCTTGTGAAAATACCAGAGGGAAGAAGAGTTCACCTTTTTTCCAGACAGGCTGATGCAGGGCAGGCCATTATGTACTTCCTGCCAAGATTCCGGCAGGCTGCGATGACAGGGAGGCTCACAGGGCTGGTACGTGGTTTGCACCGTCCCGTCCTTAAAAAGAGTCAAACGAAGCCGGACGCACCGATCGATGAATTCTTCACTCAGTTTTTTCAAACATGCAAGGATTTCCCTTCTGTCATAGCTGAAGCAGAAAAACACAGCTGACTCCTCCAGCCGTTCCAGGTGTTCAGCAAGCAGCCAATAACCTTGGCCGGCTTCCCACAACATGGTTTCGATCAGATAAAATTCCGGAAGGGGCTGAGTCAGAAAATGTCCCTTCAACAGACATTCCTCCCACTCCTGTTCCGGGTCCGAATCGTGCACAATGCCGGAGCCGATACCCATCTCCCCTTTGCCATGAGCAAGACGGATGGTACGAATGGGGACATTAAAAACTGCTTTTCCGGCCGGAGACAGATAGCCAATAGCACCGGTATAGACACCGCGTGTGCCCTTTTCCAGTTCACGGATAATCTCCATAGTCCGAATCTTGGGGGCACCGGTCACGGAACCGCAGGGAAAAAGAGCCCTGAAAAGATCAAAAAGCGAAACACTGGCCAGTACATTTTCACCTGTTTCAGCAAAAATAGTGGAGGTCATCTGCAGCAGGCTCTCATAACGCTCCACATCAAAAAGCGACTTGGTCACCACCTTTTTATCCCCAAGCTTACGCATGAGACGGCCGAGATCGTTGCGCAGGAGATCAACAATCATTACATTCTCGCTCCGGTTCTTGATATCTGTTTGCAGTGTCCGGCCAAGCATCTTATCTTCCTCCATGTAACGCCCCCGTTTCATAGTGCCTTTCATGGGACGAACAACTATGGAATCTGATTCAGCACGAAAAAAAAGCTCTGGTGAGAGAGAAAGAATCTGTTCTGTTCCGAGACGCAGTAAGGCACTGTAGGCCACAGACTGGTTTCGGCGCAGTGTATGATACAGCGTTTCGGCAGAACCGGAGAAATCAAAGAGAAGTTTCAGGGTGTAGTTGACCTGGTAAGTGTCACCGGCAGCGATATACTCCTTGATCCGGCAAACAGCTTCCAGATAACTGCTCCGGGACTGGCTCGGCAGCAGGCCTTCTATCTGAAAATCAGGGAGATTGCTCCCGGATGATGAGAAAACAGGCAGCTGATTACTGCCTGTCTGGTGATCAAAGGTCAGAGGTTCGGAAAAAACTCCGAAGGAGGCGAGGGGCCGAAGCCCTGTATCATTTTGAGACAGTAGAGAAAACAGATCCGGCTCCAGCAGATAGCCGAACTCATAGCTCATCCATCCTGCCAGATATTGCCCCTGATCCAGCACCGTCTGCATTTTAGCAAAAAAAGTACCTGGATCATCTCCGGAAAAGCATTCCAATCGCTGCTGAGGGTGTACAAAGAGCAGGGAACGATCGTTTTCCTCATCGCTGCGGACGGTGTCGAGGAAGACATACTCATCCACCCCCTGAAGGAAGGTCAGCAAAGCCTCCAGTTGCTCCTGCTTCAATGGCCTCATAAGCTGACGTCCGAGGCTGTCTGTAGAAGATGAAGATGAGAAAGAGTACACTGCATTGTCATGCCCCTCTTCTAGCAGGTCAATGGGGAATTTCAAGAAAAAACGTTACTCAATCAACAGGCAGAATCCCAAAACAAGTCTATCCTGAAAAGAGAAGACAACCTATCAGACACTTACGCACTGCATTGCAGAAGTGAAGGAAGCTCCCAAAACCACAAGACTACAGCCAGTTAAGAAGCCAGAAAAGTTTACCGACACACTTCAGCGCATCTGTTGAAAGCCTGTGGTGAAAACCATTCTCTAACACCTTACTCCTGATTGCAGAGCGATTCATCACTAATACTTGCGTCTAAGACAAAAATATTTTATATTGACTAATTTCCCTCTACTGTTTTATTTTCAAAAATCACTCAGACAGCTGAGTCTCGGGAAGCAGAACTGTCATTAAACTATTTTCACCATCTGCGTCATACAAGGAGACACTATGTTAATTAAGGACTGGATGGCAACCACTATACTTACGGTGGATGCCAACACCTCGGTCATGCGGGCCGGAAGAACAATGAAAGACAACAATATCAGGCGCCTGCCAGTTGTCTCCCAGGGAAAACTTGCAGGAATCATCACCGACCGTGATCTGAAAGAAGCTTCTCCCTCCAGTAAAACGGAGATGGATCTGCATGAAATGTACTACCTCCTCTCTGAAATGAAGGTCAAAGATGTGATGACCGGAAGCCCTATCTGCCTGAAACTCGGCGATACGCTTGAGAAAGCAGCATTGGTTATGCTCAATGAGAAAATTTCCGGCCTGCTCATTGTCGACGAGAACGGGAACCTGGTGGGACTGCTCTCCGAATCAGACGTACTCCGTGGCTTTATCCATGCCACCGGCATTCAGGACGGTGCCTTTCAGATTGTTATGGACATGTCAGATGCCGGAGGATCTGTCTCCAAACTGATTGATGTTCTTCGTCAGAACAAAGCCAGGGTACTTTCCATCCTGACGTCTTTTGAAGATGCTCCTGCCGGATCAAAACGAGTCTCTATCCGTATCATGCCCAATGATGATGAGCTCGCCCCCCTGATTAAAGAACTTGAAACTATGGAAGGGTATACCATCGTCAGCCAGGGAATAGACGATTTAAGCGACCTCCCCAAGAAAAAATGCTAACCCAATGAATTTCAGTAGGAGACCGTAGCGGACAAGAAAATCAGAAATAACTTTGTTTTTTTCTGTCTTCTGCATTCTGCCTTCTGTCTTCTGATTTCACTACAACAATAAAGGAGAATCATCAATGTCGAGAAAAATGGTCACAATCGATGGGAACCAGGCATGTACCCATGTTGCCTATGCTACCAGCGAAGTCATTACCATCTACCCCATTACCCCTTCTTCCCCCATGGCTGCTGAGGCAGATACCAAGGCCACAGGAAAACAGGAGAACATCTGGGGCTCGATCCCCGTTGTCACCCAGATGCAGTCAGAAGGCGGCGTTGCCGGTTCTCTGCACGGCTCCCTTGCCACCGGCGTCCTGTGTACCACCTTTACCGCCTCCCAGGGACTGTTGTTGATGATCCCCAATATGTATAAGATTGCCGGTGAGCTGACCCCCACCGTCTTCCATGTCACTGCCCGCTCCATCGCCTGCCAGGGACTTTCCATCTTCGGTGACCATGCAGATATCTATGCTGCCCGTCAGACCGGCTGGGGTATGCTCTGCTCCAGAAATGTCCAGGAATGTATGGACATGGCCCTTATTGCCACCCAGGCATCCCTTGCCACGCGCATCCCCTTTGTCCACTTTTTCGACGGCTTCCGTACCTCCCATGAGATCCAGAAAATAGAGGAACTGACAAATGAGGATATGGCGGCCATGATTGATGAGGATCTGATCCTTGCTCATCGCCAGCGCGCCCTGTCCCCTGACCATCCAACCATGCGCGGTACTGCTCAAAATCCTGACGTCTACTTCACCGGTCGTGAGACTGTAAACAAATACTATAACGTTACTCCCGGCATCGTCCAGGACACCATGGATAAGTTTGCCACCATCACGGGCCGTCAGTATCACCTGTTCGATTATTACGGTGCCCCGGATGCAACAGATGTAGTTGTGATGATGGCCTCCGGTTGTGAGACCGTTGGCGCCACCATTGATCATCTGGTCAGTCAGGGCAAGAGCGTAGGTATGGTCATGGTCCGCCTTTTCAGACCTTTCGACTGCAAGGCCATGGTCAATTCCCTGCCTGCAAGCGTCGAGCGTATCACAGTCCTTGACAGGACCAAAGAGCCTGGAGCTCCCGGAGATCCGCTGTACCTCGATGTCCGCGCTGCAATCGGCGAAGCCACCGAGTCCAACGTCTCAGCCTACCAGCCTCTTATCCTTGGCGGCCGTTATGGACTGGGCTCTGCCGAGTTCACTCCGGCAATGGCCAAGGCTGTCTTTGACAACATGGAATCCATGGCTCCCAAGAATCATTTCTGTGTGGGTCCAAACGATGATGTAACCGGATCCAGCCTGGCTTACGATGAGGCTTTCTCCATCGAAGGCGCTGACGTCTATCGTGCCATGTTCTACGGTCTGGGTTCTGACGGTACCGTCGGTGCCAACAAGAACACCATCAAAATCATCGGTACCGAGACGGACAACTCAGCCCAGGGTTACTTTGTTTATGACTCCAAGAAATCCGGCTCCATCACCACCTCTCATCTAAGATTCGGTAAAAACCAGGTTGTGGCTCCTTACCTTATTAATAAGGCCAACTTTATCGCCTGTCATAACTTTACCTTCCTGGATCAGTATGACATGCTGCGCAACCTTGAAGAAGGCGGAACCTTCCTCCTGACCACCACCTTCAATGCCAAACAGATCTGGAAAGAACTGCCCAATAACGTGCAAAAAGACCTGATCAATAAAAAAGCCAAATTCTACATCATTGATGCCCTCACCCTTGGTGAGACCCTGGGTCTTGGCGCCCGCATCAACATGATCATGCAGACCGCCTTCTTCCTCATCTCCGGAATTATCAGTGAAGAGGAGGCTATCACCGCCATCAAGAATGCCATCAAGAAGACCTATGGCAAGAAGGGTGATAAGGTTGTCAACATGAACTACAGTGCAGTTGATGCCGCCGTGAAAAACATCGTTCAGGTAAAACTGGGTAAAACCACCAGCGGCCATGCAATGCCCCCCACCGTTCCTGAAAGTGCCCCGGCATTTGTCAAAGAGGTTACGGCTAAAATGATCGAAGGCAAGGGTGACCAGATCAAGGTCTCTCAGATGCCTGATGACGGAACCTGGCCCACCGCCACCACTCAATACGAGAAACGTAATATCGGTGTTCATGTTCCCGAATGGAACCCTGACAACTGTATCCAGTGCGGTCAGTGCTCTCTGGTCTGCCCCCATGCTGCTATCCGTATGAAAATCGCTGCGGACATGAGCAAGGCGCCCAAAAGCTTCAAGTCTATTCCGGCTGTGGGTAAGGCCTTCAAGGATTCCAGCTTCGCCATCCAGGTCTTCACCGAAGACTGCTGTTCCTGCACCCAGTGTACAGATGTCTGTCCAGGTAAAAAAGGCGTCAAGGCATTGCAGATGGTGCCCAACTCCGATACAATCCGCAAGACTCAGGCCAAGAACGTGGAATTCTTCCTCGCTCTGCCCGAAGTCAATCCTGCTGATATCAACCCGGCAACCATCAAGGGCAGCCAGCTGCTGCGCCCACTCTTCGAGTTCTCCGGTGCCTGTGCAGGCTGCGGCGAAACTCCCTACATCAAGCTTGTTACTCAGATGTTCGGAGACCGTATGCTGATCGCCAATGCCACCGGCTGTTCTTCCATTTACGGCGGCAACCTGCCCACCACCCCATACGCCAAGCGTGAAGACGGACGCGGACCCGCATGGGCAAACTCCCTCTTTGAGGATAATGCAGAATTCGGTCTTGGTATGCGCGCCTCTGTCAGCAAACTCGGCACCCAGGCCGCCGAGCTCCTGGTTAAGGCCGTTGCAGGCAAACTCATCACCAAGAAAATGGCCGATGATATCCTGAGTGCCCCCCAGAAAAGCCAGGTCGAGATCGAGGCGCAGCGTGACCGCGTAGCCGCACTTAAGGCCAAACTTGAGGGCAGCAGCGATGTGATTGCCAAACGTATCCTCGGCTGTGCCGATTACCTGGTGAAGAAATCTGTCTGGATCTTCGGCGGTGATGGCTGGGCCTATGATATCGGATATGGCGGACTGGATCACGTCCTGGCTTCCGGAGAAAACGTCAATGTCATGATCCTTGACACCGAGGTCTACTCCAACACCGGTGGACAGATGTCCAAGTCCACCCCGCGTGCTGCCACTGCTCAATTTGCTGCAGGCGGTAAAAAGATGCCGAAGAAAGATATCGGCATGATTTTCTCCACCTACGGTAACGTATACGTAGCCAAGGTCTCCATGGGTGCCAACCCTGTTCAGGTCGCCAAGGCCATTGCCGAAGCAGAGGCCTACGACGGACCTTCCCTGATCATTGCCTATGCCCACTGCATCAACCACGGCATAAACATGACCAAGGGCCTGCACCAGCAGAAAAAGGCCGTAGAATGTGGTCATTGGCCGCTCTACCGCTTCAATCCTGAACTTGAAGAAACCGGCAAGAACCCTCTCAGCATTGATTCCAAAGAGCCCACACTGAGCTTTGAGGAATACGCCATGGGAGAGAATCGCTACCGCATGCTGAAGATGATGAATCCCGACCATGCCGACGAACTCATGGCACTGTCCCAGAAGGATGTGACCAGGAGCTGGAAATTCCTCCAGGCACGTGCCGCATCACTGGATCCGGAAAAATAAAACCTCTTCTGTATCTGCTGCCGCATGGCGGCAGCAGATACAAGTTGCATTACACTACCAACAAAAAAAGGGTCTTGGAAGTTAACTTCCAAGACCCTTTTTTTGTTGGTAATACAGCATACAGAGTGGAGTACACTTTCCACCCTGTATCTTTGTGAACTATCCGTTCACAACTCTTAAAGGAGAGTTATTTCATATCAAGATCCATATCTATTTTTTCACCACGATCCGCCTTGATCTTTTTGTAATCCTCAATAGACTGCGTCACCGAATCATCCTGCCGTTTTTTGATCTCTTTGACTTTTTCCTGGATCTTATCTTCCCTGATAGGCAATCCTTCTGCCCCAAAGAGCGAGGCTGCCAGATATTTAAAAGAAAAAAGCATCAGTTCCACATCGTCGTTCTTAATCTTTTCCAATGTTTCATCATCGATCTGATAGGTATCAAGAAAGGAACTTTCAAAAATAAATCGGCGAAAATGGTCCAAATCGGTTGAGGTCATAAAAAACATACGCTTGGCCTGTTCCGAGAGTGATGCCTGATGTCCGAATGATTTACGGCGCATCACCAGACGCAGCCATTCTTTATTCATCTCATCACGAACATCCACACCCTGATCGGCACGCCATTCGGCCACAGTCCATTCCTTGTCTTCTTCAAACCCCTTACAATGATCTTCTTTGACAATAAAAAAGAATTTCTCTTCATCTTTATGGTCAGCACCTCCACCCATGGCCCCCTGCCCTTCATGAAAATCTGCCATTCCCACCGGATAATACCGGCAAGCCGACGGACGATCGGTATACACAGTACAACCCTCAGGAGTAACAAAGGGACACCTGTTGTCGCCCTCCGTCAATTTGAGAGCAACTCCCGGCATATCTGTTCCCTCCAGATAGACGGGAGTCGTATATTGCTGCAGTAACTCGTGAGCTGGGATATCCAGACGTTTTTTGAGTGTCAGGATATCATACGGAGTAAGAATGATCTTGATTCCTCCGCAGCAGGCAGTAAAACAACGCACTCCCGGATGACAGCGAAACTTGATTTTACTCTCCAGGGTCAATTTTTTGGGCAGGATATTGGAGGGATTGGTCGCCTTGCTAAACAGTACTTTTTCCTTACCTGACATCTCTTTCTCACTCATTCCGACACCTTTGATTCAATTTAATGTATAATCTCTCTTTCAAGATAGTTTCTGATCGTTTAAGCCCTGTATACTAAACATATAGCTGTTCAGTGTCAAACCTATTTCCTCTAAGGGTTTCCATATAGGGAAAGATACATTCCTCTCCTGTGTAATCCCTTGCGGTTTATTAAAAATGTCTTATAGTCACATTCCGATGATTTGATTTTTTACCGGATTATAGCCGGTCTTTTTATATAGGAACAGTGCATGAAACTTTTTGTTCGTCCTCTTGATTTTTCAAGAATCCAGACCCTGGTATATCATCTTCCTGAAGGTCCCTCTCTCTCCCTTCCCCTCGAAGGAATTGAAGAGTTTCTCGAGCTCGAACTCGATATAGGACACATATGTGACACCTCAGAGATAGATGGAGTGGTTCACTTTTTCCCCAAAGGAAACGCCTGACATTCTCCTCCTTTCCTGCTACCATGAACAAATCCCTTCCTCTGATCCTTCTGCATTCGGATGGGCATGTCCATACCAAATATTGTCATCACGCCTCAGGTGAGATGGATGAATATGTCCTCTGCGCTATAGCAGCCGGGCTGAAAGAAATTGTCTTTCTTGAGCATATGGAAGCAGAGGTGTACTATTTTGAAAGCACATGGCTCACGGAAGACGACTTTGACACCTATTTCAGTGAAGGAAAGAGGCTGCAAAAGAAATACAAGGATGATATCCGTGTCAGCCTGGGGGTAGAAGTAGGGTACAGCTCTAGCCACAAAGAAGAGCTTCTGGAGAGATTAGGTAAAAGAGAATGGGACCGGATAGGTGTCTCCTATCACTTCATGCCCCACCCGGAAGGTGCTTATCACCTGAATCTGGTGAGCAGAAAGGAAGAGAATATCCGTTCAATCGAAAAGATTGGTTGTGAAAAGGTTCTTGCCGACTATTTCACCACTCTCACAGAGGCGGTGAACATACTACCGGGAACTGTGCTCTGCCACCTGGATGCGGCCCTGCGCTTTCAGCCAGGAATTTCCATCGGCAGGGAACATACGGAACAGATCAGAAAACTCCTGCAAGCCGTCAAGAGTCAGGAAATGGCACTTGAAATTAATACCTCCGGGTTTACCATCCGGGGTACCCCCTTTCCAGCTTCTTTTATCATCAGAGAAGCCATAGCTCTCAAGATTCCCCTTTTTCCGGGGTCCGATGCCCACAAACCTGAAGATGTGGGGAGGTATTTCAACAAGCTGGAAAACTATCTGCAGCAGGACGTTTTAGGTGCTGACATATAAACAATGCTTCATTCTTTTTATGACACGTACAACTTGATTAACACCTTCCCCCTCCTAGAGGAATTCACTCATAGCAGCCTTCAACGTTTCGGCATTAAAGGGCTTCTGTATAATCTTACTGATCCCTGCTGCATAAGCAGCCTCGTTGTCCGTGGACTCATTTTGAGTGGTCACCATGATAATAGGCAGCTCCTCAGCTGAATATTTTTCCCGAATCCTGGCAGTCAGCTCAACGCCGGTGATTTCCGGCATATTGAGATCAGTCAAGACCATTGCCGGTTTCTCTTTCTCCAGCCATTCAAGCGCTGATGCAGGAAATTCAAAAAGAACCGGATCAAAACCCAATTCATGAAGAGTGGCCTTATAGATATTCAGTATCATCCGTGAATCATCAACGGCCACAACCTTGACCTGACTGTCCGCTTCCTCCTCGCCCATCAATTTCTTGACAAAATTCTTATAACCATCCTTGGTAAGAATTTCAGCATAGTGTTTTCTGATATCTTTATGGGCATGGGGAAGATAAACAAGTGCCAGCTCCCGGAAAAATGCCTCATCCACAAGACTTAGAAAAATTTTATCTACCTGGGCGTTGACTATGATCTTGGCAATATGGCGTGCCTCCTCATCTTTGTTGCGCAGCAGATTTTTAATTCCGGCTGTCAAGATCTCGGAATAGTTGCGTTCAATCGCTCTGGCCGCTGCCACACAGACATGATCCTCCCGATCAGTGAGTCCGGCAGTGAGGGTATAGGCACCTTTACGCAGAGGCAGCAGGGCCAGAGCTTCATAAGCAGCAAAACGAATATTGGCATCCTTGGGCTCCCGCCCCAAAAGTTTCCTGATAGGCATGATGGCTGATTCATCAGCAATCTCTCCTAACACATTCAGTGTATGAATCAGGAAATCCGGATCCTCATGCATCAGATTTTCTATGAGATAAGGCACAGCCTTTGGTCCTATCCGAACCAGCTCCTGTTTTGCGTAATTACGCATATGGGCATAATGCGATCGCATGGTATCGTTGATCTTTTCCAGGGAAACAGGATCCTGAACGTCAGCAAAAATGGAGAGTATCATGTAGTCCAACTCATTATCTGTCCCCATACGTTCAGCCAGACGATGCATAGCCGTAGGTGTCCCCACCTGCCCCAGAGACTGAACGGCTGTAATGATCAAATCTCTGTTCGCCGCATAAAGAAAATCAGTGAGGGTATTAATGGCCTGTGGATCACCTATAAGTCCAAGAGTTTCGATGATAAGTTTAATTTCCGCCTCGCTCTCGGAATTTGCCACCAGATACATCAAAGCAGGAACCGCCTCCTCAAAACGCAGTTCTCCGGCGACCTTGATAAGATGCGTTTTGTCCTGTATGGATCGATCCGAGAGAAAATCTATAAGCATATCAGGATAGGCCAGAAGATTAGACAGCAGAGTCTCCTTGATCACCGGCATCTCATCGGTTATCTCCACATGTTCAGTAAGGAGATAGAGAAGAAGCGGTACCGCAAACTTTACGTCACTGCGTGACAATTCATATATCAATCTGTTTCTGGTCTTTTGATCGACATCACCGAAATGGAAGAGAACAAGTCTTGCCTTCAAGGAATCACCAGTTTTGATGTTTTCCCGAATCTCTTCGATCATATGCTGCGCATTCAAGTCTGCCATGAAGCTTCTCACATTTTATATTTTGCTCAGGACATAGAACAGTTCATCGGCAAGCCCCACCATTTTGCAAGCTCACTGTACTGTATTCCCAATAAATGAGGCACCGGAATAAGAGCCATCATATTTTTATAGAGCGGATATACTACCCTTAAAAGATCTCTCTAACACCCTTTGGGGGATGAAAATGTCTTGCCAGTTGTGGAAAAGGAAGAAAATTGTCTGTAAGTCAATAAAGTAAGATAGCATAAACTATGGAAAGTTGTCCACAAAGAGCTATAAAAGAAAGAAAAACAATGCAGATGGAAGCAAAAAAGGAATTTGCAGGAGAAGAACCGGAACAGTTCCTCTCCTGCAGATGGGCAATGGAAAAAAGCTTATTGCGGATACCAGTCCACGCCAATCCTGCGAACCATGTTAAATCCGCCACCGAGAACCAGTGTATTGCTGCAATTCACACTTTCCAGGAAACTCTGAATCTCAAAAGAACGGGTCCCTGCATCGCAAAGGATAATAAGTTTTTTATCCTTGGGAAGTTCTTCATACCGGGCACGAACCTCATTGTAGGGAATAGAAACCCACTTGTCTGCACCAAACTTCTCCACAAACGGTCCTGTCTCTTTAGGATGACGGATATCAAGGGCCACCCAGTCAGGCTGAGTGGCAAAGTCTTCCATCCAGGCAAGAAAGGATTCCAGGGTAGTTTTGCGGAGCCGACCATCACAGAGATTATCCGCCACATATGCTACCGCATTGATAGAATCAATCGCTGCAGAAAACGGCGGGGCATAGGCCATCTCCAGGGTCCCGAAATCATCGATGGTGGCCCCCATGGATATGTAAGCTGCGGCAGCGTCGATACGGGCAGAAATGCCATCGCCCATGGGCCCGAAGCCCTGTAACCCGAGAACCCGGCGGGTACGGCGGTCAAAAACCATCTGAAAACAGACGACAGCCTCGGTGGGAAAGAAATGGGCCCGATCAGAGGGGGCGGTTAAGGCCACATCTGCATCAAAGCCCTCTGCCTTTGCCACCTCAAGACTGAGGCCTGTGGCACCAACACAGACATCAAAGGCCTTCATAATGAAACTGCCAACTGCCCCCTTAAAGGTAGAGGGAATTCCTGCCATATTATCTCCGACCACCCGCCCTTCTTTATTGGCCAAAGACCCAAGGGGTGCATAAAATTTCTTGCCGCTGACCAGGTGCATAACCTCAATACAGTCACCTGCCGCGTAAATGGAGGGATCGGATGTTTGCATCCGTTCGTTGACAACAATAGCCCCCATGGGTGAAATCTGCAGACCGGCTTCTGCTGCAATCTCCGAACGCGGCCGCACACCTGCCGCCATGATCACGATATCGGCTTCGAGAGTACGCTTGGCTGTGCGCAGCCCTGTGACCTTCCCATCCTTGCCCAGAATCTCTTCGGCACCTTCACCCAAAAAGATGTCCACCTCATTGTCCCGCATGTGTTTGGTCACCATGGATGCTATGGGGAAATCCACGATGCGGGGCAGAATCTGAGGCATGAACTCTACAATAGTAGTCTCCACGCCCCAAAGATCCTTAAAGGCCTCGGCCATTTCCAGACCGATTGCCCCGCCGCCGATAACCACTGCTTTTCCCACCTTGCCCTTGGCGATCCGGTCCTTAATCTCAATGGCCTTATGCAGATCGGAGATGGTAAAGACTCCGTCAAGATCGTTGCCGGGGATAGGAAGGACAAAGGGACGCGAACCGGTGGCAATCATGAGCGTATCATAGGGGATTTCCTGTTTTTCCCCACTGGCCACGATCTCCACCTTGACTGTTTTTGCCTTACGATCAATGGCTACAGCCCTGGTACCGCTCTTTACAGTCACTCCTTTGGCATTTTCAAAAAAGTCCTCATTACGAACCATATGAAAACTTGTAGAACGAAGCTCCGCCTCATCGGACACGTCACCAGAGACATAATAGGGAATACCGCAGCCGCCATAAGAAAACAGAGTATCCTGATCAATGATGGTGACTTCTGCATCCTGCATCAGACGTTTCACACGACATGCTGCCTTGGGGCCAGCGGCCACACCACCTACAATTACTATTTTCTTGCTCATCTTAAGCCTCCAGAAAAAGTATGGGAAAAAGACAAGACGCCACAGTGGCACAGCCGCAAACTCCTCCATCAACGACCAGGCTCTTCATCACCCTGCTGTCCATTTCCCTGTATTAGATTTCTTTTTATACGAGCAAATGAACAATATATAGGGACAAATTACAAGCAGAAAAGAAAACAATTCACAAAGGATATCAGCATTTGACAGTTATAAGGAACGTATGACAAGAAGATCTAACGAGTGGGCCAGAGTGAGGATGTATTGACCTTCTCAAGAGAAGGTCAATTTTCCGAACCTTCTGCCCTTGTTGAATATAATAACGTCAACTTTAACTTACACTTTAAGAAGCCAAGAGTGTTGCAGGTCACTTTATTTTCCCTAAGATTTTATCTTTTTTTCCGCTTATCAGCATAGGAGGTCTCATTAACCTCTGACTCTTTCTTGAGCTTTACATAATTCCCATAATGTTCCTGATTCAGTTTACCGTCTTTTATGGCCTGCAAAACTGCACATCCAGGTTCATTACTGTGACCGCAATTGCTAAAACGGCAACTAAGGGCTAATTCTTGAATATCATCGAAGAGTTCATCCATTCCTTCGCTACCAGCAAAAATGCCCACCTCTCGCATTCCTGGCGTGTCGACAATCATGGCGCCCTGTTCCAACACAATAAGTTGACGACGTATTGTCGTGTGTCGTCCTTCTCCGGAATCACTTACTGTCCCAGTTTTTAATGTATCCTGGCCAGTGAGTTGGTTTATGAGCGTCGTCTTTCCCACTCCTGAGGAGCCAAGTAGACAGTATGTTTTGCCAAAGCCCATAAGCTCTTTGATCTGGTCTAACCCAGCTCCGGTTACATTGCTGAGAGCAACAATTCTTGCGCTAATCCCTCCACGACGAATTTCCAAAATTAATTGTTCCAATTCATCTGCACTGACCAAATCTGTTTTAGTCAGAACAAGTACTGGTTCAACATGACCTTCATTCGCCATCACCAGATAGCGCTCAAGTCTGGGTACATTAAAATCGTAGTGGCACGACTGAACAATGAAGGCTACATCGATATTGGCAGCGATCATCTGAAACTCGATATTCTTCCCGGCAGATTTCCGTCCCAGAAACGATTTTCTAGGCAGAATCGTATGGATGCACGCTGAATTTTCAGAGTCGTAATGCAAACAGACCCAATCACCAACGCAAGGCATATCGCTCGTAGATTCAGTAGAATGCAGAAATTTACCGGTTACCCTGGCGGATCCTTCTCCATCCTCATTCCTGACGACATACCAGCCTCGATCAACCGCAGTTACCCGCGCAATTCGCTGTTCAGGTGTACAGAGTTCAACGGCCTGCTTTATGAACCAAGGCTCCAATCCCAGTTGAATCAATTCCATGGAAGAACTTTCCGTTTTTCAGTCTGATTTCCCATCTACTCTCTCAAAATATGTATCGGCAAAGGCGAAGTGCACGCCAAAAGGCTCAACCGGAAGGACACCCCTGAAACTTGCGCCCATCTTCACCCTATCATAATGTTCTTAGATGCTCTTTCCTTTCTATAGTTGTACTTTGTATGTTGTTATCTGCTCTTTCCGGGAAAACATCTCAGAGCGCAGTTACACAACTACAACGTATTGACTTGTCATATTTTCCAGTCATTCTTTGACAACCGTCAACTCGTCAAGAACCAGCCGCTGGCGGTTGTCAAAAAGCTGACGGCTGATCAGCCAGATGGCGGACAGGACACCGAAGCCGGTACCGGCGGCAATGAGGAACATGATCAGGATCTGGTACTTTACTGCATCCAACGGTGACGAACCGCCGAGGATCTGTCCGGTCATCATCCCCGGCAGGCTGACAACTCCGGCTGCGGCCATGGAGTTGATGATGGGGATCATCCCGGTACGCATACAATCCCGTCGGATATCACCACTTGCCTCCTGCCAGTTCTGTCCCAGCAGCAGGCGCTGCTCCACCATGGAGCGCTGATTATATAGTTCCGTGGTCAAACGATCAGAGGCCAGGGCCACCCCGTTCATGGTATTTCCCAGGAGCATGCCGAGGAGAGGAATGGCATACTGCGGGGTATACCAGGGATCAACGCCCACCATGATTGTCAGTGCCAGGAAGGTAACGGTGAAAGAAGAAATCAGCATGGAAACCGTGCTGATGAGATATCCCCTGGCCCCGGACAATTTACGCTTCTGCCGGGCCCACACCTCGTAGCCGGCAACAAGAAGCATGACAGTTGCCATACTGAGTACCAGCCAGAGACTAGAACTGGCAAACAGAACCTTTAAAACCAGGCCGATGAGCAGCAACTGCACGGTCATCCGCACACCGGAAATAACCATCCTCTTTTCCAAGCCAAGCCCGATACGAAAACTGGTCGCAGCGAGCAACAGGAGCAGAAACGCGGCAAGCCCGAGATCTACAGCACCAAGAGAGATCACATGCATTCGTTCGTCTCCTCTACCAGCATCTGTGCTTCAACCCGGTAAATCCTGTTGGCCATCCGGGCAAGCTGTTCCCGGTCATGACTGACCCAGAGGCAGATGCTCTTCCTTTTCCGGCAGATATCTCTGATAATCTCCTCCACAACCTGGACCATCTCCCGGTCCAGGGCCGAAGTCGGCTCATCAAGGAGAAGCGCCCGGGGAGCACTGCTCAGGCTGCGCACAAGGGACAGACGCTGCCGCTCACCTGTAGAAAGCCGGCTGACCCGCCATGTTCCGACATCTGCCGGAAATCCCATCTTCCCAAGCAATTCTAGGGATTGCCCCTGCTCCATCCCACCTGCGAAATGGGGAGCAACAGTGTCATACCACCAGAACGATTCAGCTGGAACCATGGCCACTGTCTTTCTCCAGACATGTGGTTCCACAGCGGAACAGGCTGTGCCATCGAGCAGACAATCACCCTCGTGGACAATCACATCGGCCACTGCCCGCAGCAGCTGGGTCTTGCCCACTCCTGAACGCCCTGTGAGTCCGACACATTCACCTGGCAGAATATCAAGGCTATAGGGACCATTGCCGAGGAAAGACAGCCCACAGAGACGCAGGCCTCTGGTTTTTTCCTGATCAGGGAAGGGTGATGGTAAAAGTGCTTCCTTCATTTTCCCTGCTGATCACAGAAATAGTCCCATGATGCTGTTCCACAATATTTTTGGTAATAGCCAGTCCCAGTCCGGTTCCCCGATTTTTATCGGTAAAGAAAGGTTTGAAGATCTCGGCCGCTTTTTCTTCACTCATCCCTATGCCGCTATCCTGGATAGAGATAAAAACCGATCCGTCAGATTCCACTATTCCGGTATTCACCCGCAACACCCCGCCCTCAGGCATAGCCTGGATAGCATTTACCAGAATATTGAGCAAGGCCCGGTAAAAGAGGTCAGGGTCAATAGAAATTTTCCCGATTTTCGGGTGAAAATCAGTTTCCAGAGCAATTTTCTGTTCCTGTAACTTGGCGTCAATGAACTGCAGGGCCTTGCTGATATTGTCGTTTATATCCACTGGAGTGAGCTTGATCATCTGAGGCCTGGCAAAATCAAGAAATTCCATCACGATATTATTGAGACGGGTGGTTTCAGCCACAATGATCTCGGCCAGATTTTCATTACCCGGAGCCACCTTCTTGATCCTTTTATACAGGATTTCAGCAGTGGAACGAACAATGCCGAGAGGACTCTTGATCTCGTGAGAGACCGTGGCCACCATGGTTCCGAGATGGGCCAGCCGTTCAGCACGGTTGAGCTTTTCTTCAAGACTCAGTCGTTCATGTACTCTTTTCTCCATGATCTTATCTGCACGACTGACAATGGTGCGCAGCACCAGAAAGAGAATAGCCATGACCAGAGAAGAAACCAGAATGATCCTTCCCTGCAACTGCATAATTGCCGAGTATTCACGAGAAAGATCCTGAGTAATCTCAATTACTCCCATAATCAGATCAGTGGAACGTTTGTCACCTCGTACCTGCCGGAAGGGAATAAAGGTCTTGAGTCTGCAATGGACGGGTGCAGTACCTGGCAAAAGGCTCAGAACCGAACCACTGGAAACGATCTGAGAGTTTTGTGTCCCTGCCAACGCCTTTAAGTACTCCAACCCTCCCATGTCCTTCTTTCCTACCTGCTCTTCATCGGTAGAATAGGAGATGATGTTGACTGTGGAATCATAAATGGTCACCGTTTCCACCTTCATGCCTTCCGTGGCATTACGAACCACACGATCCAGGTTCTGAAATTGATCCGGGTTTGAAAGAGCAATTTTACCGTAAGTGACTACAGTGGGCAGAACAAAACTCCTGAACACCTGCTGATTCAGATTCTCGGCAAGGAGAAGTGAGTAGGCCTCACTCTGATCAAGCATGACCGTCCGGGCATTGTTGGAAATAATCCAGGAAAGAACAAGGGTAAAGATCAAGATCACAGCAAGACTGGTAAAGGAAAAATATTTTACCAGCTGGAAAGGCATGAATCCAGCCCTTAATTGTTGCAGATGCTCCGGATTATTGATTGCAGGGAGGTCTTTTTTTTTAGTCACCGCATACTCCGCACCGCTTGCAGACAGAAGTGTTGCAGGCAATCGTTGTCGCAGCCTGAAAACCCTTTTGATATTCCTGCCAGAGATATTCCTGTTTAATAGAATGATCGACAATATTCCATGGGAAATAATCATTTTCCCCGTACTGATAAATGGCAAAGGTCTCCGGTCGCAGTCCGTTCTTACGCATGGCCTGTTTCCAGGGAACTCCGGTTTGCGCCATGGTAACCAGAACTCTGGCCAGACGTCGATCGCCTCTGGCCAGAACTGCCTGAAACAGGACATTATCCGGTTTGTCATGGTTCATCCGCACATTGGCCTCAGAACGTATTCCTTTACGTAAAAAATCGATTTTTGCATTAAGAGACTTGATAGCAGCTGCCGCATCCCCTTCCTCTCCGACTTCGAGCGCTGCTCCACCAAAGGGATGGAACTGAAACGGCGTCCAGGGCTTGGGGGCAAAACAGTTTACGGACAGGGTAATCTCACACAATCTTCCCCTGGCCCTGCCCCCCGGTAACATCCTTTCCCGGATCTTTTTCACAAGTTCCAGCATCTCCTGAAGATCATCCATGGTTTCTGTGGGTAATCCTATCATAAGATACAGTTTCAATTTATACAATCCTGTATCCACCAGACGTTCAGCAGCAAGAAGAAGATCTTCCTCGGTCAGGTTCTTGTTGATCACGCGCCGAAGACGCTCCGAGGCACCATCGGGGGCTATAGCCACACTCTTCAAGCCACTGCTTCCAAGAAGTTTCAGAAGTGGCCCTGAAATCCTATCTGCACGCAGGGAGGAAAAAGAGAGAGAACAGCCACTTTCAAGAAGATATGAAGAAAGGGCTTCCAGTTCTTCCCTTTTGGCCATCTCCATACCGAGCAGCCCCACACGCTTGACAGCAGACGAGCGTTCTTCAAGCCCTTTAATCACCGCATCTGCATCCCAGAGACGTGGCGGTCTATAGATGAAGCCGGCAGCACAAAACCTGCACCCCCTTGAGCATCCCCTGCCAAGTTCCGTGAGATAAAGACTGGAAAATTCAGCAGCCGGACTGAGCAGCTGCGAATGGGCAGCCTTGCTCAGATTCATAGCTGTCGCCTTTTTAATCCGCGCCGGAAGCCCTTCTGCAGGCAGAGAATCGATCTGTCGCCCATCCTTGTCACAGGCCGGAGTATGCAACGCGGGCGCATAGGCTCCAACAAGTTTTTCACTAAGGAGGAAAAGCAGATCGAGACGAGGTGTTTTATTGAGGTGTTCAAAAAGGAAAGGAAGCAATGGAGGGAGAAGTGGCTCTGCCTCACCCAGCAGAAAGATATCGGTGAAAGGAGCCAGGGGTTCTGGATTCATAAAGGTAGCCACCCCCCCTCCTATCACCAGAGGACCAGCGGCCCCGACCGGTCCTTCACTCCTTTCTTTGGCAAAAAGAGGAACTCCTCCGGCAAGGAGCATTCTGACCAGATTCAGGTAGTCGTGCTCAAAACTGATGGAGTAGAAGAGAAAGGGGAAATCAGCAAGCGCTCTACCGGATTCAAAGGAGCGAAGAGGAGCATTTCCCACAGGGAGAAAAAATCGTTCACAGACCACTTCATCGTGGTCGTTGAGGAGGGAGTATACAAGCTGAAAGCCAAGGCTGGAAACGCCTACTTCGTAACTGTTGGGATAAAGCAGAGCGACAGGCAGACGGCCGGTCCACTTCTTGAGATAGGTACCGCTTTCCAGATCAAGTAGATTAGAATTATCCGGTCCTTTTTTGTTCTGTCTGATAAAACGCTCTCCGTATCACAGTTGACCAAGTACGAGCCGAGACCATCACAGGTGCCCCGTATCCGGAGTCTTCTCTTAGCTGTGCAGTTTATTTCCGCCAGCTATAGCACACTCATGCGGGCAGGGGAAGCGATCGCGCGAAGATGGAGTGCTGTGATGGCTTTTGAATCAGTTAGCCTTTTTCCTCAGGTAAGTCGGGGTTTCCATATATTCCTCATTCCAGATCTGGTTATCCTGTTTTCCTTTGGATTTATCTCCTGACGAGATCCCATGATTTTCAAAACCGTTAAAATTAGAAGATGAAAATATGGATTTTCTAGCCTGCGGATTAGGAGGAGCCGGAGCGGTATGCACGGGACGCTCTCCCTGCCCCTCACTGGATGCGCCTGTATTCTTGGCCGGCAAGTCCACCTGAACTAGCTTTTCTTTTGTCGGAACTACTTCTCCCACACCTGTGGCAATAACGGTGACATGAAGTTCGTCCCCCAGGGAATCATCATAGAGAGCCCCGATAACTACTTTGGCCTCGTCATCAACCTTGGCATGGATAAGGGCCGAGACTTCCATGAACTCGGCCATGGTAAAGGACTCTTCCGAGGCCGAAATATTGATGAGCAGGCCGCGTGCCCCATCAATTCCCACATCTTCGAGAAGCTGGTTATCGATGGCCCGTTTGGCCGCTTCTGTGGCCCGGCTTTCACCTACAGCTGATCCAGAGCCCATAATTGCCGGGCCTACCTCCCGCATTACCGTGCGCAGATCGGCAAAATCAGCGTTAATCATTCCAGGTACGTTGATCAGATCCGTAATCCCCTTGACGGCCTGGAGCAAAACCTTATCCGCCATACTCAGCATATCGGAAAGTTTTGAATTTTTCTGCATCAGGGAAAGGAGGCGATCATTGGGAACAGTGATAATGGTATCAGCATACTTACGCAGTTGATCCCAGCCTGCCTCAGCATTTCGCATGCGAAATTTCCCTTCAAAATGAAAGGGCTTGGTCACCACAGCCACAGTAAGTGCGCCCAACTCCTTGCTGATCTTGGCAACCACCGGGGCTGCTCCGGTACCGGTACCACCACCGAGACCGGCCGCGATAAAGACCATATCCGCGCCCTTGAGGCTCTCTTTGATTTCATCGAGAGACTCCTGGGCAGCAAGCGCTCCGGTCTCCGGATCGGCACCTGCACCAAGGCCTTTGGTGATATTAGGACCGATCTGGAGAATAATATCGGCTCGGGACTGATTCAATGCCTGTTTATCCGTATTCGCCGATATAAACTCAACCCCTTGTAGACGATCATCGACCATGGTATTGATGGCATTGCCACCTCCACCACCGACGCCTATAACCTTGACGATCGCAACCCCTTCTGTTTCCGCCATTCTAAACGGCATACTCTCACCCCTGTTCAAGAAATCCACACGTTAATTGGCGTAGCATAGCTATAATATATCAGCAGACAAATTATAGCATCTGCAACTGTTCACTGAAACTTTTTTCTTGTCCAACTCAAAAAAACCAGATACTCACTCACACCCTGGCAAAAATATTACCAAAACGAGATGCCATAACAATTCACATAATTTTTCGCAGCCAGTCCTTCATTCTCCCTACCATGGAACTATCGCTGTAACGATTATCCACCTGATGCTGACGCCCATACATTACCAGACCAACACCAGTGGTGCAGCGCGGTGAATGGACCTGATCCACTTTACCACCAATCTGAGACGGATAACCAATACGCACAGGCAGGTCAAAAATCTGCTCTGCGAGATCAACAAGATTGGCCAGTAAAGCTGTACCGCCGGTAATGACAATGCCGCCGTTAATCTTGTTTTTCAGACCGCAATTGATGAGATTCTGATTCACCATCTCCAGAATCTCCACCATCCTGGCCTGAATAATATCAACCATGACTTTCTGTGTAACCTTCCGCGGATCCCGATCTCCCACAGTGGGCACATCTACCACATGATTTGGTTTGATCATGGAGGAAATGGCACTGCCGTATTCTTCTTTCAAGCGCTCGGCATCCTGGAGGGGGGTGCGCAATCCTACGGAAAGATCGTTTGTCAGATTGTGTCCGCCTAACCCGATTTCACAGGTGTGGCGAATGGTCCCGTCACAGAAAACAGCAAGATCCGTGGTTCCGCCACCGATATCGAGAAGGGCTACTCCCAATTCCATCTCATCCGAACTGAGGGTTGCATGGGCAGAGGCAATGGATTCAAGGACCATGTCAGCCACTTCAAGGCCGGCCTTATTACAACAGGTATAAAGATTATGCACGGCGCCCATGTCTGCGGTAACGATATGGACATTGGTCACCAGTCGCACCCCGGTCATGCCCAGAGGATTCTGAATACCGGTATGATCGTCAACCATATATTCCTGAGGAAGGACATGGATGATCTGCTGATTCTCAGAAATTTTCACAGTTCTGGCCGCACTGATTACATCGGCAACATCATTTTCCTTTATCTCCCGACCATTGATGGCAAGAATACCCGGACTATTGAAGCCCTTGATATGATTTCCGGCAATGCCGACATACACAGTTCGCAGATCACATCCTGCAGACTCCTCTGCCTGACTCACCGCATGTTTTATGGACTTGACAGTGGACTCAATATTCACCACCACCCCTTTCTTCAGCCCCATCGAAGGAGCGGTCCCAAGACCGACAATGTCTATCGAATCTTCAAAGACCTCACCAACCACACAACAGATCTTGGTTGTTCCGATATCGAGTCCGACCACGAGCCCACCCGGCTCCCTGTGTTGCTCTCTCTCTTCCACCGCGACTACCTGCCTGTCCTCTATCTCATCCATACTTTTCAACCCTATAACCTGACAATCTCATGCAACAAAACTTACAGTAGCCTCGACGAGTACTTTTTCAGCAGTGCCATATATTCGTTTGATCAGATTGACAAGTCGTTTGCCCACTTCGTGAGCCGACCCGATCAAACGGAAATGGGAGCGCTGCTGCAGAGTCACCTTTCAACCTGTACTGCTTTGTGCGACCAACACCTTATTTTCTTGGTAATCCATACGGATATACGCCACCTTCTGAATCAGCGCCCCGCCTTTTTTCTTCTGATACAGTACTTCCAACACCTTGCACAACTGGTAATATTTTCTTTTAATATCCCCTTCACCAAAATAGATTGGAAAGGGATGTTTCACCAGGTACAGAATCATCTCTCCCTCACCAGTGAGGTGTATCTCTGAAACATTCTGGGCCGGTAAATTTGGATTATTCCTCTGTGCCAAGCGTAAAAATGACATGGCCCGGGCAAGCACCTCTTTCTTCCCTTCACTCTCTTCTACTGTATCAAGCCCGGTAACAACCGGAAAATCAAGCGCCATGCCCTGAACAACAGGAGCAAATATTTTCCCTGATTTATCCAGGTAATAAAAGCCCTTCTCTTTTCCCTGAACAACCAAGGCCTCAGGAGAGTATTCATTGACGGAAACAGCCAGTTCATCCGGCCAGATCCGTCTGATCTTCGCCAGAGAAATCCAAGGATGATCCTGCAACCGTTGCTGAATCACTTCCGGATCCAGAGTCAGCATGTTCATCTGGTAATTAATTTCAGCAAACTTTTTGAGTACCGCCGGAGTGGTAACCCGGCAACCGGAGATTTCGATTTTCCGAATCTGGAAGTAATGGCAATTCTCGAGGTATCCCTCTAAGGGACCGGCCAGAACCAGATATACCCCCAGCAACGTAACAGTCGACACCAGAGAAAGGAGGAGAAACCGCCGCCGGTTCGCGCCCTCCCGTCTCCGATCGGTCTTGACAATCCCGGCAGGTTTCCGTTGCCTGATACGGTCCTTCAGCTTCTCAAGAAAAGTCTTCTTCCCTGCTCCGAATCCAAGCTGACTGGCCCTGTAGCAAGGTTCCTGTTTCATTTTTTCTGCAAAGACAGAAAACGATCCCCTTCCTTTTTTCTTGCTCTCCAGCAATGCACTTATTTTTTTCAGCAGCTTCATAGTTAATCGTTACAGAAAATGTACCTCAGTTTCCAGTGTAATACCACTATCTTTTGCCACCTTCTCCCGAACAAGCTCCATCAACTGCAGGACATCTTTGGCCGTGGCCTGTCCACTATTAACCAAGAAATTGGCATGAACCGCCGAAATCATGGCCCCTCCGCAACGTGTACCCTTGAGTCCTGATGCCTCGATAAGGCGTCCTGCCGAATCACCCGGCGGATTTTTAAAAAATGACCCCGCATTCTTCAGCCCCTTTGGCTGTTTCTGCAGACGCTTTTGCAGATACTCTCTGCAACGGGCTGCAATTTCTTTTTTCAGCCCGTTTCGTAATTCGAGATCTGCCGCAACCACCATCGACTTTGCCCCACTCTTTTCTGGATTTTCCCATAATCTGTAACTAAATTTTAATTCCTCGCGGCCCAGAATTTTCTCGCCTTCGTAGGGACTGACTGTAGTAAGAGAAACAATTACATCCGCCATCTCTCCCCCCCAGGCTCCGGCGTTCATGACAACAGCCCCGCCAACACTTCCTGGAATTCCGCTGACAAATTCCAGACCGGAAAGGCCTTCGTCCATACACCAGGCCAGGAGGCGGGCAAGGCTGCAACCGGCACCGACCCGGATGAGCACCTGTCCGGATTCTGCTTCTTCCTGAAGAGCTATCTGGGAGAGCCCCTTCCCAAGGATGAAAATCACACCGGCAAAACCACTATCCGCGACAAGAAGATTAGTCCCTCTGCCGATAACACGCCAGTCCAGATTGTTTTCCACAAGACATTGCAGCAGCCGCAATAATTCTGCTATGCTCTCCACTGTAACCAGGGCCGATGCCGGCCCGCCGATACCAAAGGAAGTATACGGAGCAAGTGGACAATCCCACTGTATCCGATTTTCGGCAAGACTACTGAGTCTGTCTTTGAGCTGCTCCCTCATCTCCTTCAGCTTTTTTTTTCCTCAAGCATCCCCATCAGTTCTTCTCCGGCCAGAACAATATTGCCGGCCCCCAGAGTCAGCACCAGATCTCCCTCTTCCAGTTCCGGTAACAGCTCTTTGGCCAGATCTTCAACCTGCGGAATAAATCTGGTCTGCCGCTGCCCATGCTTCCTCACCTCTTCCAGCAAGATTTCCCCGGAGATGCCGGCCAGGGGCTGCTCGCTGGCAGCATAGATTTCCGTCATGATCAACATATCCGCCTGATGGAAACAGGTCTGAAACTCTTTGAGCAGGGCCAGGGTTCTACTATAACGATGCGGCTGAAAGAGCACCACCAGGCGTTTCTCCGGCCATGCCTCTTTAATCGCAGCCAAGGTAGCCCTGATTTCTGTAGGATGATGACCATAATCATCCAGGACGGTAATCCCCCTGCCCTTGCCCTTAAGCTGCATACGCCGCTGCACCCCTTGAAAGGCTGCCAGGGCCTCACGAATAATCGTAAAAGGAATCTCCAGCTCCAGGCCGACACAGATCACGGCCAATGAATTATAAACGTTATGCCTTCCTGCTAGCGCAAGATCTACATCCCCCAGAACTTCCCCTCTGTGCCTTACCGTAAACCGGACCCTGCCGCCACCTGCCTCAATCTGTTCAGCAGACAGATCAGCTTGGGAATTGAAACCATAGGTAATCTTTCGTTTCCTGATCTCCGGCAGGATGTCAGCGATATTGGCATCGTCCAGACAGAGGATAACCGCTCCATAAAAGGGAATCCTATCAATAAATTCCAGAAAGGTGGCCTTGATATGGTCAATGTCATTATAATGATCCATATGTTCCAGATCAATATTAGTGACAACCTCAAGGACAGGAGAAAGCTTCAGAAAAGAACCGTCACTTTCGTCTGCCTCGGCCACCAGAAACTCTCCCTGGCCAAGCTTGGCATTACCACCGAGACTGTCGATCTTCCCGCCCACAACAATAGTGGGATCCATACCGGCACGGGCCATCATCCAGCTGACCATGGAGGTGGTTGAAGTCTTGCCGTGACTGCCGGCAATTGCAATACCGTATTTTTTCAGACGCATGAGTTCGGCCAGCATCTCGGCCCGCTGGATCACCGGAATCCCTGCGGCAAGGGCTGCCACCACCTCCGGGTTGTCGGAAGATATTGCCGATGAGGTTACCACCACATCCGATCCCTCCACCCAGCTGCCTTCATGCCCCTTATGCACACTGCCACCCAGAGCCTGCAGATTTCGGGTAATAGCAGAGTCATGGAGATCAGAGCCGGAAACCTCGTAACCAAGGTTGAGCAGGAGTTCTGCAATGCCACTCATACCAATGCCACCGATACCGACAAAGTGTATTTTTTGGGTCTTTTTATACATAATTACTCATCTCTGGAGGCAGATCCAGCTCTTTTGACTTTCTGTCGCAGCAAATCCATACATACATCAACAATATGTTCCGTAGCCTCGGGAAAGGCTCGACTGCGTATGGCAGCTCCCATTTTTTCAAGGCCTTGCCGATCTCCGAGCAAGCGCGCTAGATTCTTGGCCAAAAGCTCCGCTGTCAGATCTTTTTCCACAAACATGACAGCGCCGCCCCCCTGCACATAAAATTCCGCATTTTTTTCCTGATGTTGATCAGCAGCATACGGATAAGGAATGAGCAGAACCGGTTTTCCCAGAACCGCAAGCTCAGCAAGGGTAGTGGCCCCGGCGCGCGATACAAGAAGGTCAGCCTCCTCATAAACAGCTGCCATATCACGAAAAAATGGAGAAACAGTGGCCTCTGTTTTGCTGTTACGGTAACTGGCTTCAACCATGGCAACGTCACCCGGTCCAGTCTGGTGAATCACTCTGACTCCCTGCAAACCCTGGAGGCCTAGGGCAAAGGCCCCGGTCACCAGTTCATTCACGCGGTGAGCACCCAGGCTTCCGCCAAGTACCAGCAAGGTAAGCGGCCCTTCTTTCTTTTTCTTCACTTTCCGGGCAAGCGTCAGGATGGCCTCGCGCACAGGATTGCCGGTCAGTACTGTTTTCCCGCCTGGAAACCATCTTTCACTGCCCGGCAGAGAAAGACATATTTTTGTCACCAATGCTCCCAGCTTCCTGTTGGCCAGTCCTGGGATAGAATTCTGTTCATGGATGAGTGTCGGTTTGCCGAGAAGTTTTGCAGCCAGTACTACCGGACCAGTGACGTAGCCACCAACCCCGAGCACCAGGTGCGGCCGGAAACGCAAAATATGATACATTGCCTCCAAACAGGAAACAGGCAAAATCGCCAGTCCCTGGACAAGGGACATAAAATTTTTTCCTTTCAAGCCCTGACAGTGGATGGAACAGGTAGCATATCCATACTGTTCAAGACTGTCCCGGTCCATCCTCCTCTTAGTCCCGACAAAGAGGACTTCACTTCCCGGCAGACGACGGCAAAGAGCCTCAGCCGTGGCAATGGCCGGAAAGAGATGGCCCCCGGTGCCACCGCCGGTGAGCATGAGACGTACAGGAATATCCATCAGGCTGCTTTCTCCCCTAACCGCTTTTTCAGGTCCAGTACAGCACGGCAGAAGACCTCACCACGATGACCATAATTATCAAACATATCAAAGCTCGCGCAGGCAGGTGAGAGGAGAACCACATCACCTGGTTCTGTAACTTCAGCAGCCATGGCCACGGCCTCCTCCATTGAACCCGCCCTTCTCGCACAGATCACATCTCTCAAGGCATCAGCAATGGAGTCAGCCGATTCACCTATCAGTATAAGTTCCTTCACCTTTTCCCTAACTGCCTGTGTGAGCACACTGTACTCTTCACCTTTGTCCCTTCCTCCGGCGATGAGAATAACATTTCCTGCAAAAGAGGCCAGAGCGCTGAGCACTGCTCCGGTATTTGTCGCCTTGGAATCATCATAATATTCAACTCCATGCCAATCGGTCACACGCTGCAGCCGATGGGCAGCCGGAGCAAAACGATTGAGAGTTTTCTGTATTTCCTCAGGTGCGCAGCCAAGCAATGTGGCGGCAAGGACAGCAGCTCCGCTGTTTAACAGACCCGTGTGTGAAGCAAGCTGAGTCCCGGCAAGAGAATAAGACTGTTTTTCGCCATCCAGAGTAATTATGAGCTCACTGCCCTCACCTTTGGCCTCGCAATCACTTTGGGTACCAAAAGAGAAGACTTTCTGCTCAGTGAGCAAGGGCATGATCTGTCTACACATGGGATCATCGCTGCAGAGGATTGCCTTGTCCTGTTTTTCCTGATGAGCAAAAAGTTTCATTTTGGCTGCAGCATAGGCAACCATACTCCCGTGGCGATCAAGATGGTCCGGGGTGATATTGAGCAGCACTCCTATGTCCGGGCGAAAATTTCCTGCCGATTCCAGTTGAAAACTGGAAAGCTCGAGGACCAGGACATCCACCCGTTCTTCCCGGCAGAGATAATCAAGGAGAGGTGTGCCGATATTCCCACCCACAAAGACCTTTTTCCCGGAGGCTGCCAGCAGTTCTCCGATCAGGGCAGTAACCGTTGTTTTGCCATTTGTCCCGGTCACCGCCACCACCTGTTCGCTGAGCTGCGGTGCGGCCAGGGCCAACTCACCCAAGACCGGAATATTCTGTCCCCGCATCTCCACGAGCAGAGGCAGATCCGTGGCAATACCGGGACTGATGACAATAAAGTCACCCTGAAGGAGGAAATCCCTGCTGTGACCACCACCCTCAAAGGCAACGTCATTTTCCAGCAGATACTCTTGATCGCTAAGGGGCAATTCCGTAAACTCACGACTGTCTGAAACAAAAACCTGTACATCAGAGGCCAGCAGATAGCGAACGGCTGCACGACCGGAGACACCAAGTCCCATAACCACTGCCCTCTGTCCGGGCCTTATCCTGTTTATAGAACCCATCAGCGCAGTTTCAAGGTTGCAATGGCAAAGAGGCCGAGAACCACAGAGACTATCCAGAAACGGACCACAACCTTGGGCTCATGCCATCCTTTTTTCTCAAAATGATGGTGAAAAGGAGCCATGAGAAAGATCCGTTTACCGTGACTGATCTTAAAATAGCCCACCTGAAGGATGACAGAAATGGCCTCCATGACAAAAATCCCCCCGACTATGGCCAGCAGGATCTCCTGTTTGATGATGATGGCCACTCCGCCCAGGGCACCACCCAAGGCCAGTGAGCCCACATCTCCCATGAAGATCTGGGCCGGATAGGCATTAAACCAGAGGAAACCGAGACAGGCCCCGACCATGGCCCCGCAGAAGATAGCAAGCTCTCCCGCACCCTGAACATAGGGAAGCTGGAGATAATCAGCAAGTACGGCATGCCCGGCAAGATAGGAAAAAATGAGGTAGACCGAGGCCGAAATGACAGTGGGGCCTGCAGCCAGACCATCCAGACCATCAGTCAGGTTGACCGCATTTGACGAACCGACAATAACCAGAACAGCAAAGACCACATAAAACCAGGAAAGATCAGGATGGATGTTTTTCAGGAAGGGAACACTGAGCTGCCCGTCATAGCCGGGATGGAGGAGGACAAAGAGTCCCACCACCGAGGCCCCGAAAATCTGCATCAGGAGCTTGCCTCTGGCACTGAGACCGTCACTGGACTTCTTTTTGATCTTTCGGTAGTCATCGATACTGCCGATGAGTCCGAAAAAGAGGGCCACAAAGAGCAGGAGCCAGACCAGGGGATTGTCAAGCCTGGCCCAGAGCAACGTGGCCGAGGTGATAGCAAAGAGAATCAGAACGCCCCCCATGGTGGGCACACCCTGTTTGGCGAGATGGGTCTCCGGTCCGTCATCACGCACCACCTGTCCCACCTGATACTGTTTCAATTTCCTGATAAACCACGGTCCGAGAAAGAGCATAATGAGGAAGGCGGTCACCGCACCACCGATGGAACGGACAGTGATATAGCGAAAGACATTAAAGGCACTGATGTCAGTATGCAGTGGATAAAGGAGGTGATAAAGCATAACTTATTCAGACTGTAGTTGTTCAATTAGGGTTTCCAGCCGCATACCGCGCGACCCTTTAACCAGGATATATGTCCCGGAATGCACACATCCCCGAAGAACCAGTTCCTGTATCCACGAGAGACACTCTTTCTTGCTCGAAAAGACTTTCACACGTCCAGGAGCCATACCCTGCTCTTCGGCACCGGCCGCTACCACATGAGCAAAATCACCCACCAGGCCAAGAAAGTCAACACCGGATGCAGCAGCATAGGCTCCGATCTCTCTATGCAGGGATTCACTCCCCGCCCCCAGTTCCAGCATGTCCCCAAGGATGGCAATATGTTCTCCAGACCCCAGTTGACAGAGCGTGCTGATTCCGGCTCGCATGGAAGCAGGGTTGGCATTATACGTGTCATTTATAAGTCGACTCCCGGCCGGGCCGTTCAGAATCTGCATACGACGATCCGCAGGAACAAAGGCAGAAAGCCCTTTGGCTATAGTGGAAAGGTCAATTCCTGCCGCATGTGCTATGGCTGCGGCAGCAAGACCATTGGCAATGTTATGAATGCCCGGTACCTGAAGAACAACCCGTGCCTCTTCCTTCAGAATATGGAGAGTAAAAGGAATCTCTTCCCGTTCACTCGTTTCCTGAACTGAAGACCAGACTTTCAGAGGAAAAGCATGCTGCTTCGGATCCATTCCGTAAAAAATTTTTTTCTGCTTACACCCCCGAGCCGCTGCCACCACCCTTGGATCGTCACTATTTACTACCAAGACACTGTCTTTACCGCAACCTTGAAAAAGTTCGCCTTTGGCCCTGGCTACGCCATCAATATCTCCCAAGCCCTGAAGATGTGCCCCATGCACATTGACAATACAGGCGATATCAGGATCTGCTATCTCTGTCAGCCTGGCAATTTCACCGGGAGCATTCATCCCCATTTCTAAGATTACTGCCTGATGTCTCGGTGTAACAGGGAGCAGAGAGAGGGGAAGGCCAATAAGATTATTGAAATTCCCTTCTGTTTTCAAAACCCTGCCTCTGGCCACATCTGCACCATCAGGCCACCGCTCGGCAAAAATGGCGGCACACATCTCCTTGACCGTAGTCTTACCGCTACTTCCTGTAATAGCTGCCACGATTGGCCGACTGATCTCCTTCATACAGTTTCGCCTGTATGCCGCCAGATCTCCAAGTGCCCGTTCCGTATTCTTTACAATAAGCGCAGGAACCGAAAGGGGTTCTTCCGGTTCCTGTTCAAGAACAAGGCAGCCTGCACCTGCAGCTACCACCTGCTTCACGAAATCATGGCCATCAAATCGCTCTCCTCTCAAAGCCACAAAAATATCACCCTTCCCGATTTTTCGCGAATCAGTGCTCAGCGAGCCAAGTATTATTGCTGTTTCCCGTCTTCCCAGCAAATAACCTTCCGTGGCCTGGATCAGGGATTCAAGCCTCCATCTGCTCAAGGCCTCTGCAGCCTCGAGGGAATCATCAAAGAATTTCTTTCCCTCAGAAGTCAACTGGTATTGCTCGTGACCCTTCCCTGCAATAAGAACGATATCCCCTTTTCCTGCCGCTGCAATTGTCGCATGAATGGCCTGAGCACGATCAGGAATCAAAACGAACCCCTGCTCTCCTTCTTCCTTCTCCTGCAGCCATGGAATCGCCTGTTCGGCAAGGCCGGATATGCGCATCCCCGCAACTATTGCAGAAAGAATAGCAGAGGAAACCTCACTGCGCGGGTTGTCATCGGTAACAATGGCTATATCACTGTATTTCCCTGCAATGCCACCCATGAGTGGCCGTTTTCCCGCATCTCTGTCTCCGCCGCAGCCAAAAACACAATACAGGGTGCGATGAGGAAGGGCTTTCACTGTTTTCAGGACCTGTTCCAGAGCATCCGGTGTATGGGCATAATCAACAAAGACTGACGGCAAAAACGTCTGTTCACGTGTACAGGTCACCATCCGCTGCAACCGTCCAGGAGCTCCGACTGCACTGCTGAGAGCATTGCAGATAGATAAGGGCTCTATGCCCAGGGTCAAAGCCACCGCAAAGGTGGTCTGGATGTTGGCTACGTTAAAATCCCCGACCAAGGGAGAAGAGATGTCCCTGTCTCCTGCCGGTGTCCGCAGACGGATCCTGGTCCCAGCCAGGTCTCCTGTTACCTCCAAAGGATAGATATCTCCGCTTGCTGCTCCGCAACAAAGAACAGAGAGACCTTGTTCCTCGCATATCTGGCGAAGCCTGTTGCCCCAAAAATATTTTTCTCCCCCTGCATCACCCATGGTGACAACTGCCCTGCCGCCCTTGCGCAGATGTTTGGTAAACAGAAGGGATTTAGCAGCAAAGTAGGCATCCATGTCCTGGTGGTAATCCAGATGGTCACGTGAGAGGTTGGTAAAGGCAGCCACATCAAAAGAGAGCGTTCCGATACGCTGCTGTTCAAGACCATGTGAAGAAACCTCCATGACCACGGTGTCCACTCCACTGTCTGCCATACGACGCAATGTTTCCTGGAGGAGGAGGGGTTCAGGGGTGGTGAAAGATGAAGGGACTACAACCATCTCACCTTGCCGGGTCAGATAGCGATAATTAATCGTCCCTAATACTCCTGGCTGTTTTCCTGCCTGATGCAGAACCGACTCCAAAAGATAACTGACAGTGGTTTTGCCATTTGTTCCTGTGATAGCAACCATATCCATTTGACGAGCCGGATGAGCAAAGAGAGTTTCCGCAATTGCCGCATACGCCATTCTTGTGTTGTCAACTTCAATGACACAGGCTTCGTCACCATAGGAGTCCAGCCCCACCCTTCCCTTTTCGACTAGAAATGCTGAACATTTTCTGTTGCCAGCCTGGGAAATGAAGGTGTGCCCATCATGCTGACTGCCAACAAGGGCAATAAAGAGGGAGCCGGCTGTCGCCTTGCGGGAATCGGTAGTTACCTGGCTGATGAGACAAGTTGCAGGATTACCAGTGAGAAGATGGTGATTGTCAAGATCAGCAAAAAGAGATGATAAAGCGATTCCTTCAGAGAAGGATACAGCTGTGCCGGGGATCGTACAGACCCAGTCGCCAATGATGCGGCCTTGCTCTTTAACCTCGAAAGGTTCCGACATTTCCGATTCCTTCTTTCTTCCATCTATCAGGGATACATCAAAAATTGCTTTCCCTTCTTGTTATTCTTGCTTATTGTCTTGTTGCAGCTCCTGGAGCTGCACAGTCTCTTTGGGCGCGGGGTCGTTTTTCAGGGTCAACAGACATTGCCCACCCTTTTCCAAAACCTTTCCAGCCTCTGGCCGCTGGGAAACAATGCGTCCTGAGCCCTCGACACGTACCTCCACCTCAATTCCCTGCAAAAGCCGCAAGCCCTTTCTCAAACTGAGTCCGGTCAGGTCCGGCATGATTCGAGTCTGCTCCTCCAGCATTCCGGCCAGATTTTTCGATGCTTTCTCGTCGACCATCCCCTCATACTTAAAATTCTCATTTTTCTTCTCTGCTGCTTCTACCAGACCGGCAAGACTGTGACTGACCTGCTGCAGTGCCACCATTGAAGGGAGGATGGAATCAATGGTATTACAGAGAAATCCCGGATTCGAGTCGTCAACCAGCGCCGGACCCGGCTCCCTTTGCCGGGATACCAGGAGCAGAATCAGTTCCGGTTTTTCTACCGGTATAGCAATCAGTGACATCCGATCACGCACATACTCGAATCCAGAGGGTTTTGCTACCCTGGAAAGCGTTTCCCCGGAAAGTGCGACTGAGCCGAGGATACCTGGTTTGCCCTGAGCTCGAAGCAAGGTTCGCAATTCACTGGATACCATGGCAGGCAGGACGTTTCTTCCTCGCAATTGTCCTTGAAAGGCATCGAAGAAATATTCCTTCTGACTTGGTCTCTCCAGCACCCGGTCAAGAAAGTGCGGCTGTATTTTCTTGCCACCGTTCAGGAGATGGGTAAAACCGAGAAGCACTTTCAGAGGTGCAGCTGTTTTCGGAACCGTACCCAGATCGGCAACAGGACCACAATCAATGAACTCCGGAAGCGATGGGCTCTGTTCCTTTCCTGCAGAAATGTCTACATTCAGTTCTGTGGTCAGCTGCAGACGATCCCAGAGCCGAAGCTGCCTGGCAAAACTTGCTTTTCCTGCAACCAGACTCCAGGGATAGACCTGGGTTCCCTGCTCCCATCCTCCCTGAAGTAGCGATGCATCCCGAAAAAATTGCCTGATCTCTTCCGGAATGACCAAAGGAGTCAGAAGAATATTCTCCAACACCTCATTATCATACTGCCAGATGGTGTTTGGATTATAGGAAGGATAATTGGCTCCGGCAATGATTTCCCCTTCAACTGTTTCCAGAAGCAGAGAACCTATTTGCACACTCCCCAGACTCTCTCCCAGATCAGTTACATATTTATCGAGAATGGCCTGGATTTTCATATCAACAGTCAAAACCAAATCATGGCTGTAACCGCTGGTCTGTTCCTCTCCTTTGAGATCAATGGTCGGTATATCTTCCTGTCGGACATGATCATGGCTGAGCAGATGATTATAATAATGCTCAATACCAGCAAGCCCAATATCATTCTCAGCATACCCGATCAGATGTGCTCCGACCGCCTGTTCCGGATATTTTCTCGCCAACTCCCGGTGCAGATATATTCCTGGCAAATTCAGTCGATGAATCTCCTCTTCCTCTCCCTGGCCGATATCACGGCGAAGCCAGACTAGATGAGACTCTCTGCCCAGGCGTTGTACAAGTTCCGTTTCCGGTATCCCCAGCAGCCTTGAGAGCGCCCCTGCGGTCTCCGGCAGATTTTCCACTTCTCGTGGCCTGGCATAGAGAGAAACCCTTTCAAGGGTCTGAGCAAGTTCTTTGAAATTTCTATCGTAAATCGTTCCCCGAACACTCTCTACGGCTTGTTCACTTACCGGAAAGGTCTCCTGCCAAATCTCAGTCAGGGTGCGTAACTGCTGCCGCAAGGAAACCCCAACCCCTGTCATCACAGCCAATATCACCAGAACAACCAGCAGTGCACGCACCAGCCGTTTTCTGTTATCTTTCGTCCTGAGGCGGGATCTCCTGACCATCATTTTCCTATAAGTGAAGACCCTCCTCAATTGCCTCTTTTACGGTCACTTGAAGTACCCTTTAGATGCAGCTCAGCAGGTACTTTAAAATTTTTGGTATTGACCGGATTCCGGCAGGTAGAGAGCCAATTCCTGCCCTGCTATCTTTCCTATCTCAGTCGAAGAAAACAGCCTGGCCTTTTGAGCCCGCAGCAAGACATTGGCATTGACCAGTTCTTGATGAATGACTGTCGCTTTCTCGATCTCTCCGTTTACCCGCTCAACCGCTCCTATAGTCAAAAAAGAGCAGACAAAAAGAAGAACGGAGGAGAAGAGCAGGACCTTTGTCACTCCATACCAGAGCAACCTTCCACCCGGCATGCTAAAAGCCAGCGGACGGCGCGTATATGGTCGATTTCGTAATGTATTCCCTCTGGGAATCATGGTGTGGGCTGAAGGATTGATAATCATGACGTCACCTCTTTGTTTCATGTTTTACAACTTTTCACGTATTTACCAAAAACCCCACAACACCCGGAAAATCGCTGTTCAGCAGCATTCCAGATGTTTACAATTCGGTACTAAATTTTTTCAACAACTCTTAAGCGAGCACTCCGTGATCTTGGATTGCTCTCCCGTTCTTCTGGAGAAGGGCCAACAGGTTTCTTTGTCAGTACTTTAAATGCCTGATTGTCACGAAATTTTCTTTTCACCATCCTGTCTTCCAGAGAATGAAAAGATATGACACAAAACCTTGCTCCCGGAGCCAGAAATGGTGCAGCGTGAGTCAGGATTTCTGCCAGATTTTCCAATTCAGTATTTACGGCAATACGCAGGGCCTGAAAGACAAGTGTTGCCACATGAATCTTTTTGGGATGGAATCGCCTGGGCACTGCTCTCGTAACCAGATCAGCCAACTGCTTTGAGGAAGTGAGCGGCTCCCGAACCCGTTCCTGAACTATGAAATTTGCAATTCTTCGCGCCTGCTTCTCTTCTCCGTAATAATAAAAAATATCAGCCAGTTCAGCTTCAGAACAGTGGGCCAGTATGGAAGCTGCGGTAACTTTCCTTCTGGTATCCATCCTCATATCCAGGGGTTCGTCCCGCTGAAAACTAAAGCCCCGCTCTCCAATATCAAGCTGCAGAGATGACAAGCCGATATCGATGAGAATTCCGTCCACTTGAGAAATTCCAGCCTCGACCAATCCTTCGGCAATCTCAGAAAAGTTTCTTCTGATAACAGTCAGCCGCTCAGCAAAAGGCTGCAGTCTCTCTCTGCTCTTTTCAATAGCCGCCTCGTCCCATTCAAAGGCTATTACCCTGCCTTCCGGTGCACTTTTCTGGAGAATAGCCTCGGTATGTCCTCCCAGCCCCAGCGTTCCATCCACATAGATACCGCCGCTGTGGGGAGCGAGAAATTCAAGGACTTCATTCAGCAGCACAGAATGATGAATCTTTGCGGCCTCGCCCTGTTCACTCATCAAATGATTCCCAGTTTAGACAGTCCCTCGTCAAAACTATCAAAATTCTCACGGGTTGCCTGAACTTCGGCCTGCCAGGCCTCTTTATCCCAGATCTCCACCCAGTCCCGCATACCGGTAAGGATAACATCTTTACCGATCTGGGTTTCGGAACGTAGTGGCGCAGACAAGAGAATACGGCCCTGTTTATCCAGATTGCATTCAGTCACTCCGGAAAGAACCAGACGGATAAAACTGGCCAGACGCGGCTGCTCCTTTCCCTGATCCAGGAGTTTATCTTCAATAATCTCCCACTCGGAAACGGGATAAGCGCGGAGGTGTTTACCCCAGGTCGTGATCATCAGCGCCTCTGAGCCGTACTGAGACAAGACCTCACGGAAACGACTGGGAAAATTCAACCGTCCCTTGGAGTCCAGGCTGTGCTCGGACTTGCTGCGAAATCTGCTTTTTATGGCCTTCCCCTCTCCCATCCGTCACCACCGTTTTCCACTTTACGCCACTTTGCACCACTATCATCAGTTTTATAGCAGGAAGGAGCCTCTTGTCAAGGATTTTCCCCTACAATTATAGAAGGTTAAACGAAATTACAAAAACAGCCGACACCACACCATATAGGGGGCCAAACCAGAAAAACCACAACTAGGTGTGCTCAAGACGTCATCTACGCCAGAAACAAAACATGGCCCCCAGCACAGGGAACATACCGAACATACTGATAATACTGGATGGTTTCAAAAGATGAAAAAAAAGATGCTTTGGAAGAAAACATTAAAGGGTGGTGGGAAGTGGGGAAGTGGGGAAGAAGGTGAAAAGCGGAAGGCGGAAGGCAGCCGCCTGCTCAGCAGCGACATGCCTTCCGCCTTCAAAAACTACAAGACCAATGAACCGTGGTCAGAGAATCAGGAAAGGCCGAGAAGCTCTCGCAGATTGGACTCACTGGAAAAGCTGTGCTTTTTATCAGGAAAGGCACCACTGCGCACCTCCCGGTTATACTCTGCCACAGCCTCTTTGATGGTGGGAGCCAGCTTGCAGTAGGACTTGACAAAGCTCGGGATGAACTTTTCAAACATCCCCAGGAGATCGTTAACAACCAGGACCTGGCCATCACAATGGACACCGGCCCCGATACCGATGGTGGGAACAGCAATTTCTTCTGAAATAATCCGCCCCAACTCATCCGGGATACACTCCATAACGATGGCAAAGGCCCCGGCCTTCTCCAGTGCCAGGGCCTCGGCAACCATCTTTTTTGCCGATTGCAGATCTCGACCCTGCACTTTATAGCCCCCGAGTTGGGTAGCTGTCTGCGGGGTCAGACCGATATGCCCCATAACCGAGATCCCTGCCCGCACCAGTGCTGCGACCGTATCACAGACCTCCAGCCCCCCTTCGAGTTTGACTGCATCGCAGCCCGCCTCTTTGAGAAAACGGCTGCCGTTGATAAGGGCATCACGAATCCCGGTCTGATAGGAGCCAAAAGGCAGGTCAGCAACAACAAATGCCCCGGGTGCACCACGGCGCACTGCCGAGGCATGGTGGATCATTTCATCCATGGTCACAGGCACTGTGGAATCATAACCAAGAACCACCATCCCCAGAGAATCACCCACCAGGAGCATATCCACATCAGCAGAGGCAAGCAAAGAAGCCATGGCCGCATCATAGGCCGTGAGCATGGTGATCTTCTCGCCCGTTTTTTTCATGGTCAGGATATCGAGTACAGTTTTCCGTTTTTGCATGGTTCAGTCTCCTCCGTCAAACAGGGTGGGTTGTCGCATAGCGCCTCTGGGCAGAGAGCGGCCAAAATGCTCATAGGCATTCATGGTGGCCATACGCCCGCGAGGGGTCCTGGTCAGAAACCCTGACTGGATAAGAAAAGGTTCGTACACGTCTTCCAGGGTATTTTTTTCTTCACAGACCACCGTTGCCAGGGTTTCCAGGCCGATAGGACCGCCCTGGAACTTATCGATGATGGCCAGCATAATCCGCCGATCCATGTCATCAAGACCAAAACGATCGACATTCAGCAGGTTGAGGGCCTCATCCGCCACCTCGGCGGTAACGGACTGGTGCCTGCCGACCTCAGCAAAATCCCGCACCCGGCGAAGCAGACGATTGGCGATACGCGGAGTTCCGCGCGACCTGCGTCCCAGCTCCAGTGCCCCCCCCGCATCCACATTCATCCCGAGAATAACTGCAGAACGCTGGACAATCCGGACCAGTTCCTCCGGTTCATAGAGTTCCAGACGCAGAATGATTCCGAACCGATCACGCAGTGGCGGGGTCAACAGCCCGGTACGGGTGGTGGCACCGACCAGAGTAAAACGGGGCAGATCCATTTTCACTGACCTGGCCCCTGGTCCCTGGCCGATGATGAGGTCAAGCTGAAAGTCTTCCATGGCCGGATAGAGGATCTCCTCAATGGCATGGTTGAGACGATGGATCTCGTCGATGAAGAGGACATCACCCTCCTGCAGACTGGTGAGAATGGCTGCCAGATCACCCTGACGTTCGATCACCGGGCCGGAAGTGACCTTGATTCCTGCCTGCATCTCATTGGCGATGATATAGGAGAGCGTGGTCTTCCCAAGTCCCGGATAGCCATGAAAGAGGACATGATCAAGGGCTTCCCCCCGCGCCTTGGCTGCCCGGATAAATACATCAAGACTCTTGCGCAGGTGTTCCTGGCCAATGTATTCAGCAAGGAGCCTGGGACGAAGACTGTTATCTGCCCCTCCCCTGTCCCGACCAGTGGGCTCAGGAGCAACCAGGCGTTCGTCTGCGTGAATTTCTTCTTCAAAGTTCATGTCAGTGCACGCAGCCCCTCTCTGATAAATTCTTCCAGTTTCATCTCAGCAAAGGCTTCTTCCCCCATCTGTTTTTTGACCCTGCCCAGGGCCTGCCGCGCCATGTGCTCAGGATAACCAAGATTGATCAGAGCTGACAGGGCGTCACCAGCCGGGGAGCCTGCACTCATCAGTTTTTCAGGAATTGCGGCAGCAGAAGAAGCAACAGCCTGAAAGCCACCCACCTTGTCCTTAAGCTCCACGCAGATCCGCTCCGCAGTCTTTTTCCCCACCCCCGGGATGGTGGTCAGTCCCCTGACATCCTCTGTGACAATGGCCTGACAGAGATCACCCAGCTGCATGCCGGAGAGAATGGCCAGTGACAACTTAGGACCGATACCGGAAACCGCTTTCAGGGTGAGAAACATCTCTTTTTCACTCTGCTCCTGAAAGCCGAAAAGGACAATGGCATCCTCCCGGACATTGGTATGAATATGAAGGAAAATCTCCTCCCTCTTTTCCGGTAACCGGGAAAGCCCGTCACGGGAGAGGAAGACCTCGTAGCCCACGCCTGCCACGTCGATGACAACTCTGTCTGAGCCGATATACTGCACTGTTCCGGTAAGTGAGGCGATCATAACATTTCAATAGCTGAGAGAGTCAATATCTGGGACATATACTTAGAGGATCATCTGATTCGCATGGCAGATGGCTACGGCCAGAGCATCTGCGGCATCATTACTGGGTGTTGCAGAGAGCCCGAGGAGGACTCGGATCATGTGCTGAACCTGCCCCTTCTCCGCCTGACCATAGCCAACCACGGCCTGCTTCACCTTCTTGGCGCTGTAATCATAGACTCCCAGTCCATTCTGCATGGCCGCCACCACTGCTGCGCCCCTGGCCTGCCCGAGCTTGAGGGCAGAGTTGGCATTGGTGGACATGAACACCTCTTCCACAGCAGCCACTTCCGGATCATGGAGCTGAATCACCTCGTTGATCCCCTCAAAGATCTCGTTCAGCCGGTTAGCCAGGGGGAATCGAGCAGTTGTCTTGATCACCCCGCAGGACACGAAGCTGATCTTTCCGCGTCCTGCATCAACAATCCCATACCCGGTAATCCGTGAGCCCGGATCAATACCTAAGATTCGTTGCATGCTAACAGGCTGTATAAAACGAGAGCCATTGTATCAGGACAGCTTCTCCATCAGTTCATCGTCAATGTCAAAATTGGCATGCACATTCTGAACATCCTCATGATCTTCGAGATTTTCCAGGAGTTTGAGCAAAGCCTTGGCTGGTTTTTCCTCAGTGACCTCTACAATATTCTGGGGAACCATGGTGACAGAGGCCTCTTCAAAAACGACCCCTTCCTTTTCCAGGGACTCACGCACCTCATCAAAGTCCTCAGGAGTGGTGACCACCTGAAACTGCTCATCTTCCTCCACCACGTCCTCGGCTCCGGCCTCAAGGGCGAGCTCCATCAGTTTGTCCTCACTGATGGTTGCTTTATCCACCAGTATCACACCCTTCTTGTCAAACATCCAGGCCACGCAACCGGATTCACCCAGATTGCCGTTGCTTTTGGCAAAATAGTGCCGGACATCGGCCACAGTCCTGTTGCGGTTATCGGTCATACATTCCACCAGAACCGCGACACCACCAGGTCCATATCCCTCATAGAGGATTTCATCATAAACTTCACCCTCCAGTTCTCCCGTTCCTTTTTTAATAGCTCGGATGATATTATCCTTGGGCATATTTTCCGATCGAGCCGTGGCAATAGCACTGCGAAGGCGGGGATTGCCGTCCGGATCACCGCCACCCATCCTGGCAGCCACAGTAACTTCTTTGATCAAACGAGTAAAAATTCTTCCTCGTTTGGCATCCACAGCCCCTTTTTTATGTTTGATGTTTGCCCACTTAGAATGTCCTGACATAACCTGTTCCTTTAGTTCTTTATAAGAGACGCGCCGAGAGCTACGCCTGTTTTCCTTTAAACCCCATCCCCAAGACGAAAACCTCACGGCTTTCCACCCGGGAACTCTTGGGTTTAACCACTTTTACCTGTTCAAACTGCTCTGTTACCTCCTGAACAAACACAGGAAAATCCTCTCCCTGAAAGGCTTTACAATAATAATTCCCCTTGGGAAGAAGGAGAATAGAGGCCAGCTCCAAGGTTCTTCTCACCAGAATCATGGACTGCTGATGATCAGTCCAGCGATTTCCGGTGGTTCCGGGTGCCAGATCTGAGATCAGCACCTTAAACGCCGGTCGGATACGGCGCACGGCTGTAATCAGTTCCGGTTGCATGATATCCTGCCGCAGCCAGATGATCTCAGCGCCTCCGGCTCTGCCTGCCTTATCCGCAGACTTCAGATCAACCCCTACCACGATTCCTTTTTCCCCTACAATTTCAGAGGCATAAAGAGACCAACTTCCCGGAAAACAACCAAGATCAAGGACACTGTCGCCGCGCCGAATAAATTTGTATTTATTCAAGGCCTCTTCCAGCTTGTAGACGGATCGCGCCGGATAATTTTCCTTCTTGGCCTTCTTATAATAATAGTCTTTTACTTTACGCACAAGTTATCCAATCTATAGCAAATTTGTTGGGTTTCGCAAATTTTCACACCCTCAGGGCATCATTCAACCTGCTTTTCCGATTTTTCTATCACCAGATATTGAGGAGTGCCAGTATACAGTGAACACACAAAAACAGACCACAGCTACGAACACCCACAACATCAGCACTTTTTAGTCCATTTACTTCTCTTTGACAAGGATGATAGACTTGTCAAAAATCGAATCCCCGGATACCCGATAAAAACGGGCTATTCAACAGGACCCTGAAAACGTTTCAGATAGTTCCGAACCCAGAGGAGAGCCTCTGCTCGATTACTGACATCTCCTTCCACCTGAGCCTCCTGTAACTCGTCCAGAATTTGAGAAAAATAAGGGCCAGGCTGCAGAGAAAAGTGTTCGATCAGATCCTTGCCCGTGATAAACCGGGGGCCGGAAAGGGCAGGGGCGATATCCTTGTTGTAAATTTCCAGGATCTCACAGAGCAAGTGGTCCAACTCTTCTTCCATGGCCTCCGGCTTCATCTCCCCTTTTCCGGCCAGGCTGTCTGCCATGGCCAGGAAAAAAAGGCCGATCAGATCATCCCCGGCCCGCCTGCAGAGTTTAAGACAGGCCTTTTTGCTCAAGCCCTGCTTGCGCCTGACATTGCAGAGGTGAAAAGGATGCATATGCATGCCCACCAGAGCTGCCGCCCGATCCCGATTGTCATTGGACCAGCGCAGCTCACGGCCAAGATGCTGCACCAGCTCCCGACCCACCTCATCATGGTTATAAAAGGTGATACGGCCCCCTTTATCCTCCCGGATCTCATGGGTGGAGGGCTTGCCCAGGTCGTGGAGAAGGGCTGACCATTTCAAAACTTCTCGAATGCCTGGTTGCGCCAGGTAATCCCGCAGCATTTCCTGGCACTCGGGATAAAACAACTCAGGCGTAGCCAGGATTTTTTCCATATAGCCAAGGGCCGCCAGGCCATGATGAAAGACATCGAGATGATGAGACTCCGGCTGTTCAAGACCAACGCCCTGTTGCAATTCCGGAATCACCAGAAAAAGCAGACCCGACTCAGCCATGGCAGCAATCACCTCATGAGCCCGAGCAGAGCCCATGATGAGATTCATTTCATAACTGATCCGCTCCACCGAAACCCTGCTCAGGAGGTGGCCATGTTCACGGATGGCAGCCAGGGTTTCGTCTTCCAAAACAAAACCGAACCGCGCCCAGAGTCGATAGCCACGCAGCATCCGCAAGGGATCACTGACAAAGGCACGGGGGCAGACCCGGAGAATCCCCTGACCAAGATCCTGTCTTCCATTCAGAGGATCGATGAGAAGAAGCGGCAGTGCCTCATCAACAAAGGCGGAAAAGGCAAGTCCCATGGCATTGATGGTGAAATCCCGCAGACAGAGGTCTTCCTCAATGGTGCCTGCCCCTTCACGGAAACTGGAAAAATCAATGATCAATCCCCGCCACACCACCCGCCCCGCATCTTCCTCTGCCGCCCCCAAGGGAACGAATGTGCCTCCAGCCAGGACACGGATCAGGGTGCGACAGCAGTGTACCGCATCACAGTCCACGGTAAAATCCAGGTCATTAGGGGCTATCTCCAGCAGCCAGTCGCGTACTGTCCCGCCCACCAGGTACATCTCCCGCCCCAGCTCCTCGGACACCTTGGTCAGAGCAGCAAACAGCTGTGCAGGATAGTCATCCCGGTGTGAACGGAGCACACCCGTATCCCAACCGCCGTCACCTTCTCCCCTTTCCTTTTCCATAATCCTGTACTATATTATTTAGTCTTGCCCGGCATTACCTGCAGATTCGCAAAATCTTAACATTTTAAACTTAAAACTTAAAACTGAATTTTCATGGATACTCCCACCCCGCGCATGCTCAAGGTCGGTAAGGTCACCATCGGCCTCATCGACCTCGACATTGCCTTGAACAAGGCCCTTGCCGATCAGCTCTCTCCGAAAGACGCGGTGGAATACATTTACCAGGCCATTCAGGGGAAAAACTACATTCCGGATGGACTGGCCGGCGACTACAAAAAAGCCCTGGAACGAGAATACAGAGGTCTGCTGGGCCAGGAACAGGAAGCTGACCGGGATCTGGTCATCCGTATCTTCGGAACCGGATGCATCAGCTGCAACGGCCTGCAGGATGCAGTGATTGATGCCATGATGCGGGCCGGCATCGCAGCAGACATCCACATGATCCATGACCGGGACGAGATCGGCAGACACGGCATCATGGCCACACCAGCGCTGATGATCAACGGCCAGGTCAAGTGCGCCGGGATCCACCCCACTCCTGTGCAACTGGAAGCATGGCTGCTTGAAGCAGCCGGAGAGAAGCAGTAATGGCTCAATTGCTGCAGCAACAATTCCTTGGCCTGGGCTTTTCCGCCGGTGCAGCCAGTCTGCTGAGCACAGGAATCATTCTGGCCGGGATCCTCCTGGTGGCTTTGCTGGCTACCCTCTTAGTCAAACAAGTCGTCTTACGTATTCTCTCCGCCTGGATCCAGAGCAACCGTTATCAATGGGATGATGCCCTGGTCAAAAACAAGGTCTTCAGCAAACTTACCTGGTTTGTACCAGTATTGATATTTTCCCTGTCCATCGACAGCTTTCTGCCAAAAGATACGACTGCAGCCATCCTTTGTAAGCGTATTATCCTCTGCCTCTTTGTCCTGGTCTCGGTACTGAGTTTTAACAGTCTTCTCTCGGCAATCAATGATATCTTTCGTCACCTGCGCAAGAGACGCGGCGCTACCATTCAGAGCTATGTAGATGCAGCCAAGATCATCTCCTGGGTAATAGCAGCCATTTTTATCGCCTCCATCTTCACCGGTAAATCGCCATGGGGCATCCTTTCTATCCTGGGCGGTCTTACAGCCGTGACAATGCTGGTCTTCAAAGACACCCTTCTCGGTTTTGTCGCCTCCATCCAGCTCTCCGCCAGCAACATGGTACAGGTGGGTGACTGGATCGAGATGCCACAATACGGGGCAGACGGTGATGTAATACAAATATCCATCAATACGGTGCGAGTTCAGAACTGGGACAAGACCGTCACTACCATCCCCACCTACGCCCTGGTTTCATCTTCCTTCAAAAACTGGCGCGGGATGTCGGAATCCGGCGGACGTCGCATCAAACGCAGCCTCCTCATCGATACAGGCTCCATCCGTTTTTGCGATGCCGAGATGCTGGAGAGATTCAAACAGTTCAACCTTCTGCGTGACTATCTCCAAAAGAAGGATGAAGAAATCGAAGCCTACAACCGCAGCCACCAACTGGACACTGACACTGCGGTGAACAGTCGCAGGCAAACCAACATCGGGGTGTTCCGTGCCTATGTTAAGGCTTATCTCGCACAGCACCCCAATATCCATCCCGACATGACTTTCCTTGTCCGTCAGCTGCCCCCCAAAGAACACGGCCTCCCCCTGGAGATTTATGTCTTCAGCAATGATCAGGTCTGGGCCAACTACGAGGCCATTCAGGCAGATATCTTTGATCACCTGCTGGCAGCTGCCCCAGAATTTGATCTCCACATCTTCCAAAACCCCAGCAGTCGCGACATCCGGCTGCTGGCTGCTGGCCTGACCGGTCAGAACCAACAAAACCCACATGACTGAGAAAACGCCCCAGCTCATCCTGGCCCCCATCCGCGGGATTACGGACTGCCACTTCCGCAGCCTCTTTCAGCGCCATTTTCCCGGGTTTGACTCGGCCCTGGCCCCCTTTGTCAACCCCCAGCGCCACTCAAATTTTCAGCCGAAACAACTCAAGGATCTCCTGCCTGAGGAAAACCGGGAAATGGTGGTTGTCCCACAGTTTCTGCACACTGATCCGGATGATTTTCTCATCCTTGCCGGTCGCCTTCTGGATCTTGGCTATACACAGGTCAACTGGAATCTGGGCTGCCCGGCCCATATGGTCACCAGGAAAAAAAGAGGTTCAGGACTGCTGCCCCACCCCGACCTGATACTTGCCTTCCTAGACCAGGTCATGCCCAGACTTCCCATGAAACTCTCCATCAAGACACGGTTGGGCCTTGAGGAGAAAGAAGAGCTGCTTCACCTTCTGCCCCGTCTTGACGATTATCCCCTGGAGGAGATCATCATCCATGGGCGACTGGGCAGACAGATGTATCGGGGAGAGGCTGACCGTGAGGCTTTTGCTCTCTGCCTGGAACAGAGTAGACATCCCATTGTCTACAACGGAGATATTAACTCAGTGCTGATCTTCCAGGAACTGCAGGAACAATTCCCCACCATTGACAGGTGGATGATTGGCAGGGGTGCCCTGGCCAATCCCTTCCTTCCCGGAGAGATCAAGGGACTGGAGGTACCGGACCGACTGGAACGGCTGGAACGCTTTCACCGGGAGCTCTATCACTGTTACCAGGAAATGCTCTCCGGTCCGACCCACCTCCTCGGCCGCATGAAACAACTCTGGATCTATCTCAGCGCCTCCTTTCCCCCTCAGCAAAAGACCTGGAAGAAGATCAAAAAATGCCACACGGAAGTCCAGTATCAACAGGTGATAGAGAGCCTTTTTTCAGCAAAGAAATGAGCCGTCGCCCCCTGGCCGTTTTCACAAGCAACCGCTCACAATCAGATAAGAATCAAACCTGTGATGGCTGAAACAAGATGCCAAGGAAGGACTTCAGCCGCGCCCCCCACAGCTCAAACAGAGAAACCGGCGCTTGCTACATTGTGGGATTTTTAGTAAAATAATTTATTTCAAGGGCGATAGAGGGATGCAGAGAATTTCACCGCAAGCTCCCTCAGAGCATATGACCCAGGTACCTGTGCTCAACATATTGAGGGCAAGCGCTTCACATCACATCGAGATAACAGAACAAAAAATAATTCCGAGACCGCTTACAAAAGAAAACGATGGCCAGCAGAATCTGAGCATCATACGCTGCGACTGACTTTTTCTTCTTTCGCTATTGTGTTCCAGTAATAATAAAGAAAAGCAAATGACCGAGTTTAATACCATCCGTTCTATTATCATCCATATTTTCCAACATCGACTGTTGCGTTCCTTCATGCTTATCAGTCTCAGTGTCCCGGTTTTTATTTTCCTGCGCAGCTACTTTCTGGTGCTCCCCCAATTCAGTGAAAAACTTCTCATTTACAGTGAAGAAGAATCCCAAAGAACTGCCAGTCATCTCACCAAACACTTCATTACGCTTGATCAGGATCAGATCGTAATCAACAAGATCCTGCAAAGCAATACCAACGCCATCATGGCTGAGTTTGGCCTTGAAAAGATCAAACTCTTTTCCAAACAGGGTCGTATCCTTTTCTCCAGCAGTAAAGAGGATATCGGCAAAATGAATGAGCATGCCTATTTCCACCAGATAGTGGCCAAAGGAGAAATGTTTTCCAAGATTGTGAACAAAAACCACAAAACGCTGGAAGGAAGAGTAGTCGCCAGAGACGTGGCGGAAATCTATATCCCAATCAAGTACGAGAATACATTTATCGGAGCCTTCGAACTCTACTATGACCTCACCGAACGCAAAGAGGAACTCGACGCCCTGTTCAAAAAAGAGGCATATGCCGACATCGTCATTTCCCTTATCCTGATCGGCATCGTGTTGATCATGGTCTTTCATACAAGCCGAGCGATTCTCAAGGAAAAGGCTGCCAAGGCCCAGCTTAAAACCATCAACCAGAACCTTGAACAGATCGTAGCAGCAAAAACCCGCGAACTACAGGTCACTCAAAAAACGGCCATTGAGTCTCTGGCCGTCCTCGCCGAATATCATGACATGGATACCGGTGGACACTTGACCAGAATCCGTTATTATACAGAACTCATTGCCACCACCCTCCTGGAAGATTCTCCCTACTCCACCTATCTGCACAACCAGGGAAAAGAAAAATATATACAGGAACTGGTCATGGCTTCAACCCTCCATGACATCGGCAAAACAGCAATCTCCAAGGAAATCCTGTGCATGAAGAACGTGTTGAGCATTGACAAGTTTGAGGAACTCAAGAAACACACTATTATTGCCTGGGATGCCCTCAACCAGGGAAATGAGATATTTGTCAAGCGATTCGGCAAAGACTCCTACCTGTCTCTTGCCGGCAATATCGCCCTCTATCATCATGAAAAATGGGACGGCACCGGATATCCCACCAGGCTGAAAGGAGAAGATATCCCCCTTTCAGCCCGCATTGTCTCTCTGGCCGATGTCTATGATGCCCTGCGCAGTAAACGGACTTATAAAGAACCTTGGTCACATGCAAAAACAACTGAATTCATCATCAACCAATCAGGCAAACACTTTGATCCGGTTGTAATCGAGGCATTTCTCCATAATCAGGAAAGATTCCGTGAAATCTCCGAAGCAACAAAGCAACATCAACGCGATCCGGCCATAAAATAACCCAGAAGAAAAATCACGATTCAAGTTTGCCCCTGTCAAATCCCCCTGTGTCAATATTGGTCAATGAGTTGATTTGCTGTTTCCAGTAATTGCCGGGATAAAGAGCAAAAGACTTGAACATTTTTCATAGGCACCGATATCATAGCCAGCACCGCAGGGACGCTTTTGACCCCGCTGATCGGTTCCGAACATAAAGACAGAAGTTCCTGCGTCGATGGCAGGGCTACTGCTCTGCAGGGCATGGGTGAAGGTAGGTCCACCGTTATTTTGCAGGGTGAGCAGCTTGGGATCACTGTTTATCAAGTCGCTTGCGTTGGTAAAACCGCAGGTATCCGTGTCTTCAAGGTTATATCCGTTTGACGTCATCCCGGTAGAATAGCAGCAATTAACATTTCCATTCTGAGCGATGATGCTGTTTTTCACCGACAGGGTTCCGCCCGTACCGTTACAGTATCCATCGGTTCCACTTGCCGACGAATTATTGGTGATCGTGGTGGAGATTATTGTGTTTGCACCGAAACTATAGATACCACCTGTCCCTGAAATCGAACTATTGCTGCTAATTGTGGAGTTCACAATTGTTAAGCCGTTTCCGCCAAAAATGCCTCCTGCCAGCCCGGTACTTGTGTTACCGCTTACGGTACTCATGAAAATAGCTATGCTTGTCCCATTATTGGAGAGACCACCGCCTTTATACGCTTCATTATTGGCGATGGTACTGTTGATGATGGTACAGACTCCGTTGTTTCCCACGCCGCCGCCGTAGTCATTGGCGTCTCCTCCTGCTGCAACACGGTTGTTGCTGACGATGACCTTATCTAACGTCAAGTTCCCGTTAGAAGTCCGAATACCTCCTCCGCCGAAGTCTCCAGTGGGCGCCTTGCCGTTTCTGATGGTCATCCCGCTCATAGAAACCGTATCGCCGTAGATATCAAACACTCGATCCAAACCATTCCCATCTACAATTGTCTGTTCCGCTCCGGCTCCGCTGATGGTCAGGTCATCCAGTATATCCAGGTCCCCTTGCTTGTTATTATTTTCTGTCGTAGTCGAGATTGTGGCAGAGAGAACATAGATTCCGGCCGGCAAGATTATGGTGTCACTGCCAGGATGGTTATTCGCCTGGTCGATGGCATAACGCAAACAGACACGATCATCGGGCGGAGGGAAGTTATAATCGGCCGTGTCGTTTACCGTATAGGTATCCGCCAGTGCTGTAACGCACAAGAGGAAAGAACTAAAACAGAAAATGACTGCAGCGGCTAAAACAGCCTCGCGCTGAAATATCTTATGACACATAACTCCTCCTGATTAAATTATCATTTCAGTAAGTTGCCATCTCTTTCACAATCAAAAGAAGCTATCAACAGGACTTCTGCTCTACACAAAAACCGTACTCTTGACAACAAGGCCCCGACAACATGCGTCCCTCTCTTATAGTAGGAGCAGCTTCAGCCGCGAATACCCAGATGAATCAAACAGGAACGCGTCCCGCAACACCGCCATTCGCGGCTGAAGCCGCTCCCACAAAAAAAAGCTCAACATCCTGTGCTCGCTTCCTGCAAATGTCGCCCCCATGGTGTGGATATACGCACAGGGGGGGCCGTTTCCGAGACAAAATCTTCAATTTGCTCCAGCAATACTCAAAAGCCCACCGGATCGATGATTCCATTTTGACATCCCGCACCTGCCTGCTCCGCATTCTCCAGAAGAGATGAGAAGGAGGTATCACTCTCCACCTCACCCTTGAGGTTGATCCACAGTTCACTGATCATGCCGTCAGTACAATGGACTTTCAGCTTGCTGCTGGCCCCGGCCCCGAATGCCTCATCGAACTTGGCTTTGATGTCGCTGACTTCCACACTCTGCCCGATGTTGGCGGCAAAAAAGTCACGTAGCACTGAGTTGTTGACCTGGTCGGCCAGCATGATGGATTCCCGAAAATACTCCTCCGGAGTGCTGCTGTAACAGGTACCGTGCTTGATCCACTCATGACGGTGGAGGTAGGAAGCAACACCCGGCATGGTCTCAATCAGATTTCCGAAGGTCTCCTCGGTGATGGCCAGAACCGGCAGCTGATCCCACATCTTGCGGCCATCCAGCCTCTTGTGGTTGTTGGACACACTGCAGTAGATATTGTTTTGCGGCTGAGGCCAGAGACCATGCAGGGTGAAATGATTGGCGTCATAACGGTCGACGGTCTGAGTCTGGCACTCTGTCTTCTGCTGATGGGTCTGGCAAAAGGCCGGCTGCCAGCTCAGGGCCAGGAGATAGGCAGGCCCCTCCGCAGGAGTCGGTGGGACGTCAGGATCATCAGGCGGTGAAGGAGTGACCACCACGCCCTGTTCCCGGCAATCGGTGAGCACTATGCCGCAGGCAGCCTCCACCCATCGCTCAGAAGGAGTGGCATTTTTGACCCTGATTCGATAATGGCTGGCCTCCGCCTTGTTCTTGGACATGAGCTCATAGGCGGTATCCAGGGTCAGGCGAACATTCCCGGGATTAGAGTAGTTTCTGAACGAATGCACGGCCTCGCAGGTATCTTGGGCAATAAAATAGCCATCGAGCCGGATCTCTGCCATCCCTGTAACAGGGAGCAAGGCGACCAGCCCCCAGAGAAGCGATACAACAAGTGTTTTCTTCATTTTTCTCCTCCTAAAGTTCCAAGGTGATGGCCACCGGACAATGATCGCTGGCCTTGGGTCTGTCATAGCCTGTTCTGGGATACCTGCTTAGCTCAGCCAGACCTGGTACCCGGTACGGTTGTCCACCGCGGATAACTGTCGGCACCGCAGAAGGATTCCACGCCGCCAGTGCAGGAGAGGCCAGGATATAATCGATCTGGTGTTTCGCGTTGCCGCCCGGGTAATAATGGGTCCAACGCTCTTCTTCAGGCAGACGTTCAAGAAGGTTGCAGGCAAAACCATCACCAAACAGCGGTCCCAGGCCATGCCCGGGCTCACTGATATAGTCATTGAGATCTCCTACGATCAGCCAGTCGCCAGTGGCCGGGTCGGGAAAAGACTTGGTAATGATTTGGCGCACCGCTTCAGCCTCCGCTTCCCGCACACAGCGCGTTTGCTCCCTTCCGCCGGACATGGATTTAAAGTGGCAGACAAAGATGGATAAGGGTTTGGCACCCACCATAACCGTCACTTCCAGACAGTCACGACGAAAGATCGACTCCCCTTCGCTCAATCCGTATTGACAGAGTTCTTCATTGAAAAGATCTAGATCACCAAAGGTGACTTCAGCATGGGAGGTGACCTTGATCCGTTGCCTGGACATGACCGCTACATCAATACCGCGTGTATCATTTCCTTCCAGGCAGCGACGCCAACCGTAATGGGCACAGCCTGTTCGATTGAGATAAAATTGATGAAAATCGTCAAGGATCGTCTTATTCTCGACCTCCTGCAGACAGATGATATCCGCCTCTGTATCACGGATGGCCTGGCCAGTCTGCTGTCTGGAGTCATCGGTCAGGGCAATGGCCAGGGATTTGCGAAGGGGCATGTATTCCGGGGTGTCTTCCCCCACTCCAAGCAGACGCAGTGCCCGCTCCGAAGAAAGCTGACCATAACTGTGAAAGTTAAAGCGCTGCAGAAGATTTTCGACATTAAAGGTTGCTACTCGTATGGTGCCCATGAATTCCCTCCTTAATGACTGCATGAACTGCATTCATTTCTGCCTTGATGTCACCAGGCCGTGAATATTCTGAAACCGATTGCCAGGTGACAAGATGACAATGAGCTATTGGATTACGCCGTGCTCAGGAGGGAGAAGGGAATGCAACGACTTCACGCAACAGGGTTTCAATCGTGCCATCTCAACACCTTTTGCAACAAATAACCGTACTTCCAATTTGGTAATAACACTATTGTATCACAGCATAACTTACTTTTCGATTTATTTTTTGGGATGAAGAGAGGAGAACTGCAGCATCATGGCTACTCGTGACGCAGGGCATCGATCGGGTCAAGACGAGCAGCCTTCCTGGCCGGAAAGAAACCGAAAATGACGCCCACTGCAGCAGAAAAGAGAAAGGCAATAACCATGATGCCCGGATTGAAGATAAAGGGAATATTCAACATTTTGGTAAGGCCGATGGAAGCTGAAACGGCAAGCAGGATACCGATCAGACCGCCAAAAGAGGAAAGCACCACCGCCTCCACCAGGAACTGCAGGAGCACCTCCCGTTCCAGGGCACCGATAGCCAAACGAATACCGATTTCTCTGGTACGTTCCGTCACCGAGACCAGCATGATGTTCATGATGCCTATACCTCCCACCAGCAGACTGACCGCCGCCACCGCCCCCAGCAAGGTGGTAAGTATCTGGGTGGTACCGGTGAGCATTTTGGTGATTTCCTTTAAATCCCTGACCTGAAAATTATCATTTTCAGAGCCCGAGATATGCCGCCGTTCACGGAGGAGATACTCGATATCACTCTTGGCCTTGTCCGTTGACCTGCCCTCAGCTACAGAGACCTGGATCAGACTGATATCCTGATTGCCGGAGATACGACGCTGGAAGGTTCGCAACGGCACAAGGACAAGATCGTCCTGATCGGAACCGAAGGTGGACTGGCCTTTGGCCTCCAGCAACCCGATAATCTGGCAGGAGAAATTACCCAGACGCATTTTGCTGTCCAGGGGGTTTTGCTGTCCGAAAAGCTCTTTGGCAACCGTGGCCCCGATGACGCAGACCGCCTTGCCCGACCGCAGCTCGGTGTCAAGAAACTGGCGGCCGGCCTGAACAGTCCAGTTGCGCACCGTAAAAAAACCATTGTCAATTCCAGTTACCGCAGTGGACCAGTTGGCGTTGCCATACACCGCAGTAACTTTCTGGGAAGACGAAGGGGCAACCGCAGTGATGGCAGGGATCTCCCTGAAAAGAGCCTGGGCATCGTCAAGGTCAAAGGACGGAGCGGCTGATGTCTGTCCCGGACCCATGTGCTGACCCACCCGGATCATCAGCAGGTTGCTTCCCAGACTTGCTATCTGCTCGGTGACCTGAGCCGTGGCACCGCCACCGATGGTGACCATGACAATGACCGCAGAGACGCCGATGACGATGCCGAGAATGGTCAGAAAAGAACGCAGGACGTTGCGCCGGATTTCCCGCAGGGCAAGAAAAAATGTGTTTATCAGCATCAGCGCACCTCCCCGTTTACCCTGTCCGTTACGACAAGACCGTCCTGAAACTGCACCACCCGTCTGGCAAATTGGGCCATTGTCTGTTCATGGGTTACCATGACAATGGTGATCCCCTGATCCTGATTAAATGAAGTGAGAAGCTCCATGATCTCAAGACTGCGTGCCGTATCAAGATTACCCGTCGGTTCGTCGGCCAGGAGCAAGGCCGGTTCGGTAACAATGGCCCGGGCAATGGCCACCCGCTGTTGCTGACCGCCGGAAAGTTCACCAGGCGTGTGATATTCCCAACCGGCAAGGCCCACAAGAGCCAGGGCATTGCCGGCGCGGCTGCGGCGCTCTTCGAGCTTAACACCTCGATAAATCAAGGGGAGTTCTACGTTTTCCAGGGCCGAGGTACGATTCAGCAGGTTGAAACCCTGAAAGACAAACCCCAGATGATGGCGCCGCAGCAAAGCCCGTTGATTTCTTGTCAGCGAGCCGACCTCAACATCCTTGAACAGATATCTACCCTCCGTTGGTGTATCCAGACAACCGAGGATATTCATACAGGTGGATTTCCCGGAGCCGCTCGGCCCCATGACAGCAACGAATTCCCCTTCATCGATGCGCAGGCTTACACCGCGCAGAGCCCGCATGGCAGCAGTGCCGCTACCATACACCTTGGTTACACCCTGCAGTTCCACCAGGGGATGACGCTCTGTCTGCTCCGCGGCTGGCATGGTCACTTCCCTTTACTGACTGATTCAATGATCAATTCCATACCGGCGGTGATCTCACCACTGACAATTTCAGTCATGATACCGCTGGTGGCGCCGGTGGTGACAGGTATTGCAACAGACTGGTTATCGCGCAGAGTATAGACCCGCTGCTTTCTCCTGTCACCGCTCTCGTCATTTTTTTTCGGCCTGGTATGAGAAGGACGGGGAAAAAGTTTGCTGAGCAGACTGCCGCCCGCTGAGCTGGCAACCTTCTCCTCCTGCTGCGGCGGAGCATAACGCAGGGCAGCATTGGGCACCAGCAGGGCATCATTGACCTGTTTGACGACAATGTCTGCCGTGGCAGTCATGCCTGGCCGCAGTGAGAGATCCGAATTGTCCACATTGAGGACGGTGAGATAGGTCACTACCCCCTCCGTTGACTGGGAACCGTAGCGTACCTGGGTAATATGGGCCGGAAAAGTGCGATCAGGATAGGCATCAACCGTAAAACTGGCCTGCTGGCCCTCCTTCACCTGCCCCACATCGGCCTCATCCACATCAACATGAAGCTCCATTTTGGTCAGATCTTCGGCCAGGGTGAAGAGCACCGGCGCCTGCAGCGAGGCAGCAACTGTCTGGCCCGGCTCCACACTGCGTTCAAGAACCACGCCGTTAATGGGCGAGACGATAATGGCCTTTTCCAGATTGGTCTGATCCACCCGCAGTTTGGCCTCCGCCTCGGCTATATTGGCCTGGCTCATGGCCACGTTGGCCTGACCGCGCTTGAATGATGCCTCTGCTGCCTGGAAATCCTGTTCAGATGGCAATTTCCCCCCACTGAGCTGACGCACATGCACAAGTCTCTGCAGCTCAGTGTCGGCCTCAAGCAGGGTGGCCTGGGTCTGCAGCAGATTAGCCCGCGCCGATTGCACAGCTGCGAGGGACTGGTTTGCCTGGGCTTCAAGCTTGGTGGTATCAAGCCGCGTCAACACCTCACCTGCTTTGACCACATCGTTATAATCCACGGCCACGGATTCGATAGTACCGGAGACCTCGGTACCCACTTCCACCTGATTGGTCGGCTCCAGGTTTCCGGTAGCAGTAACGATGACGGTGAAATCTCCGCGCTCGGCCTTCATGGTCTTATATTCAATCTCTGAGCTGTGTTGCCCCATGCCCCATTTAAAAACAACAAAGAGGATCACAAGGAGCAGCAGGCCCCATATAAGCAAATGCTTCAGATACCTGCTCTTGCCAGGTGGCGGCTCAAGGGCCAATGTTTTTTTCAGATCTGAGTTGTGAGCTTTGTCTGTGTTGCTCATTGTCTTTCATCCTTTTCTGAAAATTGAGGGGCTGCCGATGAAATCCAGCCTCCGCCAAGGGCTTTATACAGCCGAATCAGGTTGGAGGTAACAGTCCCGTCACTTACGGCAAGCTGATCCTCAAAGGAAAGCAGTGAACGCTGGGAGTCCAGCACGCTGGTGAAATCCACCATACCGGCGTCATACTGGTTCCGGGCAAGTGCCTCGGCCTGACTTGCGGCATCCACTGCGGCAAGCAGCGACTCCCGGCGCAACTGTTCTTCGGCATAGACGGTGAGAGCGTTTTCAACCTCTTCCAATGCCGCAAGCACCGCCGCTTCATAGGCGAGGAGATACTGCTCCTGAATGGCGGACTGCACCTCTATGTTCTGTCGAACAGCTCCTGCATCAAAAACATTCCAGGAAACACTGGGGCCGATCCTCCAGGTCTCACTGGCAGAGTCAAAGAGATCGGCCGACTTGAGGGATTCCAAGCCAATGGAACCGGCCAGTCGAAACTTGGGATAGAGATCCGCAGTGGCCACCCCGATGCGGGCAGTCTGGGCAGCAAGATTGCGTTCCGCCCTGCGGATATCGGGCCGCTGCCGCAGGGTTTCAGCCGGTACACCGACCGCCACCGTCGGCGGAGCCACCGGAATCGGCCGTCTTTCCGCCAGCAGTTCATGCATTCCGCCGGGAGTCCTGCCGGTCAACACAGCTAACCGGTTTTTTGCCTCTTCCATACTGCTGCGCAGACCAGGGATCTGGGCTCGGGTGTTTTCCAGATTATAGCGGGCCTGCTGCAGAACCAGTCCATCACTCAATCCTGCCTGACATCGTGACTGTGTCAGGTCAAAGGTCTGTTGCTGAATGACCAGATTTCCTTCTGCCACAGCAAGACGTGTCTGCAAGGTCCGTGTATCCAGGTAATTGAGGGCAACTTCCGCAGCCAGCGTCACCAGCACATCCCGCAAATCCTCGTGACTGGCGGCAAGATCGGCTTCAGCCGCTTCCACCGCACGCCGTACACCACCAAAGATATCCACTTCCCAACCGGCATCAAATCCGACGACATAGGAACTGCGCGTAGTACCACCACCACTGTTTTTGCTGCCCTGACTCCTGCTGGCTGATCCATTCGCATCCAGAGTCGGAAATTGCCCGGCCTGACTGATGCCGCGACGGGCACGGGCCTCGCGCACTTTTGCCATGGCCTGCTTCAAATCAAGATTATTGGTCACTGCCTGTATGATAAGCTCGGTCAGGATCGGATCTTCAAGCGTTGTCCACCAGTCTGCCAGCTGTTTGGGATCCGGAGTCTCTCCTGATACCCCCTGCCTGAGTTCCGTGTGCCAGGTGGGAGGAGCAGTGGTCTCCCTTGGCACATAATCAGGCCCGACAGCTGCGCAGCCGGCAAGACTGAGGAGCGACAATGCACTCAGCACTATGCCGACATTATGCCATAAATATCTCTTTGTTGATGTGTTCCGTCCGCAACATAATTGAGTCATGACAGGCTTACCTTATGATACCTGTTAGATTTCTTTTTCTAAATTCAGCCGGGAGGCCGATACTGCATAACTCTGCTCGAAAACGTTACTATTATATCCTATGGCGGCAGAGCTTACCGTTAAAAATGGTTAAGAACTGTATAGAATTGTAAATAGCTGCCTTGTCATACAGTATTCCCGTTGCTTCTGTATAAGAGCCCCCCCCCTCAACAGCTGCATCTGCATCTTAGGACAACGACAAGAAATGATACAGGTTTTCACTAAGGAACAAGCAGACTATCAGTACATTTCGTCCCTTCTGCCACCCGCACACCATCCCAGACCACACAACGACGCAGGGTAACATCTTTCTCCAGCTGAGCACGGCCGACACAGGCCCAGTCCAACAGCTCAACCCTTTCCCCCTTCAATGCCACATCATGAACAAGAAACGGGGCATGAGGAAGCATGGAAAACTCCTTCCAGCGTGGGATTTCCTTCCGTAAAAGCCTGCCGTGCAGAGAAAGATAATCCTCCACCGTCCCCATATCTGTCCAGAAAGAGCCATCCACATGCAAAGCCCGAATACTTTCTCCCGCCTCAAGAAGTTCACGGTAACAATCTATGATGGAGTACTCCAGATTGAGTGGAATCCTTTCCAGGACCTCGGGTTCCAGGACATGAAGACCGGTGAAAGCCAACAAATCAGAAGAGTTCCCACCATCAAAACCTATAACCTGATCCCCCCGGACAGTGACTTTATTAAAGCGCGGATGGTCATGCATGGCCATGGTCACCGCAGCCCGCCCCGGGTCATGGGCATGATACAGTTCTCGGTAGTCTACGGTATGATAGATATCGCCATTGGTCACCAGCAGCGGTTGCTCCCGCATCAGAGACAGAGCCATGCGCAGGCCCCCGCCCGTTCCAAGCACGGTTTCCTCTTGCTGGACAACTACGCCGTCTATGCCAATGAGTGCCGATACAATCTGTTCCCGCAGGTAATGACAGTTAACAATTATATGATCAAAGCCTGCAGCCTGCAGGCGACGGACAGTGAGGAGAAGAAGAGGTTCGTTCAGGAGAGGAAAGAGAGGTTTGGGGCAGATCTTAGTGTAAGGAAGAAGACGGGTGCCGAAACCGGCAGCAAGGATCATAGCCTGCATGGGAATGTATCCGAGAAACTGTTCAGGTTAAAAAAACAGGAGGCTGAAGGTAAGAGATCCTACAAAAAGACTTTAAAATTCAAGACTGCCGTCAGGAAGTTCTTTAATCCCGACCACCACAATTCCAGCCTCATCAGCTGCCTTGACAGTGGCCTCCCGGTCAAAGATAAGCGACTGCCCCGCCTCCACAGCCAGGACTGCCCCTTTGACACTTGCCAGAGTCTCAATAGTCTTGATGCCGGTAGCTGGAAGATCAAATCGGAAATCCTGATTAGGTTTCTTCACCTTTACCACCACGGCTTTTTCCTTGGCCAGAGCGCCACCCCGGGCAATGGTTACATCAGTCCCTTCAATGGCTTCCACGGCTACCACCGTCAGATTTCGCACCACCACGCACTGTCCGATATCCATGCCCCCAATGGCTCTGGCGTTTTTCCAGCCAAACTCGATGTCCAGTCGCTGATTTTTATCCGGTTTTTTCTGGGTCAGAACGCCCTGAGGAAAGAGAAGATGACGCAGGTAGAGGGTGGACTCCAGAACCTTGACCCCTTCTTTTTCCAAAGCACCCGCCACGGCTCGCAGGATGGCGTCATCCTGTCTGGTATCTATCTTGTTCCAGAGGGACATCCCTTTCAAATCAGGAAGGATATCACGGAATATTCTGGTCTTGGTGATGGCTCCGACAAAAACCGTCTCTCCCACGCCCTGCTGATGAAAAAACTTGATCATCTTTCCCAACTGACCAAGTTTCACCCACAGTACTTCATCAGCAGCATCAGCCACCTCTTGAGAAGTCTCATTGCGATGGGCAACCAAGACGACTTTTCGTCCTGCCTTCCGGGCTGCTTCGATAAAAAGGAGGGGAAACTGACCGCTGCCGGCTATGACTCCTATTTTTGCCGAATCAACCTTCATGGAGCTCAATCGCTTTTGATGCGTTTGACGACACCACGTTTAGAAGTTCTGAAAAATTCCACCAGCTCAGCCACATATTCACAACCGGGAATCTCCTCTTCAACCTTCTTAATGGCATCCTTGTAAAGAAGATCAGAAGAACGGTAAAGGATACGAAAAGCACGTTCTAGCTTGGAGATGGTCTCACGCGGGAATCCATTTCGCCGCATACCCACCTTGTTCAGACCGGATATCCGCATTTTGCCTCTCATCCCTGTCACCATGGCAAAGGGCGGCACATCCAGGCCCACCCCGGAGCCACCGCCGATAAAGGCGAACCTGCCGATCCGGCAAAACTGATGAACACCTACCAGGCCTCCGACTGTGGCCCGGTCGCCCACCTGCACATGGCCGCCAAGGGTGGCCGCATTGACCAGGATGACATGATCTCCAATCACACAGTCATGTCCCACATGCGAGTACGCCATAATCATATTATTGCTGCCCACTACAGTTTTTCCTGTCCCATGGGGGGTACCTCTGTGGATGGAAGCATATTCACGAATCAGGTTCCCGTCACCGATGATCAATTCTGTGGGCTCGCCCTTATAGCTGATATCCTGAGGAGCACCACCAATGGTAGTAAAGGAACAAACAGTATTGTTTTCACCAATGCTGGTAGGACCGAAAAGAACGGCATGGGAGGCAACGGTTGTACCTGCCCCAATCTTCACGCCTTCCTCGATCACGGCAAAAGGACCCACTTTCACTGTGGGGTGAAGCTCGGCTTTATCGGATATTACTGCTGTAGGATGTATAGTCATTCTTGTTCTGGATAGATGAGGTAAAATGTTCAACCTGTCCTCGATAATTCGTCAAGGGGTCGCGTCGCACAGGTCGCATTCCTTACCGGGTATCGCCTGTCTGTGCAATATTTATTTTTTCAGCCAAATGATGCCATCAGCTCTGCTTCGGCCACCAGCTTGTCGTCAACGAAGGCCTCTGCTCCCATTTTCCATATCCCACGTTTCTTTTTCAGAAGCTGCAGTTTGTAGATCAACTGATCTCCAGGCCCCACAGGATTACGAAACCGGGCCTTGTCAATACCGGCAAAATAGAGGAGTTTCACCCCTATGTTTTCCGGTTCGGAATAATAGGCGAGAATGCCTCCTGCCTGGGCCATGCCCTCCAGCATCAGCACACCGGGCATTACCGGTTTGTCCGGAAAATGGCCCTGGAAAAAAGGTTCGTTGATGGTTACGTTTTTTAAGACTGTCACCTCCTGCTCAGGAATAAGGGAAATGACCCTGTCAATCAGGATAAAGGGATACCTGTGCGGCAGCAGGCGCAAAATTTCTACAATATCTATATTTTCAGCCATCATTACGTCACTCATTTCTTTCTCCAGGGAACATTTTATTTTTCTTGGCTTGTCAGCTCAGCCACTGCTTTCTTCACTTTTCTAAGATCACGACCCATCTCTGCCAGCTTAGCGAACTGGGTCGCAGCTCGGACGAACTGCTGCATAGGAATTGCAGGAGACCCACCGATTCTGGCACCATCTTTCTGATTATTATGGACACCACTCTGGGCAGCGACCATGACCCCGTTTCCGAGCTCTAGATGACCGGCAAGACCCACCTGTCCGCCCAGGACCACATTTCGGCCAAGGGTTGTGGAGCCTGAGACTCCAACCTGAGCCACAATAAGACAGTTTTCACCGACCACCACGTTATGCGCCACCTGGACCAGATTGTCAATTTTGCTTCCTGACTTTATCCAGGTCACTCCATAGGCGGCCCTGTCAACACAGGAATTGGCACCGATCTCCACGTCGTCATCGATTCTGACAATTCCCACCTGAGGACGTTTGACGTGAAAGCCCTGGCTGTCTGTGGCATAACCATAGCCATCACTGCCGATCACTGTTCCCGAATGGATAGTCACCCTCTTTCCGACTATGCAACCATCTGTAACTGTCACATTGGCTTTGAGGATGGTATCATCGCCGATCTCCACATCATCGCCTATCACGACTCCTGATTCGATAGTCACCCGTTCTCCGAGCTTCACCCGCTCACCGACAGATGCCAGAGGAGCAATGGTTATCTGTGTTGGAATGCTGGTATCCTTGCCCACCCAGGCCCGTTCATGAACCCCTTTGCCGTGGAATGGTTTTTCTAATAGCAGCGTGTGGATACGGGCGGAGGCAAGATAGGGATCTTTTACCCGGATCAGAGGAACAGGCGCGTCTTCCACAGCCATGGGCACAATAACCGCACTCCCTTTAAAATCAGAGAGAATATCTGCCAGCCCGGCCTTGACCAGAAAGCTGATATCACCTCTTCCCGCTGTTTCCAGTGGGGCAAAACCACTGATCATCACCGTGGCATCTCCAACGATCTCTCCCTGTACAAGAGCAGCCAACTCTGCCAGACTCAAACTTTTATCACTCACACTATCCCCTTTTCTACTACTGGTTAGCTGTAACTTTTTTATACTCAACATGCAGGAGCGACTTCAGTCAGTCGCGAACCACACCCGCACGGCGCAAACAGGCACACGGGTCGTGCCAAGGACCATTCGCGGATACATCCGCTCCCACAAAAGAGACACGACGACACAGACAAAAAATTCTTATTCATAGAGCAGATATTTTTTTCGCTGCTCCAGAAAACGGTCAAGTCCCGGTTGCCACGTCCTCTCCAGATCCAGGACAGAGTATCCCTCCTCCAGTTTCCTGCGCAGAGTGGAATCTCCAAGAATAAGATCCATGGGCAAACGTTTAAATTCGTATTCATAGGGCGGTTGCTTGTAGGCAAACTCCTCCGGCCAGCACTGCATAACTGCCTGGAGCAGGGCAAGGCTGGTCCTGTACGGCAGAAAGGCAACAGGATCGGTCACATGAAGCTGGAATCCGACACAGGGATGTTCCGCCCATTTGCCAGAGGTCGGTTGAAAGACCAGGGGACGGAACCAACACCCGGGCAAATCGATTGCGGTCAGCCGCTCCAGAAGAGGAGCATGCTCCCAGAACGGAGCTCCCACCAATTCAAAAGGCAGAGTGGTCCCCCGTCCCTCGGAACAGTTGGTCCCCTCCCAGATCACCTGACCGGGATAAACCAGAGCTGTCTCAGGAGTTGGCATATTGGGAGAGGGAGAAACCCAGGGAAAGCCACTGTCCCGAAAAAGCATGGACCGCTGCCAGCCCTGCATAGAAACCACCTGCAGATCAGCTCCGACCTTAAACTCTTTATTAATAAAGAGAGCCAGCTCTCCAAATGTCATGCCGTGACGCATGGGTATGGGATAGAGTCCCACAAAGGAGGCACAGTCAGCGTTCAGGATATTGCCCTCCACAGCCGCCCCACCCACTGGATTAGGCCTGTCTAGGACCACTACTTGTTTGCCATACTCTGCCGCAGCCTCCAGACAATAGGCCATGGTGTAGAGAAAGGTATAAACCCGCGTCCCCACATCTACGATATCAATAAGCAGAACATCGAGATCCTCAAACATGGCAGCATCCGGCTTCCTGGTTTCGCCATAGAGACTGAAGACAGGCAAACCGCTCACCGGGTCTTTTTGATGATCCGATTCGATCATATTATCCTGCTTTTCGGAGAAAAAGCCATGCTGGGGAGAAAACAGGCAGGTTAGCCCGTCGCCGTAGAGCTCACGCAGGACATCCCTGCTATGACGCAGACCCCGGTCTGTAGAAGCCTGGTTGCAGAGAAGGCCCAGCCGTTTATTCTTCAGCAAAAGGCCTGAATCGGCCAGATTTTCCAATCCAATTGAAATCATCTCAACTTCCCCTGTTCTTCCCTTTCTCAACCTTCCAAAACTACTCTACGGTTACACTTTTCGCCAAATTCCGCGGCTGATCCACGTCACATCCGCGCCTGGTGGCGATCTCGTAGGCGAGGAGCTGGGCCGGGATGGTATAGAGGATGGGATTGAGCTCCTCATGCACAGCCGGAAGGTAGACGACATCGTCGGTGATGGTTTTCAGGTGGCCGTCACCTCTGGTGCCGATCAAGATAATACGTCCCTGCCTGGCCTTGATTTCCTCCACATTGGATATCGATTTCTGATAAACAGCATCCCTGGGTGTCAGAGCCAGGATGGGCATATCCTTATCGACAAGGGCAATTGGGCCATGTTTCAGTTCACCCGAGGCATAGCCTTCGGCATGGATATAAGAGATCTCTTTCAGTTTCAGTGCCCCTTCCAAAGCAATGGGAAAATTGAGCCCCCTGCCCACAAAGAGGAAGTCGCGGCTGTCATAATATTTTTCGATCAGCTCCCGGATTTCAGCCTGCAACACAGGCAACGCCTCTCGAATAACCTCGGCAAGCGCGATCAATTCCCTGCCCAGCTGCAAACGCTTTTCAGGCGGCATGGTCCCCCGCTTTTCCCCCAGAAAAAGGGTAAAGAGAAACAGTGCTGCCAGTTGCGAGGTAAAGGCCTTGGTCGAGGCCACGCCGATTTCCGGACCGGCATGGGTGTAGATCGTCCCGTGGGCCTCGCGGGTCATGGTGGAGCCCACCACATTACAGATGGTGACGATTTTGGAGCCTAGCTTTTTGGCCAGTCTGATTCCAGCCAGGGTATCAGCGGTTTCTCCGGACTGGGAAATAGCAACAGTGAGGACACGGTCGTTGATCAGCAGTCTCCGATAGCGGAATTCCGAGGCAATATCCACCTCCACGGGAATTCCTGCCCAACGCTCTATCCAGTACTTGGCCACCAGAGCGGCATGCCAGGAGGTGCCGCAGGCCACCAGAAAGATACGCTCGATACCGGCCAGATCCTGATCGCTGAGATTCATCTCCGGCAGATCAACATTGCCGGTCTCCGGATTGATGCGACCGCTCACTGTGTCAATGATGGCCCGGGGCTGCTCATAAATCTCTTTGAGCATGAAGTGTTTATACCCACCCTTCTCGGCCATGGCGGAGTTCCAGGCAATGACCTTGGTCTCTTTTATCACCTCTTTTCCGCTCTTCAGGGAATAGATGCTCTGGCTATCGGCACGCAGGACAGCCAACTCCTGATCATCGAGAAAGATAACCTTATCGGTATAGGGAAGCAGAGGCGGAACATCAGAGGCCATAAAGGTCCCCTCCTCATCATGGACACCCAAGACCAGAGGACTATGATTACGGGCAGCGATCAGGGTATCCGGCATACCGGTCCAGAGGACACCCAGGGCATAGGAACCCTCCACCCTGGCCAGGGCCTTTGTTACGGCCTCACGAAGATCGCCGTCGAGATACTCTTCAATAAGATGGGCAAGGACTTCGGTATCGGTTTCAGAGGCAAAGCGATGGCCTTTTTCCAGAAGCTCGCCGCGCAGAGAATGGTAATTTTCAATAATACCATTATGGACAACGACCAGCTCTCCACTGCAGTCACTATGGGGGTGTGCATTTTCAGTGGTTGGGGCACCATGGGTTGCCCAGCGGGTATGTCCCAGACCGATATGAGAAGAGGCACCAATGGCATCACCCAGGATATTTTCAAGATTTTGAAGTTTCCCTTCACTGCGATGTTTTTTCAGCACACCGTCCTGGAGATAGACGATGCCTGCAGAATCATACCCCCTGTATTCCAGGCGCTTCAATCCCTCCATTACCACGGGCACAACACGTCGACTCCCCACATATCCTACAATCCCGCACATATATGCTCCTTACTTTCTTCTGTATTGAATACTTTTATCGCCAGGCCTACAACTGACAGTCAATTGTTCAAAATAACATTGTATTTTTTGTTTTTGCGAGTTTTTTCTTTGTTCCTAGAGGAAAAACAAGTAGATTTACGAAGAAATAAAATCCAACATATCATGGAACCTTTCTCGGATTTTCCAGGAAAAGTTTTTTTATTAACACCCAACCCAACAATTAATCATGAGTGACAGACAACGACTAAAAGAAATCCTCCTTGAAAAATCCTACCGGAAAGGCACCTTCACCCTCACCTCGGGTAAGACCTCAGATTTTTATATCGATGGCAAACAGACCACCCTCTCGGCTGAAGGAGGCTATCTCTGTGGTAAGCTCATCCTGGATATCATCAAGCAAGCCGAAGAACCCATTGAAGCAGTTGGCGGCATGACCCTGGGGGCAGACCCTCTGGTATCAGCGGTTTCTGTAGTCAGCCACCTGGAAAATTGCCCGATACCGGCCTTCATTGTCCGCAAAGAAGCCAAAGGGCATGGAACAGGTAACTACATCGAAGGAATGAGCAACATGGCTCCCGGCTGCCGGGTTGCCCTGCTCGAAGATGTCGTTACCACAGGAGGCACCCTGCTTCAGGTTATTGAACGGGTGGAGTCCCAGGGTTTCAAGGTAGGACTTGTTATTACCGTTGTTGAACGTCAGGAAGGCGGCGCTGATGTTCTGGCCAAGGCCGGTTACAAATTAGAATCTCTGTTTACCCGCGAACAACTGCTCAGCTAACGTGAGCATATAGCAGCCCCCCACCTTGGCCAGTTCTGTCTGCCTCACAGCGTGTGACTGTTGTTCACCAGACAGAACAGGCCAAGGTGTAACACTGCCAATCGCTCGCAATACTGCAGTCAGCCAATTTACTTTTATTCCAAACACACTGTTTAGCAGTTATCCCCATGAAATGTCGAAAATGTAACGAAAAGCTTGAGGTTCTCCGCCAATGCCGGCGCATTCGCTTGCGCTGTACCGGCTGCAAGCAGGAATACCAAATCCATGAGGTTGCAAGTGACCTGGACAGAGAAACTGAGGAGATTCTCGAACGGTACACAGCTATCATTTACGACTAATTCCCAAAAGGAGCAAAAAACATTTCACCTGTTCCCCCTACTTATTGTATAGTCTCCTTAGGGGGAAAGAAACCCTGTCACCTTGAGTTATCTGACCACAAAGAGAATCACAGAACGAGAAATGGGTAATTCTACCTATAGTAAAATATCTTATAATTGTTATTGTACAAAAGGAGTACCGCAAACAGTACGAGATACTTTTGGCAGAACTGAGTTAAAAAGAAGACTCTGGGGCAGAAGGCAACGGGTAATCCTTTATCATGTAGCCCTGAAAGAGGTGAACACGAATGTTAACCACGCAGCAACATGGTATGGATGTTCAAAAGGCATTTGTAAAGAGCAATGACACGGCCTTAATCCGATGCCCGCAGTGTGACCTCATCAAAGATATAGCCGTTGGCAAATTTCGAGACAACAAACACACCCTCAAAACCCGCTGCAGTTGCGGCCACGCTTTCGTGATTGCCCTTGATTTTCGCAAAACCTACCGAAAACCTACAAAGATAGAGGGAATTTACAACCTCACCGGCCCTCCAACCAGTGGAGGCGGAAGAATGCTGGTCTTCAACATCTCACGCAGTGGCGTTGGATTTTCCGTATCAGGCCACCACAATATCAATGTCGGCCAAAAGGCAACCATCAATTTCACACTCGACAACAAGAAACAGACCAAACTCTGCAAAGAGGTGATTATCCGGTCCGTCAGGGAAAACAATATCGGTTGCGAATTCCTGGATCCAGGTGACATCGGCAAGGATCTCGGATTTTACCTCCAGCCCTGCTGATACTAGCCCTGTAAAATCTTCCCCATCATTGCCTGTGCTTTTTCCAGAAACGGTGTCAGCGTTTCCCGGTCAAGGGCACTGATCACAATCCCTTCCCTTTCCGCTTCTGCCAGCAACATCTCACCATCCACCAGCTTATCCGCCTTGTTAAAGAGTTTCAGGCAGGGAACTGTACTCAATTCAAGTTCACGGAGCAAATCCTCCACTACCTTTACCTGCTCCCGGAAAGAGGGGTTGGAAAGATCGATGACATGAACCAGGAGATCTGCCTCCTCCAGTTCTTCCAGGGTAGCTGAAAATGCCTGCAGGAGATCCACCGGAAGATGACGAATGAAACCGACAGTGTCGGTAACCAGCACCTCCATATCCCGTGGAAAACGAAGGCGGCGACTGGTTGGATCAAGGGTGGCAAAGAGTTTATCTTCGGCCACGATATCACTTTTGGTAAGCGTGTTCAGCAACGTTGACTTTCCGGCATTGGTATAGCCGACCAGGGAAAGGACCGGCAGCTCTTTTTTCCTGCGCCGGGATCTACGCCGGTACCGCTCCTGACTCACAGTTTTCAATTCCCGGCCTAATTTCGCCAGCCGATCATTGATGCGGCGCCTGTCGATCTCAAGCTTGGTCTCTCCAGGCCCCCTGGCCCCAATGCCGCCGGTCAGACGCGAAAGGGCATCATCCCGAGAAGAGAGTCTGGGCAGCATGTATTTCAACTGGGCCATCTCCACCTGCAATTTTCCCTCTCTGCTCAAGGCGCGGTGAGCGAAAATATCGAGAATAAGCTGGGTTCGATCAATGACCCGCATCTCGGTATAATCGGTAATGGAACGAATCTGCGAGGGGTTGAGCTCCTGGTCAAAAATCAGGAGGTTGGCATTCAGCTGCAGAGCCCGAATCATGATATCGGCAAGCTTCCCCTTGCCCAGAATAAAACGGGGATTCACCTTACGCCGCCGCTGCAGTACCGTCTCAAGCACCACAATGTCATCAGAGCGAGCCAGTTCCACCAGTTCTGCCATAGACTCCTCAGCACGGATCAGAGACTGGGTGGAGACACTGACCAGAATGGCACGGTCTACTCCACTCTCCACCGCTGTAACGGTGTCTTTACGGGTGAATTCCCCTTCCAGGGCTTGAATAAACTCTTCAAAAGAATCCTGCTGATTGGCAGGATGGACAGGAGGAAGGAAGGCCCAGCTTTTGCCTTCACGGGCATCCGGCAGAAGATGAACAGAATAGAGTTGTTCCGGAAGCCCTCCATCGGTTACTTTCAAAACCGATAAAAGATCGAGACGGAGAAAGAGAAGATCCATCAGATCTTCGTCACTTATATCCTCTCCAGCCAGATGGGTATGGACCAGACGCAGCCCCTTAAGACGCCCCCTGCTGCGGATGTGAGAAAGCAAGGGAATCATGATCCCTTTGAAATCACCGACAATTACTGCTTCCACCTTTCCGGAGCGTTGAAGAAGAAGGCCGATCTGCCGATTCATTTCAAAGGAGAGCTGACAGAGGGAGCGAGCCATCTCGGGTTCGATTACATGATCCCTGCTCCCCCGCATACCAGCCAGATGATCCAGCAGCTTCAACTGGTTCTTTTTCAATCCACCCGTGTTACCGCTGACAAGTGCTATGGCAGCACCTCCTGTAGAGTCTCTTCCCGAAAATGAAGTGCTTTAAAATATTGACGCATGTTCACCGATTAACTTGCCAGATACTGCGTCATAGCTTCGGCCATAGTTGTGAAGACCTTGCGAAACACCCCTTCGTCGCGTTCAAGCAGAGTCACCCTGAAGCCCTGGAGCTCTGTGGCAAAAGAAGTCAGAGGGACCACGCAGATACCGGTAGCTCCGAGAAGATAGTAGACGAAACGCTTATCCACCGATGTCCCGGGAGCACTTACCAGCGATTCGACCAGTTTTTTCACCTCAACATTATCAATGGGCAGAGTCTGGTTGTGGGTAAGGGCTCCCAGTTCAAAACAGACACTCATGTAAAATGCACCATTGGGACGGTTGACCAGCACCCCTTTCACATCTTTGAGACAATCATAGGCGATATTGGAAAACTTCTCATAACGGCTGATTCGCTCTTCCAGGTAACCCTGGTATTTTGGATGCTGCACCACCTTGGGATAAACAGTCTGCGGCAGAGTCGTGGAACAGACCTCCACCATCTTGGCATTGAGAATGGACTGAATGTACTTGGCAAACATGGGGTCTTTGTCCCCGTTGTACACCTCGATCCATCCGCAGCGGGAACCGGGCCAGGGCATCTCCTTGGAAATACCGCGCATGGCAATAGCCGGCACATCACCTATCACATCCGAAAGCGGTGATGTGGAGGTACCGTTATAAACGATATTGTGATAGACTTCGTCGCAGATGATGAATAGATCATAACGCTTGGCAATCTCAACAATGGCCTCCAGGATATACGTGGGGTAAACCGCTCCTGTGGGATTATCTGGGTTAATGATGAGGATACCGGCCACGGCAGGATTGTACTTTATGGACTTTTCCAGATCATCCAGATCCGGATACCAGAGATGGTTGGGATCGAGGATATACGTTAAGGGCTTGTCACCGGCATGGGCTGCCTCAGCAGAAGAATGGGTGGTATAACTTGGAGTCGGAACCAGGACTCGGGCCGTCCGACGCAAAAATCCGAAGATCTTGGAAATGGCATCGCCCAGACCGTTAAAAAAGATAATATCTTCAGGGTCAATCTGCACCCCGCCCCGCCTATTAGTCTCGGCGGCTATAAATTCACGGGTGGCCAGTACACCTTTGGTGGGACAGTAGCCGTAGGTGGCATCCTGCATCACCGCATCGGAAACGATCTCTTTCATCCACAGAGGAATTTTTTCCCCCTTGGCAATGGGATCACCAATATTTTCCCAGTTGGTGTTCAGTCCAAGTTTTTGTAATTTCAGTCCTACATTGACGATATTGCGAATCTCGTATGTCAGTTCACCAGCACCAATATGGACGATATCTGTCCTCATTGAATCGCTCCCTCTAATTAACTTAAATTCTATAATTAAAAGCTGAAGACCGGAGGAAAACCCCACAAGCTCCAACCTATACTCTTTAACATTCAGCCTCTAGCCATTACCACAGCCATATGGCATAGTCAACTGACGCTGACGGCTGTCATTACATTGTCATAATTAACGAACGTATGAAGGATTGAAATCATGGATGACTGAGAAAAAAGACACCGAAGCTAATGAAACATTTCCCTGAAACCATCAAACATCTTCATACTTATGGAGTTTGTTCTGCAGGGTTTTTCGGGTAATGCCCAACCTCCTGGCAGCCTCGCTCTTATTGCCTCCCGTATCTTCCAACGTCTTAAGAATTTGTTTTTTTTCCACTTCCTCAAGAGAAAGCGACTGGTCAGACCCATCCTGATCCTTCCGTCCCTGTTTCTGAATGGGCAGAGGCAGATTCTTCTCGGTGAGATGTTCTCCCCGCATGAGAATCACCCCTCGTTCTATGGCATTTTCCAGCTCCCGTACGTTCCCGGGCCAATGGTAGGCGGTAAGCAGTTCCATACACTGCGGCGTTATGCCTGAGACCACCCGCCTGTTTTTCTCGGAAAACTTGCCGACGAAGTGGTTTACCAGCAGTGGAATATCCTCAGCACGGTTCCGGAGGGGAGGCACGGCCACAGTCACAACATTCAATCGGTAATAGAGGTCTTCACGAAAATTCCCGGCCCGAACCTCTTCTTCCAGATCACGGTTGGTGGCAGCGATAATTCTGGCATCAGTACGAATGGTCTCCTCGCCGCCCACACGCTGCAATTCATGTTCCTGGAGAACCCGCAGCATCTTGACCTGCATGGCTTGACTGGTTTCCCCTATTTCATCCAGAAATAAAGTCCCGCCGGATGCCTGAACAAACTTTCCCTCCCGCCGCCTGTCTGCCCCGGTAAAGGCCCCCTTCTCATGACCAAAGAGCTCGGATTCGAGTAGCCCTTCGGCCAGTGCCGCACAGTTGACGCGAACAAAAGGCCCGTTCCGGCGTTCACTGTTTTTATGCAGTTCGGCAGCAACCAGCTCCTTGCCGGTACCAGACTCACCGGTGATGAGAACAGTTGCCTCAGTAGGAGCCACATAGGAAATCATCTCCAGCAATTCCTGCATGGAAGGTGAAGCCCCGATAATGGCAGAAGGCATCGGCTCAGGCCTGACTTTTTGCCTTTCCCGCTTCTTCTCTTCCACCTGTTTCCGGTCCACAGCCCGTTCCAGGGTCAGTCGCAGCCGGTCAAAATCCAGAGGTTTTGTAAGATAGTCATAGGCCCCGTGCTTAATGGCCTCCACTGCCGCGTCCACGGAGGAATAGGCGGTCATGATAATCACAGGCAGGGCAGGATGTGCAGCATGAATCCGGTTAAAGGCTTCCATCCCGTCCATGCGGGCCATACGCACGTCCATGAGCACCGCATCATAGACAAACTTTTCCACAGCCTCCACAGCGGTACGCCCATCATCGGCCTCTACACACTTCCAGCCCCACTCCTTAAACATGGAACAGAGCATATAGCGATGCACCTGTTCGTCATCCACTACCAGGATGGTCACCTGCCTATCTTCTCTGCTCACCGAACGGCTCCTATCGCAACTTTTCCAGAGCCCATGCCATATTCTGCCCCAGGACCTTCATGGTATTCATGCCCTCTTCATCCTTGGCAACCTCACCTTTTTCCCTGCCCATACCGATATTCCAGTAATTGGACCCAACAACGATCATCTGGCCAATGAGGAAAAAATGATTTATGGAATCAAAGACATGTATAGCGCCAGCACGCCGCGCTGCAACCACCGCTGCTCCCAGTTTTCTTTTAAACAGATCATCATTGGCTCGGCTGACCATCCCACAACGATCCATCAGGGCCTTCATTTCAGAGGAAACATCGGCAAAATAGGTTGGTGAACCAAGGAGGATTGCATCTGCCCCCTTCATCTTGTCAAGGCAGTCGTTGATAATATCTTTTTCCACAGCGCACCGGCCATCTTTCCTCTTGAAGCATTCATAACAGGCAATACAGCCACGAATTTCCTTGCCTGCCAACTGTACCAGCTCGGTTTCAACCCCGGCAGCCTCAAGCTCTGCCAGGGCAGTCTTTAACAACAGGGCAGTATTTCCATCTTTTCTGGCACTTCCGCAAAAGGCAACTACTTTCATCTTTTTCTCCTCTCCACTTCCAGGGCATTTGATAT